>JAUIDW010000508.1 GCA_030428395.1 bacterium | reverse complement strand
CACGGTGCGCTCCCACAGGACGGTGCCGGTGGCCGTGTCGAGCCCGTGCAGGCGCGGGCCCTCCTCGCGCCGGTCCACGAACACGACGGCGAGCCCGCCGCTGCCGCCGACGTGGGTGATGCGGCCCACGGGGGGCTGCCACTGCCAGAGCTCGCGCCCGTCGGCGGTGTCCAGGCCGACCAGCAGGTCCGTGCGGACGAGCGCGGTCAGCCGCCCGGGCTCGAGGTGGTGGCGTCCTTCCCAGATCTGCGCGCCCAGCTCGAAGGCGGCCTCGTGCTCCCACGCGACCGCGCCGGCGGGCTCGAACGCGGCGAAGCCCTTGGCGCTCGCGTGCAGCAGCAGCGGCGCGCCGGCGGCGTCGGCGGCGACCCCGAGGTACGCGAAGCGCTCGGCGCGGCTCGCCACCAGGCGCGCGGTCTCGTCGAACTCCGCGGCCACGTCGGGGACCGCGGGCGCGGCGGGCAGGCGCGCCTCGAGCTCGGCCAGGGCGAGGCCGGCGTGGCGCTCGAGCGGCGAGCGCGCGGTCGGGTGGTAGGTCGACAGCGAGCGCAGCAGGCCCGCGGCGTAGGTCGGGTTCCCGGCGTCCTCGAGCACGGCGCCGAGCCGCAGCAGCAGTTCGACCTGGCGCGGCGTCGCGTCGCGGGGGTGCCAGACCGAGGGCAGCTCGCGGCGCACCACCTCGGCCAGCGTGGCCACGTCGCCGCGCTCGAACGCGAAGGCGACCAGCGCGTCGCTGGCGCGGCGGGCGCTCTCCGAGTGCGGGTACAGCGCCGGGATCCGCGCGAGCTGCTCCAGGTCGCCGGACTCGAGCGCCGCGTCGAGCAGCCGCCGGGCGCGCTGCTCGAAGGGGGCGTACTCGCCCGTGGCGCCGCCGCGGATCAGCGCGCCGATGCGGTCGGCGACGTTCCCGCGCGGGCCGAGGTCCTGCTCGCCGTAGACCGCCAGGATCGCGTGCAGCGCCTCCAGCTCCTCGCCCCGGCGGTGCTCGGTGCGGAAGAACTCCTGGCGCTCGAGCAGGACCCACAGGCCGACGGGCATGGTGGGGAGCACCTCCGCGTCGGCCGCCTCGTCGAGCTCCGCGGACGGGTCGGCGGAGCGCGGCTCGCGGGGGACGCGCAGCAGCATGTCGCCACAGCTCTCCTCGAGCGCGGCGAGGGCCTCGAGCCACCCGGCGGTGTCGGTGCGCTGCTCCAGCAGCTCGATCTCGAGCAGCAGCGTGTCGCGCAGCGCGAAGCGGTCCGGCGCCAGCCCCCGCGCGCGGCGCAGGCGCTCGAGCGCGCGGCCGATCTCGACCGACTGCACGAAGGCCTCGGCCTCGAGGCGCAGGACGTGGTGCAGGCGCTCGGCGGCGTTCGGCGGCGGCGGGCCGCGCGTGCCGTCGCCCTCCTCGAGCAGGGGCTCGAGCAGCTCGCGCGCGCGCCCGAGGGTGCGCAGCGCCTCGTCCACGCTGCGGGCGCGCAGGCGCTCGGAGCCGCGGTTGGCGAGGAACGAGGCGTAGTTGGAGATGGCGTCGGCGTCGTCGGGGTCGCGCGCGAGCTCGGCCTCGAGCCGCTGCTCGAGGTCGTCCCAGTCGAACGTGCCCGTCGCGTAGCTGCCGGTCAGGCAGAACTGCGCCGCGGCGTCGATCAGGACGTTGCCGGCCATCTGGCCGTCGCGCCAGGCCATGGAGAGCCGCGGGTCCTCGTACCCCAGGTCGCGGCGGTCGAGCACGACCCGCCGCTGGCGCGTGGGGACGACCACGTGGTCGGCGGTCAGGGTCGGGCGCGGCAGGGCGCCGTAGTTCATCTCGCCGGCCTGGTAGAGCACGCGGCTCTCGTCCTTCGTGTCGGGCGGGCGGCGCGAGCCCAGGCCCGCGGGCTGGCGGCAGGCGATGATCTGGCGGCCGGCGAGGTACACCGACGTCGAGTCGGCGCCGATCAGGGTCAGCTGCTCGCGCGAGCGGCTGCGCATCAGGGCGTCGTGGCGCACCGACCAGAGCGTGGCGCCGGTGTCCAGGTCCAGCGCGATCATGTCCTCGCTGTCGACCGGCGTGGCGACGACGACGCCGTCGACCGCGACCGGCGGCGCGTTGCGCCAGTTGCGCTTGCGGCGGTGCGCCTCGAACTGGCGGACCTGGGGCAGCGCGATCTGCTCGTAGAGCGTCTCCCACAGCAGGTCGCCCGTGTACAGGTCCAGGGCGGCGACGGCGCCCAGGCCGGTCAGCGCGACGACGCGGTCCCCCTCGACCAGGAGCGGCGGCGCGGCGAACTCCCACTGGTGGCGGCCGAACATGTTCAGCTCGCGCTGGCCGCTG
>JAUIDW010000134.1 GCA_030428395.1 bacterium | reverse complement strand
CGGCGATCGCCGGCGCTCCCGCCCCCGCCGCGTTCATGAGGCGGATCCCCCGCTCCGCGAGCGCGGCGAGGGGGAACTGCTCGAGGCCCGCGCTGTAGGCCTGGACGAGCCGCAGGTTCGGCATCGCGTCGATCCAGCTCGTCGGCAGGTCGAGGGTGCAGACCGCCTCGGCGACGGCCCAGGCCTCCCGGGTCGCCGCGTCGGAGCCCGCGTCCTCGGCGCCGGCGTCGGGCGCCGGCGGGCGCGCGTCGCGCCAGGCGCGGCGCAGCTCGTCGAGGGGGTCGCGCTCAGGCATCGCCGCCCTCCGCGATCCCCAGGCGCGGCGCGAGCAGGCCGCGCAGCCGCCGGCGCGCCAGGGTCAGGAGCGAGCGCACCGTGCTCTCGCCCACCCCGAGCTGCGCGGCGACCTCGCCGGTGGCGAGGCCCTCGAGCTCGCGCAGCACGAACGCCTCGCGCTCGCGCGGCGTCAGCTCCGCCAGCGCCGCGCGCAGCACCTCGGCGACCTCACCGCCCTCCGCGGCGCGCGCGGGGTCGGGCAGCCGGTCGGGGAAGCCCGCCTCGGCCGCGCGGTCCTCCGCCCGCCGCCGGGCCGCGCGCCGGCGCACGCGGTCGCGGCAGAGGTTCAGGACGACCGTGTTTCGCCAGGCGCTCCAGGGGCGGCCCGGGTCCCAGTCGTCGAGGCGGTCGAACAGGTGCAGCATGGCTTCCTGGGCGACGTCGTCCGCCTCGGCCCGGTCGGCCAGGAAGCCCAGGCAGAGCTTCCAGACCCGCGGGTGCTCCCCGCGGTACCAGCGGTCGAGCGCCTCGGCCTCACCGGCCCGCACGGCCGCGATCAGCCCGGGCGGGGGTTCCGGGGCGGATTCCATCGCTCGCGGGGGGTACGCGCGCCCCCCGGCGGGCGCTGAAGCCCGGATCCCGGGAATCGCCGGTCCGCCGGAGGGGTCCCTCACGACCCCTCCGACGACCGCCGCCCTCCGAATCGTCCCGCGGGTCGTCCCGCGGGGCTAGACCAGCAGCCCGTGGTCGGTCGGCGCGTGGCCCGGGAAGACCGCCGCCGCGTCGGCCCCGCCCAGGCGCTTCTGCAGCACCTCGAGCAGCACGTCGCGGTAGTCGATCGTGATGGCCAGGTCCCCGTCGTCCTGGGAGGCCGGCGCGAGGCCCGGCCAGTCGGTCACGACGCGGCCGCCGAGGACGTGGCCGCCCAGGATCATCATCAGGCCGCCGTGGCCGTGGTCGGTGCCGAGGCTCGCGTTCTCCGCGACGCGGCGCCCGAACTCGGTCTGCACCACGACGGTCACGCGGCCCAGCTCGGCCTGCAGGTCGAGCCAGAAGGCCTCGAGCGACCGCGCGAGCTTGTCGAGCGCGAAGGCGAGCTTGCCGACCAGCGGCCCCATGGCGCCGTGGTGGTCCCAGCCCTCGAACGGCACGTGGACCGCCTCGACCCCCGCGTCCGCCTTGATCAGGCACGCGACGTCGCGCATGCGCTGCCCGAACTCGTGGTCGGGGTACAGCGCGCCGTTGGCGGGCTGGTAGCCGGCGAAGTCGATCGACTCGAGCAGGCCGAAGGCGTCGAAGATCGTCGCTCCCGGCGCGGCCAGGGGACCCGCCGTCATGGCGTGCATTCCCTGCAGGGTGGCCGCGCGCAGCGGCGCCGAGGCCGGGTCGCCGGGGAACCGGAACAGGGCCGGGAACTCGACCGGCAGCGCGCGGGGCGCGGTCGCGAGCGTCTTGCTCATGGCCGGCGAGGTCACGAGCGCGCGCAGCGGCGCCCCGGCGTCGAGCGGCTCGACGGTGTGGAGGTGGCGCGCGAGCCAGCCGGACACCGCGGTGGGCCAGGCCTGGTTCGGGAACCCGTACTCCATGCGCCGGTAGGCCTCGAAGTGCGAGCGCGTCGGGTCGGTCGAGCCGACCGCGTGCACGAAGGCCAGGTCCCCGGCGAGGAACGGCGCGAGCAGCGGCGCCGCCGCCGGCGCCAGGCCGAAGAAGCCGTCCAGGTCGACCGCGCCCTGGGGCGCGCCCGGGGGCTGGATCGCCAGGGTCGGGCGCTGCGTGTACAGGTCGGGGTCGCCCCAGGGCGCGACGGTCGTCAGCCCGTCCATCCCGCCGCGCAGGAAGACGAGCACGAGGGTGTCGCGCCCGCGCTTCTCGACCGCCACGTCGGGCAGCCCGACGCCGGCGACGGCGACGCCGGAGGCGCGCAGGAGCTCGCGCCGCGAGGGCCGCAGCTCGGAACCGGACGACGGGGCGGAGCGCTCTCGATCGCGGAGGTCCATGATCAGTACTCCTGGAAGCTGGGGGACGACACGGCCAGGGCCAGGCCCTCGCCGAGGACGACGGGATCGATGCTCGTGTGCGCGTCGAAGAAGGCCTGCAGCGCGGCCTCGTCCGCGGCGCTCAGCCCGCCTCCGGCGAAGACCTCGTTCAGCTGCCGGCCCGCCCGCGTGCGGTCGAACCCGCCGAGCTGCGAGAACGTCTGCTGGATCGAGAAGCTGATCCCCTCGACCTGGTCCTGGAAGTAGCGCGACGCCAGGATCCACCGCGGCAGCAGGCTGCCCGCCCAGTGCTCGACCGTGTCGGGCAGCCCGTTGGGCTGCGGCCAGGCGTAGGGCGAGTTCCCGAGCAGGTGCAGCTCGTCCAGGAACATCTGCGCGTCGACGATCTCGGTGCGCGAGGAGCGCAGCATGCCGACGGCGAACTGGAACGGGCGCTTCAGCTTGCGCGCGCCCAGGGCGCCGGACGCCTCGACCACGTCGCGCGCCAGGATTGCCCGGATCACCTCCTGCACGTCGCCCCCCGAGGCCAGGTAGGCCTGCGCGGCGCCGTCCACGACCCACTGGGGCGGCTCGTACATCAGCAGCCAGCGCGCGAGCTTGCCGCACACGTACTGCGCGGTCTGCGGGTGCAGGGCGAGGTAGTCGAGCACCATGTCGCCGTCCTCGAGGCCGCCGCCCGCGGGGACGTACAGCCCCATCACGGTCTTGGGCCCCGTGTCGTGCACGGAGGCGTCGAAGCGGAAGTCGCCGTGCTGCGGGTGCCCCTTCGGCCAGAACGTCCAGCCCGTCAGCGCGCGGGCCACCTCCTTGACGTCCTGCTCGGTGTAGCCGCCGTCCACCCCCACGGTGTGCAGCTCGAGCAGCTCGCGCGCGTAGTTCTCGTTGGGCGCGGCGGCGACGTTCACGTCGTTGTTCAGGAAGTACAGCATCGCCGCGCTGTGGGCCGAGGCGCGCAGCATGTCGGGGAACGACCCCAGCGCGTGCTTGCGGATCACGTCGCGGTCGTCGACCGTCTTCAGCCAGCGGTCCTGGAAGTTCATCTGGTCGATGCTGAAGTGGTCGGTGAAGAACTCGACCACCCGCTCGAACAGCTGCCGGCGCGAGTACACCGAGCGCATCAGCGCGGCGGCCCGCAGCTCGCGCGCGGCGTGGAAGTTCGAGCCGCTCACAACGAACGTGTCGTGGATCTCGGCCGCCGACATCGTGAGCGTGGTGAAGGACGCCAGCCGCGCCTGGACCTCGTCGTCGGGGATGGCGCGGTGGTCCAGCTGGTACTCGAGCCAGCCGTCCCAGCCGAGCGAGCGCGCGAGCGCCAGCTCCTCCAGGAGGAACCCCTGGGTCGTGTGACCGACGAGCCACCGGATCGGGTCGAGCTCGACCTCGGACCCGGCGGTGGCGCCCGCGGGCGACGCGGCCCCGGCCGCGATCACCGTCCGGCGCGAGGGACGCGCAGAAGGGGAACGGACGCCGCCCGGGGGAGAGCCCGGGCGGGGAACGGCTCGTTCGGTCATCGACCGACCTCCCTGGAAGGAACGTGGATGCGGGGTCCGCCCACACCCGGCGGTACACCCTGCGCCAGCATAGCCGGGCGTCTCCGTTTCGGGTGAGGCTCCTCGGTTCGCGCGAGGGGCTGCCCGGGCGGCTCAGGGGGCCGCGAGGTCGACCGCGAGCCGCAGATCGCGGCGCACGTAGGTGCAGCGGCCGGTCTCCTCCTCGCAGACCGAGTACAGCGCGTGGGCGCCCAGCTCGGCGCGGGCGCCCGGGGGCCCGGCCACCTCGAAGTCCAGGGTGCGCGCCTCGCGGGAGGTGGCCGCCGCTGCGCCGGGCGCCACGACGAGGCGCGGCGACGCGGTCCAGCCCTCCGGCGCGTCGACCCACAGGGTCAGCGGCTCGCCCTCGTTGTTCCACGCGCGCCCCGCGCCCTCGCGGGGCCGCAGGGTCACGTGCACGCGCGCGCCGCCCCGCTCGCCGCCCGTGTCGCGAGCCACGGCCGTCTCGACGACCAGCCAGTCGGCCGGGTCGCGCCGCACGCGTCCCTCCGGGTCGGGCTCGACCGCGGGGGCCGGGTCCGCCTCCGCGGGCGGCGGCGCGCCGGCGCGCTCGGAGCCCGTCAGCGGCACCGTCAGCTCGACGGGCGTCTCGCCGCGGGCGGCGATCGCGGCGCGCGCCTCGGCGACCCAGCCGTAGAACGGGTAGGGCTTGTCGAGCCGCGGGCCGTACTGCTGGATGCGCCGGCGCCACACGTACTGGTCGGGGTCGCGGGCCAGCGCGCGGCCCCAGGCGTCGAGCGCGCGCTGGAAGTCGCCCGGCCGCCGCGCCGGCGAGTCCACCCGCAGGCGGTACGCGACGCCCAGCCGGAACCACGCGCGCGGGTCCCGCAGCGGGTCGTCCAGGTCGTCCTCCAGGACGGCGATCGCCCCGTCGAGCTCCGCGGGCCCGCCCCACAGCAGCCGCGCGTGGGCGGCGTGCACCGGGCCCAGCATCCCGCCCCGCGCCGGATCCGCGAGCAGCGTGCGCGACACCGGCGGCGGCGCGACGGCGTTCCCGCCCGCGGGCGGGTCGAACTCGACGTCGAGGAAGCGCTCGGCGAAGCCGTCGGGGCGCGGCGCGTTCCAGCGGACGACGCCGTGCTCGTCGATCCCGAGGAAGCTCGGCACCGCCCGGGCCCCGGTGAGGTTCAGCGGATCCCACAGGATCGGCCAGTCGAACCCGCGCCACTGCGCGTACAGCCGGCAGCGCTCGCGGTGCTGCTCCTGGACGACGCCGACCACGACCAGGCGGCCGTCGGCGCGCCACGGCGCGGTCGCCTCGTGCCAGACCGGCACGAGCCTGCGGCAGCCCGCTCACCAGGAGGCGAACTCGATCAGCAGCACCTTGCGCCCGCGCAGCGCGGAGAGCCGCAGGGTGCCCGCGCCGTCGTCCCCGGCGCCCGGGGTCGCGTCGATCCGCGGCAGCTCCAGGTCGGGGTGCACCTCGCCCAGCCCCCGCCCGACGCGCGGCCGCGCCGGCTTCGCGACGACGGCCTCCTGCGGGAGGCCCGGGACCAGGGCGAGCACGAGGGCGGCCAGCACGTCCCCGAGAGTAGGCTCCGGGACGCCCGCTGCCGAGCGCGACGCGGCACGGATCGCGTCAGGGGGCGCCGCGCCGCACGTCGAAGCCGTCGGCGCCGGTGGGGTCGACCTCGGCGGCGTGCACGGCGGTGACGCGGGCCGCGGGGGGACCCTGCTCGAGCCAGGCGAGGAAGCCCGCGACGGCGGCGGGCGCGCCCTCGCACCACGCCTCGACGCGGCCGTCGGCCAGGTTGCGCACCCAGCCGTGCACGCCGCGGGCGCGGGCCTCCTCGCGCGCGGCCCAGCGGAAGCCGACGCCCTGCACGCGCCCGACCACGACGGCCCGGCGGGCCGTGCGGTCGCCGCCGCTCACGTCGCGCGGCTGGCGCCGGGGCGCCACAGCACGTCGAGCTTGCCCTGGTGGTTCGCGTCGCGCGCCAGGACGAACAGCAGGTCCGACAGGCGGTTGAGGTAGCGCAGCACCTCGTCGTTGACCGGCTCGCCGTCGAGCGACGCCAGCTCGGCGACCAGCCGCTCGGCCCGCCGGCAGACGGTGCGCGCGAGGTGCAGCCACGCGGCCTGCGGCGTCCCGCCCGGCAGGACGAAGGATGCGAGCGGCTCGAGCCCCTCGTTCACCCGGTCCAGCTCGGCCTCCAGCCGCGTCACGTAGTCCGCGGTCACGCGCAGGGTCCCCTCCGCGTCGCCCGCCTCCGGCCGCGGGATGCATAGGTCCGCGCCGACGTCGAACAGGTCGTTCTGGATCGACACGACCAGGCCGTGCGCCGGCTCGTCGATCCCGTGGGCGCACAGCAGGCCGAGCACCGACGACAGCTCGTCCACGGTCCCGTAGGCGGCGATGCGCAGGTGGTGCTTCGGCAGGCGCGTGCCGTCGCCGAGCCCCGTCGTCCCGTCGTCGCCCGTGCGGGTGTAGATGCGGTTGAGGCGGACCATCGCGGCATTGTGCCGTCCGGGCGCCCGCCCCGGAACCGCGCGCCCGGAGAAGGCGGCCCGCCGCGGACCGCGCTCAGGCCGGCCCGGGATCGGCGGTGTCGGGCCCGGCGGCGTCGGGGCCGCAGGCGCCGGGCTCGTCCTGCGACTTCGACAGCGCCTCGTCGCGCCGCGCGTTGCGCGGGTACGAGCCCAGGCCGAAGTCCGTCGGGGACTTCGTGCTGCCGAGCGCGCGCATCATCTGGTGCCAGGCGCGGGCGTCGCGGTTCTCCAGGGGCACCCGCGAGAAGAGCCGCTCGATCGACGCCGTGATGTCCCGCGCCGCCGCGGCCGTGCGCGCGACGCGCTCCGCGAAGACGTGCGTCAGGTGGGCCTTCAGGTACTCGCGGGCGTCGCCGTCCGCCAGGTGCTGGCCGGTCTCGGCGCGGTGCACCGGCTCGCCGTGGAACAGCGAGAACAGCACGACCCCGACCGACATGGCGAGGTTGATCGACGTGTGCTCGGCGGAGGTCGGCAGGAAGGCGAGCTCCTGGCACAGGCCGACCTCCTCCTTGTTCAGGCCGCCCTCGTCGCTGCCGAACACGAGCGCCAGGCGCTGCGCGGGGTCGTCCGCCAGCGGTCCCACCTCGCCGGCCAGCTCGCGCCAGTCGCGCCGCTGGCGCGCGTCGCGCGGCCGCGCGGTGAAGCCGACGGCGTGCTGGCACTCGGCCAGCGCCTCGAGCAGCGTGTCGACGACCCGCACGCGCGCGCGCAGCTCCTCGGCGCCGTGGGACATCTGCTCGTACTCGGGGTGCACCAGCAGGGACGGGCGCCGCGGCGCCACGAACCACACCTCGCACGGGCCGAAGTTCGCGGCGGTGCGCACGACCATGCCCGCGTTGCGGGGGCCGATGGGTCGGACGAGGACGACGCGCTTCATTCGGTGCGGGGCAGGCGCCGCAGCAGCTCGCGGTGCCCGGGCGGCGGCGCGCGCAGGTCGGCGGGGTCGCGCCGCGGCGGGACGCCGACAGGGTACCAGGGGGTCAGGTGGACCTCGCCGGGCCCGCCCGCGGCCGGGCCGGCCGCCGCGTCGTCCGCGGCGTGCTCCCCGTCGCGCTCGGCGGCGGAGTCCGCCGGCGACACCCCGGGTTGCCAGGCGGGGACGAAGAGCCGCAGCTCGTCGGCGCGCGAGGCGCGCCGGCCGCGGTAGCGCTGGACCCGCGCCGGGACCTGGACGCCGTCCAGCGCCACGGAGAGGGCCAGCCCCTCGGTGGAGAGCTTGCGGACGGAGAAGGACAGCGGCGTGGTGCCGACGAGCTCGTGGACCTCGCGACACGCGAGCGGCGCGCTGCGCTCGACGCCGCGCTCGTCGCGCACGCGGGGCGGCTCGGGCAGGTCCGCCGGCGGCGTCAGCGCGACCAGGACGCGCACCTCCTGCCCGTCCCGCGCGCCGGGCACGCGTACGCGCAGCCAGCGGCCCTGCTCGTGCTCGACGTCGACGACCGGCTCGCCCGCGTCCTCCGGCCAGGGGTCGCCGCGCTCGGTCGCCACGCGCAGCACGGGCGCGCGCGTCAGCGGGCGCCCGCCCCAGGTCACCGCCGGCTCCGCCAGCGGGGGATCCTCCCCGGCGCTGCGGCGCAGGACGAGCTCGAGCGGGACCGGGTCGTCGCTCGCGAGCTCCCACGTCCGGCCGGGGGCGAGGCGCACGCTCTCCGCCGCGCCGTCCTCGACGCCGGGGACGACGAGCCGCGCGGACACGTCGCCCGCCGCGTCGTCGGACAGCTCGACCGTGAACACCCACGACCGGGGCGCGGTCGCGGCGGGTCGCCCGGCGAGGCCCGCCCGGGGCGCGGCCGGCCGCGGGGCGGACTCCCCGGCGGGCAGCTCGAGCGCCGCGGCCAGGGCTTCTCCCAGGCGGCGCAGCTCGACGGGCTCGCCGCCGGCCGCGGGCGCGGGGATCCCGCGCAGCACGCCGGGCGTCGCGGCGCGCGCGTCCGGGTCGGCCTCGCCGTCGGCGGCCCGCGCGCGCTCGGTCGCCGTCTCCACCGCGCGCAGCCCGACCACCGCGACGCGCGCCTCGACGCGCCGGGCGTCCACCAGGCGCACCAGCTCCCCCACCGCCTCGTCGAGGTCGCGCACGTGCCCGTCGTACACCGCCTCGAGGAACGCGACCTGCTCGGGGCTCCCGCGTCGCCGCGCGAGCTTCTCGCGCAGGTCGGCCAGCGCCGCCGCCGGCTCGAGGGCCAGCGCGCGGTCCACGACCGTGCTGCGCCCGCGCAGCGGCCGGAGGTGGTGCGCGAGGAACTCCGCCGCCCGCGGCGGGACGCCGGTGTCCCCGGGGTCCTCCAGCGCGCGCGGGTCGGCCAGGTGGAACCAGGCGAACAGCGGCCGGCCCTCCGCCAGGCGCCCCTCGAGCGCCGCGCGCGTGCGCGCCACCAGCCGCTCGGCCGGCTCCGCCGCGGCCCCCGCGTCGGGGCGCGCCTCGAGGTACGTCTCGAACCCGCGGTCGAGCCCGGAGAGCGCGCCGCCGAGCTGCGGCAGCGCGACGGCGGCGAAGGTCGACCAGCCCCGCGCGGACAGGCGCTCGGCCAGGGTCGCGCACGCCTCCGGCAGCGCCGCGCGCCCGCGCCGGCGCAGCGAGCGCACGTCGTGCTCCGCCGGGTCGAGCCCGGTCAGCAGCGTCGCCACGGAGCCGTTGGTCCCCTGCGAGCGCGCGCGCAGCTCGACCCGGGCCGCCCCGCCCTCCACCAGCGCCGCCAGGAACGGCGTCGTGTCCGCCCCGGCCGCGCCGGCGCCCGCCGAGATCCGGTCCGCGCGCACCGAGTCGAGCGTGACCAGCAGCAGCGTCGGCGCGTCGACCGGCGCGGGCACGACGGCGTCGCGTGCCGTGCTGACGATCCCGCGCATCAGGAAGGCGAGCGCGAGCCCCGCGCCGCCCAGCAGCAGCACCAGGGCGACCAGGGCGCGCACCGGGCTCGGCGTCCTGGCGGGAGGCAGGACGTCGTCGGTCACGCCGGCTTCAGGCTCGCGAGCTGGGCGGGGTCGGGGTTGCCGCCGGAGACGACCGCGGCGACGCGCAGCGGGTCGTCCGCCGAGCGCCCCTCGAGCAGCTCCGCCGGCAGGCGCCCGTCGAGGACGACGGCGGGCGCGGCGGCCCCGGCGGGCTCGACGGTCCAGCCGGCCTCGACCAGCCGCCGCTGCGCCGCGTGGATGGTGTCGTCGTCGAGCGTGATCGTGCCGGCGACGGTCCGCAGGCAGATGCGCGTGTTGAGCGCGCCGGCCGACAGCGGGCACAGCCCCTGGACGGTGGTCGTCACGCGCTCGACCACGACGGGCTCGCCGCGCTCGAGCGCGAGCGTCATGGTCGGCGCGCCCTCGGGCTCGGCCGCGAGCACGGTGACCCGGCCGCCGGTCGCGCGGTGCAGCGCCAGCGAGGAGCCCGCCAGCAACCCGCCGCCGCCGACGGGGAAGACGGCCACCTCGACCTCGGGCCAGTCCTCGACGAGCTCGAGCCCGACGGTCCCCGCGCCCTGCACGGTGCGCTCGGCGTCGTACGGCGGGATCCAGACGGCGCCGGCGGCGACGCGGCGCGCGCACTCGTCCTCCGCCTCCTGGCGCGTCGGCAGCAGCACGACCTCGGCGCCCTCGTCGCGGCAGGCCTGCACCTTGTTGGGGTACGCGTCGGCGGGCATGACGATCGTCGCGGGCACGCCGGCGCGGCGCGCGGCCCAGGCCAGGGCGCGCCCGTGGTTGCCGGAGCTCGTGGCGATGACGCCGCGCGCGCGCTCCTCGGGCGTCAGCAGCGCGACCTGGTTCCACGCGCCGCGCGCCTTGAAGGAGCCCGTCTCCTGCAGGCACTCGAGCTTCAGGCGCAGCTCGACGTCGGGACGACCCGGGACCGGGAAGGCCACCAGCGGCGTGCGGCGAACGACGCCTTCCAGGCGCCGGGCGGCCGCCCGGAAGTCGAGCTCGAGGTCGGGGAGCAGGTCGGCGGGGCTCATGCCGTGGAGTCGGATCGCGCTGCGCGGGGCGCGGAGATCGCGGAATTGTACCGGGCGCGGGCCTTTTGCACTCCCGGCGGCCCGGGGCGCGGCGCTACGATCGACCCTCGTCCGACCCCCAACCGAAGCTCGGAGAACCCCCCGTTGAACAAGTGGACCCTGGCCGAGAGCGAAGCGCTCTACAACGTGGACAAGTGGTCCGGCGGCTACTTCGGCGTCAACGCGGCGGGCCACGTCGAGGCCCGGCCCGACCGGGACACCGACGCGCGGCTCGACCTGTTCGAGCTGATCGGCCAGATCCGGCGGCGCGGGATCGCCACGCCGCTGATCCTGCGCTTCGACGGCATCCTGCGCGCCCGCGTGCGCGAGCTGAACGCCGCCTTCAACCGCGCCCGCGCGGAGTACGACTACGGCGCCGCCTACCGCTGCGTGTACCCCATCAAGGTCAACCAGCAGCGCCACGTCGTCGAGGCGATGCTGTCCGAGGGCGCGCAGCACGGCATGGGCCTGGAGGTCGGCAGCAAGCCGGAGCTGCTGGCCGCGCTGGCGATCTCGAGCGACTCCGAGCGCCTGCTGATCTGCAACGGCTACAAGGACGTCGACTACGTCGAGACCGCGCTGCTCGCGAGCAAGCTCGGCATGCGCCCGGTGCTCGTGGTCGAGAAGTTCACAGAGCTGGCGACCATCCTCGACGCCGCCGAGCGCCTCGACATCCCGCCCGCCATCGGGGTGCGCGCCAAGCTGTCGGTGCGCGGCGCCGGCCGCTGGATGGAGTCGGGCGGCGACCGCTCCAAGTTCGGGCTGACCACGCGCCAGATCGTGCAGCTCGTGGAGGTGCTGCAGGCGCGCGACCGCATCGACTGCCTGAAGCTCCTGCACTTCCACATCGGCAGCCAGGTCACGGACATCCGCTCGGTGAAGAACGCCCTGCGCGAGTCCACGCGCATCATGGTCGACCTGACCGAGATGGGCGCGCGCATCGAGTGGTTCGACGTGGGCGGCGGCCTGGGCATCGACTACGACGGCTCGCGGACCAACTTCGAGTCGTCGATCAACTACTCCCTGCAGGAGTACGCCAACGACGTCGTCTACACCCTGGCGGAGACCTGCCGCGAGGCCGCGATCCCCGAGCCGACGATCCTCAGCGAGTCCGGCCGCGCCCTGACCGCGCACCACGCCGTGCTGGTCACCGAGGTGCTCGGCACCACCAACTTCACCTCCGTGCCGACGCCGGACCCGGCGGGCGAGGACGAGCACGAGCTGGTCGCGAACTTCGCCTCGGTCTGCGCCGAGGTCACCGCGAAGAACTTCCAGGAGGCCTACCACGACGCGGTCCAGATCCGCGACGAGGCCATGGTGCTCTTCAACGTCGGCCAGCTCGACCTGCGGGCCCGCGCCCGCATCGAGGAGTTCTTCTGGGCCACCTGCGGCAAGATCCTGCGCATCGCCCGGAACCTGGAGTACGTCCCCGACGACCTCGCCAACCTCGAGCGCGAGATGGCGGACACGTTCTTCCTGAACTTCTCCGTCTTCCAGTCCCTGCCCGACTCCTGGGCCGTCCAGCAGCTCTTCCCCGTCCTCCCGCTGCACCGCCTGGACGAGGAGCCGCGGCGCCGCGCGGTGCTCGCGGACATCACCTGCGACTCCGACGGGAAGATCGACCGCTTCATCGACCTGCGCGACGTGAAGCGCGTGCTCGAGCTGCACACCCCGCGCCCCGACGAGCCGTACTACATCGGCGTCTTCCTGGTCGGCGCGTACCAGGAGATCCTGGGCGACATGCACAACCTGTTCGGCGACCCGAACATCGTGCACGTCGACCTCGACGCGCAGGAGCGCCCGCGCCTGACGCACGTGGTGCGCGGCGACCGCGTCCAGGAGGTGCTCTCCTACGTCGAGTACTTCGAGGCCGACCTGCTCGACCGCCTGCGCGGCAACATCGAGCGCGCCCTCGACGAGGGCCTCATGACCTTCGAGGAGTCCGCCCTGCTCCAGCGCCGCTACGAGGCGGGCCTGGCCAGCTACACCTACCTCGCCCGCGAGGAGCTGCCCCCCATCCTCGCTCCGGCCCCGCAGCCCGCGGCCGAGCCCCCGGGCGCCTGAGCGCGCGCGGTCGGGGGCGCCTCAGAACAGGAACTTCGCGTACAGCAGGACGCCGCGGTACCCGAACTCGACCGCGCCCGAGCGGTCGACGCCGGGGACCGAGGTCGAGTCCGAGGACTCGACCTGGAGGTCGAACGAGTCGATGCCCAGCCCGAACGCCACGTGGTTCCAGGGGCGGTACTCGACGGCGGCGTTCACCGTCGAGATCGTCCCGCGGTAGCGGTCGTACTCCAGGTAGAAGAGGCCGATCTCGCTGCGCAGGAACCACCGGGGCGTCACCGCGAAGTCGGAGCGCAGGCCGATCGTCGGCAGCGGCGCCGTGAAGCGCAGGGAGTCCGAGTACGTGGCGAGCCCGGTGGCGTCCAGCTCGAAGTGGAGCGGCGCGACGTACAGCCCGCCGGCCACGGCGAGGTCGATGCGGTCGTCCTGGAAGAAGGAGTAGCTGTACGCCGCGCGCAGGAGCGACAGGTCGAAGCGGCTTTGCACGTCGGTCCCGCCCGGCAGGATGACGCCCCCGCCGAGGTCCAGGTCCTGGCCCAGCGTCGTCGAGGCGCTGCGGTCGAGGTCGAACCACGAGAGGTCCAGGCGGTGCCGGAGGTTCTCCGTGAAGCGCCAGAAGCCCTCGACCCGGAACGACAGGGTGGTCGTGTCGAGGTCGAGGAACTCCTCGACGTCCACGCCGACGCCCACGCCGGCGGCCCCGAGGCGGACCTCGCTGTTCAGCCCCACCCCGGTCCCGCCCAGGGTCACGCCGAACCGCGACCAGGGCTTCTCCACGGCGGCGTCGGGCCGGCGGACGCGCGGCAGGGTCGCGGCCGCGGGCAGCGCGGGCGGCGCCAG
>JAUIDW010000133.1 GCA_030428395.1 bacterium | reverse complement strand
GCTCGTCCCCGGCGGATGGACGCTCGAGGATGCGATCGCCGAACGCCGGGCCACCGGGCGGCTGCCGGAGGACTACGACCGCCAGGTGGCGGAGCTCGTCCACGCGGTCGCCCTGGGGCTCCACGCAGCGCACGAAGCCGGGGTCCTCCATCGCGACGTGAAGCCCGGCAACGTGCTCGTGGACCCGGGCGGCACGCCGAAGCTCGCGGACTTCGGCCTCGCGCGCGTGGCGGGCGAGACCGCGCTGTCCGTCAGCGGCGACGTCGCCGGCACCTGGGCGTACATGAGCCCCGAGCAGGTCCGGGCGAGTCGAAGCCGGATCGATCGACGGACCGACGTGTTCTCGCTGGGGGCCGTGCTGTACGAGCTGCTCACCCTGCGGCGGCCCTTCGACGGGGACAGCGTGCAGCAGACGGTGACGCGCATCCTCGAGGTGGATCCGGCCGCTCCGACGCGCCTGAGGTCCGGTGTCCCGCGCGACCTGTCGACCATCTGCATGAAGGCGCTGGAGAAGGCCCCGGACCGTCGCTATCCGACGGCGGAGGACCTCGCTCTCGACCTCCGTCGGTTTCTCGACGGAGAGGCGATCACGGCCCGCCCACCGGGCCGCGTGGAGCGGACGATCCGTCACGTGCGGCGCCACCCCGCGCCGAGCGCCGGTCTGGCGGTGGGCATGGCCACCCTCGCCCTCGTCAGCTGGCAGTTCGCGCGCGCGGCGGAGGACGCCCGATCCCTGCGAGGTCTCGACGTCGAACGGGCGGACCTGGGCAGGGAGGTGCAGGCGGAGAGGGACGCGGTCTCCCGGCTCGCGGATGCCGTGGCGGTCGAAGGCCTGGTCGAAGAGCAGGCTCGGCTCTGGCCGCCGTGGCCGGATCGGATCCCGGATTACGTCGACTGGATCGTGAGGGCGGAGGCCCTCGTCGACGAGCTTCCCGGGCGGCGTGCCGAGCTGGACTGGGTGCGGGGCGAGGGGATCGAGGGACTCGACGCCGTCCAGCGCCGCTGGTGGGTGGAGCGGCTCTCGGAGCTGATCGAGCGTACGACCCGCATGCACGACGCCTACCTGACCCCGGGGAGCACGACGCTGGAGCACGGCTGGAGCGTGGTCGATCGGCTCGAGTTCGCCCGGAGGCTAGAGCAGGGCTGGCGTGCAGGGGGCGATCTCAGGAAGGCCTGGGAGTCGGTGCTTCCGGCGCTCGCTGCGGAGTTCCCCGACCTGTCGTTCGATGCGTGGATCGACCTCCTTCCGCTCGGACCGGACCCCATCTCCGGCTTCCAGGAGTTCGCGGCCCTCGCGACCGGGTCTCCCCCCGACCGGGACGCGGAAGGGAGGCTGCTCCTCGGTGCCGAGTCCGCCGTCGTGCTCGTGCTCGTACCGGGCGGGCGCTTCTGGATGGGGATGCAGAGCACGGATCCGGACGGCGTCAACTACGACCCGAGCCCGCTACCCGGCTGGACCGCACGGCCGCTGCGCGAGGTCACGCTCTCGCCCTACCTGATCTCGAAGTACGAGCTGACGCGCGCCCAGTGGGAGCGCCTGACGGGGGAGCTCGAAGCCGGTTCCGAGGGCGGACCGACCACACCGGCCGAGAAGCTGTCCTGGGCCAACGCGACGACTGCACTGGCACGCGTCGGGCTGACGCTTCCCACGGAGGCCCAGTGGGAGCATGCCTGCCGAGCGGGGACCCAGACACCGTACTACCTGGGTTCGGTGAGCGATGCCGACCACGACATCAACGTGCTCGATGCCACGGCCTACGAAGTTGGCACCTGGTTCTCCGGGACTTCGGGAGCCGAGCACCGGGACGACGGACACGTCTGGGGGGCGCCGGTCGACGCGTACGCTCCGAACTCGTTCGGGCTGCACTGCATGCACGGCAACGTGCGAGAGTTCTGCCTGGACGAGTTCCGCTCAGGAGAGTTCGGACCCGACGAATCCGTGAAGGACCCCCTGGTCGTCAGCGAGCCGTCGATGAGCCACGTCGTGAGGGGGGGCGCGTACGAGCGACTTGCCGCGGCAGCGACTTCCTGGTTCCGCGACAACGTCTCCAGCGACATGCGGCGTCCAGGCCTGGGCTGTCGACCGGCACGTGACCTCGCCGGTGCGTCCGGGCGGTGAGACTCCGTGTCGTCCGTGCCGCGTGGGCACGGGCCGCGTGGGGGAATCCGGTTACGCCCCAGGCTCGGACCGCTAGGATCCGGTGACTGGAAGGTACCGTATGTCCTGCGCATCGCTGAGCTGCCTGGCCGTCGCGCCGCTCTTCCTGGCGGCGCATCCGCACGCGCTCGCCGGAGAGGAGGACGGCTTCGTCGAGCACGACGGTCGGCGCTACACGGTGCTGGTCGACGCGACCTGTGTCGACGCCGAGCGCAAGGCGGCCGAGTGGGCGGACCTGCTGGACCAGGCGCACCGGGCGTACCGCGACTTCTTCCACGCCAAGGCGTCGCCGACGGAGACGTCGCGGTTCGTGGTGCGCGTGCTGCCGACGGTCGAGGCGTGGCAGGAGCGCATCCTGCGCGAGGGCGGGCAGCTGCCGGCGCGGGTCGAGCGGGTCTGGTACCGGCAGGACAACGAGCACGTCTACGCGGTCGAGCAGGACCGCGAGTACTGGACCCGGGGCCAGCTGCTGTACGGCGCGTGCCAGCAGTACTTCGGCGCGGTCGCGCCCGAGCGGCGGCACCTGCTGTACGGCTGGTACCTGCACGGCATCGCCAGCTCGTTCGCGCTGCACCGCTGGGACGGCGAGGACGGCCAGTTCGCGATCGTCCCGTGGATCACCGACAGCGGCATGCCCGAGGCGGCGCTGGCGACGCTGGACCCGGCGAACATGGCGCTGGACCGCTTCAACGTCGAGGAGCTGGACACGGCCGCGTCGTGGGGGGTCGTCACGTACCTGCTCGAGGGCGCCGACCCGAAGGTGCGCAAGCGCTTCGAGAAGCTCGCGCTGGGGACCACGGGCTCGGCCGTGTCCAGCAACGACCTGGCGCACGCCTTCGGCGGGCCGCTGGGCGACCTGCAGGGGGACCTGCACCGCTGGCTCACGGAGCACCGCCCGCCCTTCGAGCTGCGCTCGGGCTGGTGGGAGGACGTCGGCGGTGCCGAGCTGCGCGCGGACGTGCGCGCCGGCGAGCGCGGGTGGTGCCTGCTGCGGCCCGACGCGACGCGCCTCGAGGCGGACCTCGCGATTCCTTTCGGTCCCGAGGTCGCCGCCGGCGCGATCCTGGGCCACCGCGAGAGCGAGGTCGACGGCCAGCGCTGCTTCACCGCCGTGGTGCAGGACTCCCACCTGACCGTGGCGCGCGAGACGGGCCGCGACCGCGAGGTGCTCGCCCACCTGCCCGTCGACGCGCGCCGCGGCGACACCTACCGCCTGCGCGTCGAGCGCCGCGCCGACGGCGTCCACGTCCAGGCCCGCCGCGTCACCGCCGGCCCGTTCGACGTGCCCGCGGGTCGCTGGGGCCTGATGGTCGAGCACGGCGCGGCGCGCTTCGCGGACGTCGAGTGGGAGTGAGCGTCAGCTGTCGTAGTACCAGCCGTTCGCGCTCGTCCACGTGAACTCGAACAGGTGGAGGTCGTACTCGCCCACCTGCAGCCGCGCGCGGTCCGGCTCCGTTCGCACGTAGCGCCAGTCCGTCCAGCCGGACTCGCACCCGGCGAGGTCCTCCAGCCGCTCGGGGTAGGTCCCGTGCTCCGCGCGGTGCGCCTCGAGCGCGGCCACGATCGCCTTTCCTTCCCCCGTGAAGCTCCAGCGGTTCTCGTGCGACACCCTCGGAGCCCAGGAGCGGGCCCGGCGCCGCTGGTCGGCGTCCCAGGTGATGTGCTCGACGACCGTGGGCGCCACCAGCAGGGTGCCGACCACCAGGACGCTGATCGTCACGCCGACGACCGCGGCTGGGAGCGCGAGCGGGAGGACGCAGCCGAGGATCCTCCGCCCCGCGAACCCGCGTCGGCCGCCCGGGCCCGGCTCGCCCGTTCCAGGACGTCCGGACTCAGGCATCCAGGTACCAGTCGCCGCGGCGGCTGCTGTAGCGGAGGAAGAACCCGTGCGCGGGATAGTGCCCGATCCGGAGCGAGTACGCGCCGTCCGGGTCGTGCCGCGTGTAGCTCCAGTCCCGCCAGCCCTCGGGGAGGTCCCCCAGCTCGTCGAGGGACGCGGGCGGGCGCCCGTGCTGCTCGGCGTGGGCCTGGATGCTCGCCACGATCCCGTCGCCCTCCGCGCGCAGGGCCTCGACGTTCGCGTACCGGATCCGCTCCGACGTCGTCGCGTGCACCCAGACCGGCTCGATCAGCGTGTACGGGACCCGCCAGGCGCGCGTCCACCACGCGGAGACGACCACCGCGACCCAGATCGCGACCACCGCGCCGTCGAGCCAGCGTCCGTTCGGGATCCTCACGGGACGAGTGTAGCCGGTTCGCGGGATCCGAAGGCCCCGCACCTCCCTCACACGGGGCGACGTCTCGTTTCAGGCGTCGTAGTGCCAGCCGCGCTCGCTGGTCCACGTGTACGCGAACCAGTGGAGGTCGTACTCGCCCATCCGCAGCCGCGCGCGGTCCGGAGCCGTTCGCTCGTAGCGCCAGTCCGTCCACCTGGGCTCGCATCCGGCGAGGTCCTCCAGCCGCTCGGGGTAGGTTCCGTGCTCCGCGCGGTACGCCTCGAGCGCGGCCACGATCGCCTTTCCCTCGGAGTGGAACGCCCCCCGGTTCGCCGCCTTCACCCGCGGAGCCCAGGCGCGCGCCCGGCGCCGCTGGTCGGCGTCCCATACGACGTACTCGAGGGCCCTGGGAACCACGACCGTGGCGAAGAACCCAGCGAACAGTGCGGCCACGAGGCAACCGGAGAGCACGGGCCACAGGAGACCGCGGCGGCGGCGCGGCGCGGGCTCGTCCGTTTCCGGCCGCCGGGGATCAGGCATCCAGGTACCAGTCGCCGCGGCGGGTGTCGTACCGCAGGTGGAAGTGGTGCACGGTGTAGTCGCCGATCCAGAGCACGTACGCGTCCTCCGGTCCCTCGCGCGCGTAGTGCCAGTCGTCCCAGCCCTCCGGCGGGGCGTCCAGCTCGCGCAGCGACTCCGGGGGGCGTCCGTGCTGCTCGGCGTGGGCGCGGATGCGCGCCAGGAGCACGTCGCCCTCCGCGCGCAGGGCGTCGGCGTTGGCGCGGTCGACGCGGGCGTCCGTGGTGAGCTCGATCCAGGTCCACTTCGCCAGCGCCTGGGGGATGGCGAAGATCACCCAGCCGCCGTGCGTCCAGAACCAGGCCGCGCCGGCCAGCCCGCCGGCGATCAGGGCGGCGTGCAGCAGTCGCTTGCGGTCGACCATCCGCGTCCCAGCGTACACTGCCCCGCCCGCCCCGGAGGTCGTCCATGCCGCTCGTCGCGTCCCTGCTCTGCCTGTCCCTCGCCGCGTCCGCGCCCGCGCCCGGCGATCCGCCCGAGGGGTTCCGCGCGCTGTTCGACGGGCGCACGCTCGACGGCTGGTGGGGGGCCGGGACGGAGGACCCGCGCGCGTTCCAGGCGCTGCCGGAGGCGGAGCGGGCCGCGCGGCGGGCGGCCTCGCTCGAGGCGCTGCGCGCGCACTGGCGTGTCGAGGACGGCGTGCTGGTGAACGACGGCGCGGGGCCGTACCTGACGACGGTGGAAGAGCTCGGCGACTTCGAGCTGCGGCTCTCGTACCGCACCGTCCCCGGCGCGGACAGCGGCGTCTACCTGCGCGGCATCCCGCAGGTACAGATCTGGGACACGACCGAGGCGGGCGGCAACTGGCAGATCGGCGCCGACAGGGGCTCCGGCGGCCTGTGGAACAACACCGAGGGCGCGCCCGGGCGCGACCCGCTGGCGCACGCGGACCGGCCCCTCGGCGAGTGGAACGACCTGCGCGTCGTGATGGTCGGCGAGCGCGTCACCGTGCACCTGAACGACGTCCTGGTGGTCGACCACGCGCGCCTCGAGAACTTCTTCGACCGTGCCGCGCCCGTCCCGCGCCGCGGGCCGCTCCAGCTGCAGACCCACGGCGGCGAGGTCCGCTGGCGCGACGTGTTCGTGCGCGAGCTGGGCGCCGACGAGGCCAATGCCTGGCTGGCCGAGCGCGGCGACGCGGAGTTCGTGCCCGTGTTCGACGGCGCGTCCTTCGCCGGCTGGCGCGGGCCGACCGCGGACTACGAGGTCGTGGACGGCGCGCTGCAGTGCCGGCCCGGCCGGGGCGGGACGATCTTCACCGCGCGCGAGTACGGCGACTTCGCGGCGCGCTTCGAGTTCCAGCTGCCCCCCGGCGGCAACAACGGCCTGGCGATCCGCTACCCGGGCGAGGGCGACGCGGCCTACGTCGGCGCGTGCGAGCTGCAGGTGCTGGACTCCACGCACCCGAAGTACGCCGGGCTCGACCCGCGCCAGCACCACGGCTCGGCCTACGGCGTGGTCGCCGCGCACCGCGGCTACCTGCGCCCGGTGGGCGAGTGGAACTTCCAGCAGGTCACCGTCGCCGGCAGCCGCGTCCGCGTCGAGCTGAACGGCACGTGCATCCTCGACGCCGACCTGGCGGAGGTGGAGGAGGCGCTGTACCCGCTCGAGAAGTTCGCCGGCCGCCTGCGCACGCGCGGCCACTTCGGCTTCGCCGGCCACAGCGACCCCGTCCGCTTCCGCCGCGTCCGCGTCCGCGACGACGGCCCGGGTCCGGGCGGCGCGCGCTAGCGCTCCGGGCGTCCAGGGGGACGCGCGCGGTCCCCGCCGCGGGATGCGCAGCCGGAGCCGTGCGCCTACGGCCAACGTCCCATGCAGGCGGGCGCGCGGTTCGCCCAGGAGAGCAGGTTGCGGAACCGTCTCGGACCCGCGCCCCGGGCGCGAGGAGGAATGCGATGAGACGCTGGGCTCGGAAGCTCGCTGGCCTCGGTCTCCTGACGGTCGCCGCCGCGGCACCCGCCGTCGCGCAGGCGACCCTCGAGTGGCGCGCGCTGCACCCGGGCGCCGTCGCGGGCAGCACGTTCGCCACGCACGCGGTCGTGGACCCGTGGGGGAACGTGACCGTGGCGTTCGAGACGCGGCAGTATCCCCCGAGGCCGGTCACGGAGCTGGTGGCGTACACGTCCGGCGGGGAGGTCCTGTGGGTCGGCCCGCCGCTCCCGCTCGACGCGACCGGCCTCCAGCGCGCCGCGAACGGCGACCTCCTGCTCTGCGGCAACTCCGCACCGGGGGGCGACGCGATGCACGTCCTGCGCGTGGGGCCGAAGGGCGTCCGGCGCTGGCAGCGCACGATCGCGGGAGCGAGCGCGATGGGCCTGGCCCTCGACGCGCAGGACCGCGCCGTGGTCGTCGGCAGCGCCGGGGGCGACTGGCTCGTGCAGGCGTTCGCGAGCGACGGGACGACCGCGTGGGTCACCCACCTCGACGGCCCCGCGGGGCTGCCCGACACGGCGAACTGCGTGGTGGTGGACGCGGCCGGGGACCTGCTCGTCGGCGGGAACGTCGGCTCCTGGTCGTACCACACCGACGCCGCGGTGGCGAAGCTGACCGGCGCGGGCGAGCTGCTGTGGCTGACCGACTGGAGCGCCACCGCCGGCTCGGAGAGCTACACGATGATCGTCAGCGACGGTCAGGGCGGCGCGGTCGCCGCGGGGACGGTCGCGTTCTCCTGGTCGCAACCCCCGTACGGCTCCTACGTCAACCACCAGTTCACCCGCTTCGACGCCGACGGAGACGTCGCGTGGCTGTATCCCGACCACGGGATCCCGTTCTACTCCTTCCCCCGGGACGTCCTCGTGGACGACTCGGGCCAGGTGTGGGCGGCGATCCACGTCGACCCCTACGTGTTCTCGAAGTCCGTCGCGCGGCTCGACTGCATCGGCCCCGGGGGCCACGGGCTCGCCAGCACCTCCTACGACGGCCCGACCCACACAGGCGCCTGGCCGGCCGGCCTGCTGCTCGACGAGGCGGGCCGCGTGGTGCTCGGCGTGACCAGCGGCGACCCCTTCGGCGGCCACGACCACCGCTCGGCCCTGATGCGTGTGACGCCGGACGGGCTCCACCTCTGGACCGACGAGTTCGCGGGACCGACCGCCGGCCTGAGCACGTCGAACGTCCTGCCCGCCCCCGACGGGCGCGTCGTGATGGTGGGCCGCGCCTGGCTCGCCGGCGCGTTCGAGGGCGAAGGCCTGGTGATGCAGGCGGAGCTCGAGGAGACGCCGGGCCACCTCGAGAACTGAGCTCCGTCCGGTCCGACGCGGCGGTCGCCCGGTCGCGACCGCCTAGTCCTCGTCCAGCTCCTCGAACACCGAGCCGGGCAGCGTCTCGCGCAGCCTCGCGAGCGCGCGGCGGTACTTGACCGACACGGTGTTCGGCACGAGCTCGAGCTCGGCGGCGATCTGCTGGACGGTCAGGCCCTCGATCCCGCGCAGCACCACGATGCGGCGGTCGACGTCGGGCAGCGCGTCGATGGCGGCGTGCAGGGCCTGCTCGCGCTCCTCGCGCACCGCGCGCGAGATGCGCTGCGCCGTCTCCGCGGGCAGCTGCGACAGCGCCGGGGCCTCGTCGCCGCCGCGCGCGAGCTGCTTGCGCAGCAGGTTCTGGACGCGGTAGAGCACCGTCGTCGCCAGGTACTTCAGCACCACCGGCGTGTAGCGCCCGTCGCGCGCGTCGAGGCCGGCGAGCTTCGGCAGCGCCACGGCCCAGGCCTCCTGGACGACGTCCTCGGGGTCGTGGTGGCGGCGCAGGTGCGGGCCCAGGCGCTCGGCGGCCTGGGCGACGAGCAGCGGGGACAGGCGGCCGACCAGCCAGCCGAGGCTGTCGCCGTCGCCGTCCAGCGCGCGCCGCACGTGGGCGCTGGTGTCCAGGCCGGAGCCGCGTGAGAATGGGTCTCGCCCCGCCATTGCGGGACCATGATGCCATGTCCTGGGAATCCGTTCGCACCTCGCTGCTCCGGCGCCTGCTCGAGGACCGCCTGGCCGGGCGCGCGCCGGACGTCGAGGCGTACGTCGCCCGCTGGCCCGACCACGAGGGCGAGGTGCGCCGGGAGGTGGCCGCGGTGCTCGACGACGCGACGGGCGCGTCGAGCTCGCCCACCTCGCCCACTTCCATCGGCCCGCGGGACCCCGCCGCCGAGCCGGGCACCGACCCGCGCGTGCGCGCCTTCGCGGAGCGCTACGAGAGCGACCTCGCGGAGGGGCGCGGGCGGCGCCTGGTCGACTACCTGCGCGAGTTCCCCGACCTGGCCACGGAGCTCGCCGCCGTCATGGCCGCGGTCGACGAGCGCCGCCGGCGCGACGGCGACGTCGGCGTGGGGCGGACGGTGGGCGGCTACCGCCTGCTCGAGGAGCTCGGCCGCGGCGGACAGGGCGCCGTCTTCGTCGCCGAGGACACGCGCCTGGGCCGCCGCGTCGCGCTGAAGGTGCTGCCGGACGCCGCGGCCGCGAGCCCCGAGGCGCTCGAGCGCCTGCGCCGCGAAGCCGCCGCCGCCGCGCGGTTGCAGCACCCGGGGCTCTGCACCGTGTTCGACGCCGGCGTCGCCGACGGCGCGCCGTACGTCGCCATGCAGCTCCTGTCGGGGCGCACCCTGGCCGAGTGGCTGCGCGACGAGCCGCCCGCGGACCTCGCCCGCGACGACGTCCTGCGGCGCCTCGAGCTCGTCGAGGAGGCCGCGCGCGCCCTGCACGCCGCCCACGAGGCGGGCGTCGTCCACCGCGACGTCAAGCCGGGCAACGTGATGGTCACCGAGGACGGGCGCGCGGTCGTGCTGGACTTCGGCCTGGCGCGCGACGAGGCCTCCGACCACACGCTGACGCGCAGCGGCGACGTCTTCGGCACCCCGGCGTACATGGCGCCCGAGCAGGTGCTCGGCCGCCGCGCGGGTCCCGGCGTGGACGTGCACGGCCTCGGGGTCGTGCTGTACGAGCTGCTGACCGGCGAGCGCCCGTTCACCGGGCCGACGCGCGAGGCACTGTTCCACGCGATCCTGACGGCTGCCGCGCCCGACGTGCGCGCGCGCGTCCCGGCGGCGCCGCGCGACCTCTCCGTGGTCGTCTCCACGGCACTCGCCAAGGACGTCGGCCACCGCTACCGCACCGCGCTGGACCTGGCCGAGGACCTGGCGGCCGTGCGCGCGTCGCGCCCGATCGCCGCGCGGCGGCCCAGCACCGTCGCGCGCGTCGCGCGCTGGGCGCGGCGCGACCCGGTCCAGGCGGGGCTGGTCGCGGCGCTGGGGCTGGCGCTGGTCGTCGCGGCGGGCTCCGGCGGCTTCGTGGCCGCGAAGTCGGGCGCCCTGCGCGAGGGCGAGCGCGTGCTGGTGCGCCGCGAGGTCGACCGCGCGACGATGCGGGCGCTGGAGCCGCGCAGCGGCCTCAACTCGTTCAGCGTCCCGTGGCTGCGCGAGCAGTTCGACGCCGGCGAGCAGCTCGCGCCGGCCCGCCTCGGCTACGCGGTGGTCCTGGCCGACTCCGAGCCCGACGTGGCGCTGTCGCTGCTCTCGGAGCTGCCGCCCGAGCTCGAAGGCGAGCCCGCCTTCGACCTGGTGCGCGAGTACGTCGAGGCCGGCGCGCCGGTGTGGTCCGGCACGGACTGGTCGACCGACGAGATGCAGAGCTCGCTGCACGAGTTCGCGCTGGGCCTGATCGCCTACCGCAGCCACGTCCGCGACGGGGAGGACGACCCCGGGCGACTGCGGGCCGCGCTGCGCCACTTCGACCGCGCCCTGCTGTCCTCGCCGCAGGCCGAGATCCTGTTCCACCACGAGCGCCTGAGCGTGCTGCACGGGCTCCAGGACTTCGAGGCGATGCGGGACGGCGCGCTCGCCATGCAGGCGCTGTGGCCCGACATGGCCTCGTCGTGGTTCTGGCTCGCGACGGCGCTGCGGTTCGGCGAGGCCAAGGACCTGCCGGGCGCGATCGCCGCGATGCGCGAGTCGACCCGCCTCGACCCGACGCACCTGCCGGGGCACTTCATGCTGGCCGGCTTCCTGATCGAGCACGGCGACGTGGAGGAGTCGGAGGCCTGCTTCCGCGACGCGGCGGAGCGCATGGTGGCCGAGCGCGGTCCCGAGCTGCTCAGGCCCCAGGCGCTGGCGCGCAGCCGGATCCTCGAGATCCTGAAGTTCAACGAGCTGGCCGTGCGCGAGCTGCGCCGGTCCCTCGAGCACCTGCCGGGCGACCGTGACCTCCGCTACGAGCTGGCCAAGCACCAGGCCTTCGCCGGCGAGCCGGTCGAGGCGGAGGCCGGCGCGCGCGCCGTGCTGGCGGAGGACCCGCACCACCGCGACGCCTCCCTGCTGCTCTGCTACGCGCACGAGCTCCAGGGCGACTGGGACGCCTACGAGGAGGAGCTGCGCCGGCGCATCGACGTCGCGCCCGACGACGGCAGCGCGTGGCTCAACCTCGCCGTCTCGGTCTACGAGGACGGCGACCGGGCGGAGTTCCTGCGCTTCGCCCGCGGCGCCATCGAGCGCGAGGCGTCGATCCGCGCCGACACGCGCTTCGCGGCCTACAACCTCCAGCGCCTGGACCAGGTACGCGAGATCGTCGCGCACCTCGAGGCGACGCCCGACGGCCCGCCCTGAGCGCCTACGCGGCGGCCGGGGCGCGCCGGGGCCAGCGGCGCGCGACGACGAAGCCCGCGAGCGCGCACACGGCCACGGCGGCGACGCCGGCGAGGAGGTTCTCCTGGGGGCCCGTGGCGAGCGCGGCGGGAGCGCCGGCGAGCGCGGCGACCGCGTAGGGTCCGACGCGGTCCTCCCGCAGGCCGACGGCGCGCGCGAGGAAGTACAGCAGCATCCCCGCGACCGCCCCGAGCGGGAAGGCAAAGACGCCGAGCCACGCGAGGAGGAACAGCAGGCCGGCGAGTTGGTCCCACGCGAGCTCGCCCGGGCCGTCGGCCAGCAGCAGCCCCGCGAGGTGCAGCATGCCGAGGCCGCCTCCCAGCACCGCGCACGTCAGCGCCTGCATCGTGAAGTCGAGGACCGGATGGTCTCGCAGGGACGGGGCTCGCGGTGCCACGCCGCGAGGATCGCGCGGATCGCGCGAGCGCGCAAGCCGACCGCCGCCCTCAGTCGACGACCGGGGTCAGCCAGACCTCGCCGGCGGGGTCGCCGGGGCGCTGGGCGGTGGGGTCGGCCGTCCAGGGCTCGTAGCCCTCGCACGCGAACGTGATGGCGTCGGGCCAGGCCTCGAGGTCGATGCGCACGAGCCCGTCGCGGTCGGTCAGCGCCACGCGCACGCCGCCGACCTCGACGCGCGCCTCGGGAATCGGCTCGAGGGTGTCCTCGTCGAGCACGACGTAGCGTCGCGTGTAGCCCGGGCGGAGGCGCACGGTCACGCCCGTCGGGCGCTCGCCCCGCGGGTCCAGCTCGGAGAGGAAGGCGTCGAGCGTGCGGTAGCCCGGCGCGCCGACGGCGACCCGCAGGTCCGCGTAGCGGCGGGCCTCGACCAGGGCCGCGCCCGCGGTCGCCGGGAAGCGGACGCCGCGCCCGCCCGCGGTGGCCGTGTACAGCAGGCCCTCGGCGCGCAGGACGGGCTCGCCGGTGCGCGCGTCGACGACGTCGAGCGCGAGCTGCAGCGGCGGCCAGGACTGCGTCCTCCGGAAGTGCACGTCGCGCGCGCCGAACGGCACGGCCACGTCGGGCGGGTCGTAGACGCCCTCGAGGAACCCGCGCGGGGCCTCGACGACCACCTCGGTCCGGCGCAGGGCGTGGAGCTCGAAGCGGCCGTCGGCGTCGGTGGTCGCCTCGAGCGGTCCCCAGGCCGGCGCGCCGGCGAGGCGCAGGACGACTCCCTCGACCGGCCCGCCGCGCTCGTCGACGACGCGCCCGGCGGCGGCGAGCTCGGGCTCGCCCGCGGGCACGCGGACCTCCACCGTGCGTTCGTCCCCGGCCGCGAGGGTGGGCGAGGCCGAGCCCGAGGTCGCGGTGGGGCGGTGGCGCGCCTCGACGAACGTCGCGCCGGGCGCGAGCGGGGCCAGCACGACCTCGCCGGCGGCGTCGGTCGTCCCGCTCGCGCGCTGCATCCCGCTGCCCGCCACGACGTCGCAGCCCGCGAGCGGGTCGCCCGCGGTGTCGCGGACGAGCACGCGCAGGGACGCGCCGGCGACGAGGCGCAGCTCGACCGGCTGCGCGGGCCACGGGGCGGCGACGTCCACCATCCGCGCGGCGACGTACCGGGGGCTGCCGGCGGAGAGCCGCACGGTCTCGACGCGCGCAGGCACCGGCACGCGCGCGAGCCCCGTGGCGTCGGTGACGAGGTCGGGCGCGTCGCTCCAGCCGCCGCCGTGGACCTGCGCGCTCGCGCCGCGGGCGCGGACGCGCGCGGCCACGCGGGCGCCCGCCACGGGCGCGCCGTCGGGG
>JAUIDW010000507.1 GCA_030428395.1 bacterium | reverse complement strand
CCTGACGGCCGACGCGCAGCGCGCGCAGCTCGCCGCCGAGGGCGAGGCGCAGCGCGCCGAGGCCGCCGCCGCGCAGGCCGCGCGCGAGGAGGCCCGCGCGCGCGAGGCGCTGGCGCGCATCCAGGTCGACGTGGACGGCTACAGCCTCGAGGGCCTGTGGCGCGAGCAGGGCCCGCTGTGGCTGGCCAACTTCGAGGGCCCCGACGGGCTGGCCGAGCTCGAGGAGCGCCTGGCGGACTGGCTGGCCGAGGCCGAGCCGATCTACGCGCGCTTCGACCAGCACGCCGCGCTGCTGGCGGTGCTGCGCGAGCGCGCGGCGCCCTACGACGAGGAGCAGCGCGCCAAGGACCGCGCCGCGGCGGTCGAACAGAACCCCGGCCTGCCGGCCGAGCGCGACGGGCTGCGGGCGAGCCTGGCCGTGCTCGAGGACGACGTGCGCAGCTCCGCGGGCCGCGACCGCCAGCGCTTCGAGGAGGAGCGCGACCGCGTCCGCGCGCGGCTGGCCGAGGTCGAGGAGCAGCTCGAGGGCCGCCGCACGTGGCGCTTCGACGACCCCGAGACGCGCTCGCGCCACCGCTCGCTGGCCGCCACGGTGGCGACGATCGAGAGCTACTTCGAGACGCTCGACTGGGTGCGCCACCGGCTCGAGGTCGTGCGCACGGTGGAGGAGCGCACGCTGTCGGGGCCCGACGCGCGCCGGCGCTGGGCCGAGGCGATCGCCGGCGTCGCCTCGAACCCGGCCTACGGCGGCCTGGCGGTCGAGCCCGTGCTGGGCCTGCTGCCCCTGGGCGCCGACCCCGGCAGCGGACTGTGGGAGTTCCTCGTGTACGGCTCCGGCGACGAGCCCGCGCGCGACCCGGACACGGGCTGGTACCGCGTGGTGCCGGAGACCGGCGTCGTGGTCGTCCTGCTGCCCGGCGGGCGCTTCCGCATGGGCACGTCGGCCGAGGTCGAGGACGTCTCCGGCATCGACGCCGAGCCCGCCGAGGGTCCGCCGGTCGAGGTCGAGCTGGACCCCTTCTTCCTCGGCAAGCACGAGCTGACCGAGGACCAGTGCGTGCGCTACGGCGGCCCGCCGACGCTCGCGCCGGTGGTCGAGAAGGAGCCGGTGGGGGACGAGCCCGCCGCCTTCCCGGCGCACCGCCTCAGCTGGGCCGCCGCCGCGCGCGTGGCGCGCAACCTGGGCGGCGCGCTGCCGACCGAGGCCCAGTGGGAGTACGCCTGCCGCGCCGGCTCGACGACGACGTGGTTCACCGGCGACGACCCCGGCGAGCTGGTCGAGTACGCGAACCTGCGCCACACCGGCCGGCGCGACCGCGACCCCTTCGCCGTGACGCCGGCCGACCCGTACCCGGGCGTGCTGCCGGTCGGGCGCCTGCGGCCCAGCGCCTTCGGCCTGCACGACGTGCAGGGCAACGTGCGCGAGATCTGCGCCGACACGTTCTACCCGCGCCTCGACGGCACGCCCTTCCGCCCCGGCGACGGCCTGCGCGCGGCGCCCGGCAGCCCCAGCGTCGTGGTGCGCGGCGCGTGCTACCGCGAGGAGGGCTGGGAGGCGCACTCCGCGCACCGCGCGGCCATGCGCAGCAAGAACATGCAGGTCCCCGAGAACGGGGTGCGCGTGGCGCTCGCCCTGCCCTGAGCGAGCCCCGGCCGCCCGGCGCCGGGCGAGGTGCCCGGGCCGCGCCCGGCGCCGCTATCCTGGGGCCGCGCCATGGACCCGCGCCCCCGCTCGCCCGACCCGGTCCTCGTGGCCCTCGTGTCGGAGTCCCTGCGCCGCTGGCGCGAGGAGGGCACCGACGTCGCGGCCCTGCTCGACCGGCACCCGGCGCTGGTGGCGCTGCTGCCCGCGGCCGAGCGCGCCGAGCTGCTGGCGAGCGGCCCGGCCCCGGGCGTGGCAACGGGCGCGAGGTCCGGCGACGACCGCGCCCCCGGGACCGACGGCTCCGCGCACGACGGCGCCCCGGCGGGCGACGGCGCGCCGTTCGAGGGGGGCGCCGAGGGCGACGACGGCGGCGGCTCCGCCGGGCGGTACGCGGTCGAGGAGGAGGAGTTGCTCTCCACCTTGCCCGACCCGGCCGACGAGCCCTCCGTCGACGAGGCCGCCGCCAAGCGCAAAGCCGAGCAAGCCGAACACCACCAGCAGATCGGCCAGCGGTTCGACAAAAATTTCGTGGACGAGACGCGCTCTAAACTCTTCGACGAGGTGCGCGGCAAGCTCGACGGCCAAAAGGAAGCCAAGGACAATCCCCTGGACGTCGCCGCGCCCAAGGCGGTTCCCGGTAAAGACCCGGAGAAACAGGATCTGTTCTCCAAGCTGTCCGGC
>JAUIDW010000132.1 GCA_030428395.1 bacterium | reverse complement strand
CTCCCAGAGGTAGGTGGGCGGATCCTGCTCCGGGTCGTACGAGGCCGTCCCGTTCAGCGGGCACTCGCTCACCTGCCCGCTGCATTCGACCCAGAGCGGCGGCCCGGCGTCGGCGACCGGCGGAAGCCCGCCCCCGAGCTCGAGCTGGAAGCTGTAGAAGGACCGGCCGACCAGCGTGATCGTCTGCATGTCGCTGACGACGTGGCCGCACATGTCCTCCGCGTACCAGGTGCGGTACACGATCTGCTCGATGCCGGAGGGCGGCGAGCCGGGAACCACATCGTCGGTGTAGTAGACCAGCGGATCGGGGTCGCGCAGGTCGATCCCGATGGCCTCGCCGGTCAGGGCCGGATCGGTCTGGACGGGCCAGCCACCGTCCCAGCCCAGGATCAGGTCACCCGGACGGTAGATGTCCGGGGGGGTCCGGTCGCGGAACACGACGGCCGTCGTGTCCGTGTCCGTCTGCCCGCTGGGGTCGGTGACGGTCAGCCGGATGGCGCCGCACTCGACCGAGCAGGCCGCGCCCATGTCGACGAACAGCGTCGGCGTCGGGCTGGTCGGGTCGTCGAACCAGGAGTTCGGGTTGTCGTCCTCCCAGTAGTAGGTGAGCGGATCCCGCTCCGGGTCGTACGAGGCTGTCCCGTTCAGGGGGCAGACGCTCACCGGACCACTACACTCGACCCAGAGCGTGGCCCCCGCGTCGGCCACGGGCGGAAGACCGCCCGCGAACCCGAGCGTGAGGCCGATAGCCACTGTCACCACGACAGCGGTGCACAGGATGGCCAACACTTTCATGACTTCCTCCTGGAAGCCGAGGCCGGCACGCAGCTCGGTAAGCTGAGCTCGAGGCTCCGTGGTGTCTTTGCGGTGCCGGAGGCCTCGGCACGTTCGTTTGAGAGCAACGCCCGTTTATAGCCGTTCCGCCAGCCCCCGACCCTCCGCCGAAGGGGTCACGCGCCCTGGAACGGGTGCGCAGGCGCACGGTGGCCGGCCGCGCCGAGCGGGCTGGCACCGCCTCTGCGCGGCTCCCCTCCGCGGCGCGGCGCCGTGCCGGTCTCGTTCGAGGCGCCGGCCTGGACACGGCCGCGGCCATCGGTTGCGGTGGGCGTCCCGGCGCGAGCGCGATGGAGCGCCGGCCGGCTCACGTGGATCTCCTCGACGACACGCACACGCGGGCGAGACCGCGCGTCGTCGTGGTCGGGGGAGGGTTCGCGGGCCTGCGCGCGGCCCGCGAGCTGCGGCGGGCGCCGGTCGACGTGGTGGTCCTCGACCGCCGCAACCACCACCTGTTCCAGCCGCTGCTGTACCAGGTCGCGACCGCGGGGCTGAGCGCGCCGGACATCGCCCGGCCCATCCGCACGGTGCTCCGCCGCCAGCGCAACGCGATCGTGCTCCTGGCGGAGGTCGAGGCCGTGCGACCCGCCGAGCGGATCCTGCAGCTCCGCGACGGGGAACGGGTCGCCTACGACCACCTGATCCTGGCCACCGGCCTGCGGACCTCCTACTTCGGCAACGACTCCTGGCGTTCCCTCGCGCCGGGTCTGAAGTCGGTGGCGGACGCGCTCGAGATCCGGCGCCGGGTGCTGCTGGCCTTCGAGGCGGCCGAGCGGGAGCCAGATCCCGAGCGGCGACGGCCGTGGCAGACCTTCGTCGTCGTGGGCGCGGGCCCGACGGGCGTCGAGCTCGCCGGCGCCCTGCGCGAGATCGCCACCCGGACCCTGGCGCGCGACTTCCGGCGCATCGACGCGGCCGCCACCCGCGTGCTGCTGGTCGACGGCGCGAGCCGCGTGCTCCCGGGCTTTCCCGAGCCCCTGTCGGACCCCGCCCGGCGCATGCTCGAGGGCCTCGGGGTCGAGGTGCGTCTCGGCGCGCGGATCACGCGCCTCGACGGGACCGCGGCGTGGCTGGGCGAGGAGCGCGTCGAGACGCGCACCGTGCTGTGGGCGGCGGGCGTGGAGGCCGAGCCCCTCGCGCGGACGCTCGGGGTGGAACGAACCAGCGACGGCCGCGTGAAGGTCGGCCCCGACCTGCGGGTGCCCGGGCACCCCGAGATCCAGGTCGTGGGCGACCTCGCGGCCCTGCGCCAGGACGGCGAGTGGGTCCCGGGCCTCGCGCCGGCCGCGATCCAGATGGGGCGCCACGCCGCACGCAACGTCCGGCGCGCCGTACGCGGCCAGCCACCCGAGCCATTCCGCTACCGCGACCGCGGCATGATGGCCACCGTCGGGCGCGCCGCGGCGGTGGCCCGCGTCGGCCCCTTCGACGTCGCCGGGCTCGGGGCGTGGCTCCTGTGGCTCGGCGTCCACATCGTCACGCTGATCGGCTTCCGCAACCGGCTGGTGGTGCTGATCGACTGGGCCTGGGCCTACGTCACCTTCCAGCGCAGCGCCCGCGTGGCCGAGGAGCTACGACATCCCCGCCCGGGGGAGGACGGGGCGCCCGAGGCGCCGCCGGCGGAGCCGCGCGCCGACCCGTGAGCCGGCGCGACCGGGCGAGAGCCACGCCCGACGAGACCCCGCGCGACTACTCGATGCGGAAGCCGATCTTCATGCCGACCTGGTACTGCGCCGGCTTCCCGCCCTCGATCCGGCCGCGGACTTCCGTCACCTCGAACCAGTCCATGTGCTTGACGGTCTTGGCCGCCTTTTCGATCCCGTTGCGCACCGCGCCGCTGACGGACTCCGAGGACGTACCGACGATCTCGATCTTCTTGTAGGTCTTGTCGCTCATGCAGCCACTGTAGGCCGCCGGCGCAAGACGTCCACGGATCCCCGACACACGTCCCCGCGCGCCCCTCCGCCCCCGCGGAACCCTCGACAGCGAGCCCACGACGCGCGCAGGAGCGAATGGAGGCGGCAACCGGACTCGAACCGGTGATCTCGGATTTGCAATCCGACGCCTTAGCCACTTGGCCATGCCGCCTCGGAGGGCAGAGAAGGATACCCGCGGTCGGGTCGCGGTCAAGGGAGGGCGAGGGGGCGTCGCCGGGTGTCCGACCGGGGCGCGCGGGGCGGGGTAGGCTTGGGCGATGGAGCCCCTCCGGACCGTAGACGCGGTGTGCCCGCGGGGCGGTCGCGCGCGTGGCGCGTGGCGCGCGGGAGCGGTCGCCGCGCTGGTGGCGGGGCTCGGGGCGTGCGCGGCGCCGGGGGCGCCGCAGGGCGGGCTGCGCGGGCTCGAGCCCGAGCCGGCGCGGGGCTGGGTCCAGGGCATCTTCGCGCTGGCCGACGTGGGCGACACGGGCTTCGACCCGCAGCCCGGGCTGGTGGAGGACGAGCTGCGGCTGGGGACCGTGCCCTACGTGGGCGCGGCCTGGCAGGTGCCGCTGAACGACGCCGCGGTGCGCGTGGGCTGGGAGGCCGGCGGCATGTTCGGCTGGCGCACGGACTCGCGCACCGAGGACCAGGGCAACGGGCTGATCCTCGTCGTCGACGACGAGTTCCTGGTGCTCGAGGGCTTCGCCGGCCTGCTGGTCAGCGCGCAGGCGGGCGAGCTCGTGCGCCTCTACGCCGCCGCCGGGCCGTCCGTCAACTACGCGCAGGTCGACACCGAGCTGCTCGACGCGACCATGCAGCCGCGCGAGGTCGACGGCTCCGGCTGGGGCCTGGGCTGGTACGCGCGCACGGGCGTCGAGGTGCAGGCCACGCCCGACCTCGCGGTCGGCGTCGGCGCGCGCTTCGTCGACTCGACCATCGACCTGGGCCGCGACCTGGGCGACCTCGACTACGACGCGCTGCAGATCCTGCTGACGTTCACGGCGACGTTCTAGCCGTCCCGCTCGCCGGCGAGCGCGCGCACCTCCTCCAGCGTCGCGCGCACGTCGTCCGCCGAGCGGCGGGGGGCCGCCTCGTCGGCCTGCTCGAGCCAGGCGAGCGCCTCCTCCAGGTTGCCCTCGAGCGCCAGCGCGGTGCCGAGCGCGAACAGCGCCGGCGCGCGCGCGGGGTGGTCGTCGGAGGCGTCGGCGAGGAAGGCGCGCAGCGTCTCCCGCGCCGCCTCCTCGTCGCCCCCCAGGCGCAGGCGTGCCACGGCGCGGCCGACGCGCGCCTCGTCCGCGTCGGGATCGTGCTCGAGCGCGGCGGCGAAGTGGGCCTCGGCGGCCGCGAGGTCGCCGAGCCGCGCGCTGGCGTAGCCGACGGCCAGGCGCGCGCGCGCGTCGTCGCGGGCCTCCAGCAGCCGCTCGGCCACCGCGGCGACGACCTCCGGCTCGCCGACGAGCTGCTCGAGCCCCAGGCGCAGGGTCAGCACGTCCGCGGCGCGCTCGGAGTCCACGGCCTCCTCGAAGAGCTCCTCCGCGTCCGGGTCGCGCGCCAGCCAGGCCAGCAGCCAGCGGCTCTGGCGCGCCTTCTGGCCGTACACCCGGTGCCCGCCGACGGGCGCCAGCGCGTCCAGGCAGGCGAGCGCCCGCGCGCGGCGCTCGTCCCCCAGCTCGTCGAAGGCCTCGCGCGGGTCGTCGGCGCCGAGGCAAACGCCGAGGAAGGCCGTGGCGGCGACCAGCTCCGCGAGGCCCTCGACCTGCGCCGGGTCGTCGCCCAGCCCGGACTCCGCGGCGAGCGCGTCGACGGCCTCCAGCGACCGCGCGAGCAGCCGGTCGGGGTCCCCCGCCGAGCCGACCACCGCGTCCCACGTGCGGGCCAGGAAGAGCACCGCGTGCGGGCGCAGCTCGTCGGGCGCGGCGACCACGGCCCGCCCGGCCAGCTCCTCGGCGGCCGCGAGCATCCGCCCGGCCTCCTCGACGTCGCCCGCCGCCGCGGCGCGGGTGGCGAGCCACGTGTAGAAGCTCGCGAGGGTCGTCGGGGCGCGCCAGAGCGAGTCGTCGTTCGCGAAGGACGCCTGCAGCATCACCTCGGCCGACCGCAGCGCGTCGGTGCGGCGGAACGCCAGGCCGTGGGTCGCGGCGATCCGTCCCATGGCCGCGACGGCGGGCCAGTCCTCGCGGTCGGCGGCGAGGCGGCGGCCGACCCGCTCGCGGAGCTGCTCCAGGGCCGCCTCGGCCTCGTCGCGGTCGCCGACGGCGAGCAGCGCGTGGACGAGCTCGAGGCCCGCCTCCACGTCGTCGGGGTCGTCCTCCGCCCCCGCCTCGGCGCGCGCCAGGCGCTCGTCGGGGTCCAGCGCCGACAGCCCCAGCAGGTCGTCGACCGACAGGCTCAGCTGGAAGTCGAAGCGGACCTCGGGGAAGCCCAGCCGCTCGCGCCAGGCGGCGGCCGTCCCGGGATCGACCGGCGCCTGGCCCCCGGCGGCGGCGGCGAGCGCCAGGACCGCCGCGAGCCGCGCCGCGCCTCGCAGCGGCCGGAAACCCGCCGCGGTCCGAGCGGTCCGCGGACGCAATCGGAGTGCTCGCTTCGCCTGGTCGCGCATCGCCGCCATGATGGGACGGGCGGGGACGTGGCGGAACCGGTAGACGCATCGGACTTAAAATCCGAAGGGAGCGATCCCGTGGGGGTTCGAGTCCCCCCGTCCCTACCTCCCCTCGAGGCCCCATGAGCACGACCAAGCCGAGCACCGTCTGGAAGCCGCGCCTGCAGACCGCCGTCCGGGCGGCCGAGGTGACGCGCATCCTGCTGGGCTTCGGGTTCGGCGAGCTGGTGCAGGCCGGCGGCCTGGGGCGCTTCCTCGACCGCGGCGAGAAGGCCGAGGCGAAGCGCCGCAGCGAGCCGATCCAGGTGCGCGTCCGCCTGCTGCTCGAGGCCCTGGGGCCGACCTTCGTCAAGGCGGGCCAGATCCTCAGCACGCGGCCCGACCTGGTGCCGCCCGAGTGGATCCGTGAGCTGGCGAAGCTCCAGAGCAAGGTCCCGCCGGACCCCTGGGAGGACACGGACGGGGAAGACGGCGTGCGCACGCTCCTCGACCAGCAGTACGGCGAGCGCTTCGAGCAGGTCTTCGCCACGTTCGAGCCCGAGGCCATCGCGGCGGGCTCCATGGCCCAGGTCCACCGCGCGCGGCTGGTCCAGGGCGACGACGTGGTCGTGAAGGTGCTGCGCCCGGGCATCCGCGACCTGGTGACCTCGGACGTCGAGCTGGCGCGCGGGCTCGCGCGCCTGACGCAGCACTACTTCTCGAACCTGGGCTTCGACGTCGAGGCCGTGATCGACGAGTTCAGCCGCCAGCTGACGCGCGAGACCGACCTGGGCATCGAGGCCGCCTCGACCGCCCGCATGCGGCGCGACTTCGAGGACGACGACGAGATCTCGTTCCCGCGTACCTACCCCGCGCTGTCCACGCGCGACGTGCTGGTCATGGAGGAGGTCCACGGGACGCTGCTGGCCGACCTGGACCTGACGAAGCTCGACCGCGAGCAGCGCACGCGCCTGGCGCGCCACGGCGCCGACATGGTGTTCCGCCAGTGCCTGAAGCTCGGCTTCTTCCACGCCGACCCGCACCCCGGGAACATCTTCGTGCTGCCGGGCGAGAAGCTCGTGTTCATCGACTGCGGCATGACCGGGATGCTCGACCCCGGCACGACGCAGCTCCTGACGCGCTTCGCCCACGGCGTGATGCAGCGCGACCTGGACGAGGTGGTCCGCGTCGCCCAGCGCCTCGGCGACGCCGACGGCCGCCTGGTGGACGACCGCGCCTTCCGCTCCGACGTCTGGCAGCTGATCGACCGCTTCGAGGCCAGCTCGATCGAGTCGCTGCAGTTCGGCGCCCTGCTGAACGACTTCTTCGAGGTCCTGCGGCGCCACGACCTGCGCGTGCCGGCCGACATCGTCTACCTGATCAAGGCCCTGACCACGATCGAGGGCGTGGCCGAGACCGTCGCGCCCGAGTTCGACCTGATGGCGCACGTGCGCCCGTACTTCGTCGAGCTGATGGGCCGACGCTACGGCCTGCGCGGCGCGCGCCAGCGCATGGTGGACGCGCTGTTCGCCTACGGCGACCTCGTCGAGGAGCTGCCGCGGCAGATCGCCGACTTCTTCCGGGCGGTGCGCAAGCGCCAGCTGCACCTGCAGGTGGACCACAGCGGACTCGAGCGCTTCACGGCCGAGGTCGAGCGCGCCAGCATGAACATCTCGTGGGCGCTGGTCGTGGCCGCGCTCGTCGTCGGCGCCGCCGTGCTGATCCTGGCCGACAACCTCGACGGCGACCCCTCGACGCTGACGACGATGGCGAACTGGACCTTCGTCGCGGCGATGCTGGCCGGGGTCTGGCGCCTGCTGCGGTTCCGGATGCCCTGGAAGTGACCCGGGTCCCCGGTGGGGGACGGGGGTTCGGAACCTCGGCACGGCGAGGCCGGCCGGGGCGCGGCTCCGGGGGTCCGTACTGCCGCCAGGCTCACCCGGGTCCTGTGTCGCGCCGATCGCGCCGGGAGGAGCTCCGGCGCGACGCTTAGGGCTGGGAGGAGTCCCTCGCATCCGGGGCCTGCGCATCCCGATGGCCACCGTCGGGGGGATGGTGGCCGAGGGCATGCAATAAGACGAGATCTTGCGGGCCTACCCCGATCTTGAGCCCGAGGACGTCCGGGAAGCCCTCCGCCGGGAAGCCCTCCGCTACGGTTCCGACGCGGTCCGCGAGCGAGAGGTCCCGCTGCGTAGGGTCGAGTGAGGTTCCTGGTCGACAACGCTCTGTCGCCGGCCCCGCGGGTCGTCACGGAGAACTCGTGGAGCGCTGCGCCTCCGAGCCATCGCGCCGCTCGAGTGCGATTATCGCAATTCGACGGAGGCGACGAGGCTGGTCAGGGTGGACCCGTCCGGCCGTCGGAAGAGGAAGCGCACGAGGGCGGTCGCCGATCCGTTCGCGGTGGGGACCTCAAAGCTCGCGCGGGCCGTACCCTCGTCGTCGGCATCCGCTTGGAGCGTGGCGACGGTTCCCGAGGACGGCCAGGCGAGGCTGGCCTCGTCGGGAGAGGGCGTGAGGGCGAGCTCGGCGAAGCCCACCGCTAACACCGGGGCAGAGACGCAGACAGCGCGGATCGCGAGCTTGCCGTCGCCGAGGTCGATTCGCGAGGCGTGGACCCGCGGGGGGCCCGAGCGCGGAACGGACGAGGTGGCAGGGGTGTCCGTCTCGGGCAGGAAGAACGTCGTCGCGAAGGCATCGCTCTGGCCCCCGTTGAAGCTCGGGCTGTGTGAGCCGGGCGTCGTGGGGTAGCCGGGGCCGAACACGGTGCCCACCATGGCGACACGTCCCCCCTCGCCAGCGAGGTCGTAGCAGTCGTCGTGGCTGATACCACCGACGTAGGACGACGAGACGAGCTCGGTCCCATCCGAGGACACGACCGTGAGGAAGGAATCGGTGGACCCGTTCCAGGTGGCATCGTAGCCGTTGGTAGTCACGGGGAAGTCGTTCCCGTAGGTGATACCCGCGACGACGGGTCGCCCGCGGGCGTCCAGGGCGACGCCCTCTGCCGTATCGCGGAACGAGCTTCCCAAGTAGGTCGAGGCCAGCAGGCAACAGCCGGTGCTGTCCAGGTGGGACACGAACGCGTCGCTGAAGTGGTTGGTCGTGTTGCGTAGGGGCTGGAAGGCCCCAGGGGTCACGGGAAAGTCCTGGGAGAGAGTCTCGCCGGCAACGATCACCCCTCCTGTGGGGTCGACAGCGAGGGCGCGCGCGTCCTCGTTGGACGTACCGCCGAGGAACGTCGACCAGAGCAGGGAGCCGCCGTCCGAGCTCAGGCGCAGGACGAAGCCGTTCGACGTGCCGGAGGGCGGGCCCGGCCACGTGGGCTGGAGCGAACCCGGAGTCGTCGGGAATCCGTTGCTGGAACTGGTCACCCCGCAGGCCGTGACCTCGCCGCTCGCATTCACGGCCAGATCCCAGACGAAGTCGCTGGTCGACCCCCCCACGTAGGTTGCCCACGTCAAGGACGAACCGGTCGGGTCGAAGCGGGCGAGGAACCCGTCGACTCCTCCGTTGTGCGTCTCGTCGAACGCACCCGGAGTCGCGGGGAGGTCCTGCTGCACCCCGGTCTGCCCCCCCACGATCGCCGAGCCGTCCGCCGTGACGGCGACCGCATGGGCCAAGGCACCACCGGGACCCCCCAGGTAGGTCGAGTACTCGAGATCGTCCCCCGAAGGCGAAAGCCTCAGTACGAACGCCCCGTAGGGCGCGTCGGGCAGGTAGGAACCGGGGGTCGTCGGGAAGTCCGCCGAGCCCGTGAATCCGGCGACGGTGGCCCGGCCGAGGGCATCCACGGCGACGGCTCGGGCTTTCTCGCCGCCGTTGAAAACCGACCCGCCGATGACGCTCGAGTACATCAACGCACCGTCGGCGCCGGAGAAGCGCGCCACGAACGTGTCGTAGCCCACCTGGCTCGTGTGCTGGTAGGTGCCGGGTGTCATCGGAAAGTCGACGTCGGCCGTGACCCCGACGACCGTCAGGTCGCCGTTCGCCGAGAGAGCGCAGGCGCTCCCACCATCACCAACTCCGAGGGGGTTGGCCGAACTGCCCAGGTACGTCGACCACACCAACAGAGGGTCCACGATCAGGGGTAGAGAGGAGCGAGCCTGCGCCACCTCGAAGCCGAATCGGCGATCGTCGATCCGGCGGTAACGGCAGGCCACCGGCACTCGGTCGCCGCCTGCGGCGACTCGCCACGTCTCCGCCGAGGGCTGTCGCAGGGAGCCGGACGACGTCTCGAACACCAGGCTGCCGTCGCCGTCGAACGAGAGCCCGTCGATCCCCTCGCAGCGCACGCGGACCTGCCCGAGATCCGCACCCGGATGCACCTGGAGGTCGTACTTGAAGCCGGCTGCGCCGACCCGCATCACGAGGTCCACGCCTTCGTACAGCCCCCGGCAACGGAGCTCCTCGTGGACCCGCACGTTGCGATGCCACCCCTGCGGGTCGCGTCCCTTGAAGTAGTGCAGCCGCTCGGGCCGCGGCGCGGCGGACTCCAGCCTGCGGTCCGGCGAAGCACCCTCGAAGACGAGGCGGACGACGTGGCCCTGGCGGGGGTCGGAGAAGAACTGCAGCCACAGCTCGTCCGGTCGAACGCGCACGACTCCCCCGGGGACCCGCGCAACGAACTCCGCCGGGATCGGCCATTGACCGCGGTTCTCCACGAACGCCGACCCCGCGGGCAGCGCCCCGGCCGAGTCCACGCTTTGGATGGAACCGAGAAGCGCGAGAGTCGCGAACAGGGCGGTCATCTATCGGCCTCCTCGAGGCGGAACGTGCCAGTCTCGGACTGGGGCAAACAAACTTTCCCGAGCGCTTGCAGCTTGACCCCCCCCCCGCCCTCCTGACTAGCCTTTTCCTCCTTCGGGGCAGCTCGGGCGGCTCCGAGGGTCAGCAGCGGGGGGCAGGTACAGGCCTCGACGCGGGGCTCCTTCTTCCCGGCGACTCCCTGATGCAAGGAGGAGGTGGAGAATGGCGGCGGAGGATGCGTTGAACGGGCGCGTGTGCCGGGGGCTCGTCGAGCGAGCCCGCGCGCTGTTGCAGGCCTGCGGCTGCGGCGCAGCCGGACTGACGCTCATGTGCTCTCCCGCGAGCGCGCAGACGCCTTACCCGGTCGAAGACGGTGGCTTCTGGGCAGGCCCCTGGGACTGGACGATCATGATGGGCCTGGATCCCGACTGCGACGCGGAGTTCCAGGAGTTCTCCCACGCCGCGCTGCTGCCCACCGGCGTGCATCAGGGCAAGGTCCTCATGTGGCGGCGTGAGGTCGGCGGCCCGCCCACCGAGTGCGTGACCCTTGACACGTCGCGTGCCTGGCTTTTCGACCCCGGCACTCCGCACACGCTGATCCGGATCGACCAGACGATCGACGGGAGCATCTTCTGCGCGGGATCGTCGTGGCAGAAGAACGGCCAGCTCCTCGTCGTCGGAGGGATTCCTCTGCCCGTCGAGGGAGGTGCTTTTCCGAAGGAGACCTACCGGTTCCGACCGGCGATCCTGGGCGCTCCGGTGGATGTGAACGGCCTGCCCGTGATCCTCGAAGATCCGTGGGTGCAGCTCCGCGACATGAACGCGGCGCGGTACTACCCGACGGCGATGGGGCTGAACCGTAGTCCCATCACGATGCCCGTCACGGGCATGAACATCGCGGGGGGGTCGACGCTGGTCCTCGGCGGGCCGAAGGTCATCGGCGCTCCCGAAGGCAACGACATGTGGGAGATCAACACCCCCAACAGCACACAGTGGTCGGTGCCGATCTCGCCGCAGAACCCCTTCACCCCGATCCCGCCGATGGCCACGCCGGAGGAGTGGACCTCCCACAGCGTCCCCGGGACGGTCCCGCCCTTCGTCAGCAACGAGCGCTTCGATTCCTACCCGCGCTCCTACCAGCTCACGAACGGCCAGATCTTCGTGGCTGCGGACGTCAACACGGTCGCCGGCCGGGGAATCAACACGCCCGGCCAATCCTGGGTGGTCGAGAACCCGGACATCTTGCCTCAGAGCCCGGCCCGCTGGGAGCTCTGGGGATCACTGCCGATTGAAGAGCGGTTCTACGTGCCAGCAGTGCTGCTTCACATCGACGACCCGACCCTCAAGAACAGGGTGCTTCTGTTCGGAGGCTCCAAGCCCCCCGAGCCCCCGGCGCTCGACTGGATTCCCCTCGCAACGGTGGACGAGTTCATTCCAGGCTCGAACGCAAGGGAGCCCACGATCGCCAGCTGGCAGACCCTGCCACCCAAGGCCCCCCTGCTCGTAACGCGTGTCTACCACAACGCCGTCGTACTCCCGACAGGGCAGATCCTGATCGAGGGCGGTAGCTCCACGGACTACACCGGAGGACATGGCCCGAACGCCACCCTCACTCCGCTCTTCGCCCCCGAACTCTACGACCCTGGCACGGGGCCGGCCGACCCGGGGTCCTCGACGTTCATGAACGCGAGCGTGCCGGCCAACGTTCCGGGCTCGAACCCTCCCATCGCGCAGCGAACGCCGCGGCTCTACCACCACGTCTCCGTCCTGCTCCCCGACGGGCGCGTCTTCGTGGCGGGCGGGGAAGTGGATCCGCTGCCCGACCCGCCGGCTTATCCTAGCCCGCTCTTCTCCGGCGAGATGTTCTCGCCTCCGTACCTGTTCCACTACCCTCCGGGAACCCGACCCGCGATCAACGATGCGCCCACAACGCAGGAGTTCAACAACGTCGGATCGACGGTCCGCGAGTTCGACGTGGACATCACCAAGGTCGATGCCGCGAACACGATTGATCGGGTCGTCCTGCTTCGTCCGGCGGCATTCACACACCACTTCGACACCGATCAGCGCTACATCGAGCTATCGTTCTTCGTTGCGAGCACGGACCCGGTGGATCCGGAGCACCAGACGCTGACGGTGACCTCCATGGGAGAAGACCACGGTCCACCCGGCTGGTACATGCTCTTCGTCATCGAGCAAGTCGCCGGCTTCCCGAACAAGCGCGTACCTTCCGTCGCTTGGTTCGTGAAGTTCACCTGACCGACCTCCCTAGCGCCGGCGGTCTGGCCACGCGACATCGTTGCGGACGTGACGGCCGTCGGTGCCGGCACGCGGGCGCTCGATCCCGCGCGTGGGACCGTTCCTGCACCGCACTTTCCTCCGGCCGGTGTGGAGAGCGGTAGAGGTAGTGGCTCCCCACTCCACGACCTGACTGGGTTCCGTGTGGACGGGAGGCCCCCAGCCCGTCCGAAACCCCTCGAGCGCAGGCCCTTGGGGTCGTCCGTCTCTCGCCGAGAGCCCTCGTCCCCCACCAGGACCGGGCCCGGGCGAGCGCTCCGCCCCGGGGCGGGCCCTCGCAGCCCCTCGCGGGGCCCCCGGCTGGCCGGTCCGGGAGGGTTCCACACGGAACCCAGTCAGGTCCGTCAGTCCAGGACCTCGATCCACTCGGCCAGCTCGGCCGGCGTGACGTCCACGCCCTCGCGCGCGGCGGCGCGCAGGGCCAGGCCCTCGCGCAGCTCGCCCGCCAGCTCCTGCAGCAGGACCTGACGCCAGAAGTCGGGCCGCGCGGCGTGCTCGACGAACTCCGCGACCCAGTCGTCGATCAGCCGCAGCGAGCAGGCCGACAGGTCCTGCTCGAGCCGCGCCCCCACCGGGGGCTCGGCCCCGGACAGGGGCCGGGGCATGGAGACGAGGTAGGGGCCGTCGCCGTGGCCGCCGGGCAGCTCGCGCAGGAGCCGGCGCGCGCGGCGGTAGTCGTAGGCCTCGAGCAGCCAGTCCACGCCCCGCGGCCCCGTCGGCGCGGCGCGCACGGGCACGTAGGTGACGTTGCGCTGGCCCGGTCCGCGCGCGCCGCCCTCCGCGGGCTGCTGCGCCGGAGCCTGGGCCAGGAGCGCCTTCAGCGTGCGCCGGTAGCGGTCCTCGTTGGTCAGCGTCGGCGGCGCGCCCAGCAGGACGTACGTGTAGAGGCCGTAGCCCGGCGCCTCGGAGGTCCGCTCGGGCCACCACTCGAAGGGCGCGTTCGCGGCGCCCGGCGCCAGCACGACCGGGTCGAAGTCCACGCCCGGGGCGGTCGTCTCGTCCGTCCCCGCCGCCGGCTCGTCGGGGGCGACCGGCGGGGCGGGCTCGGGCGTCTCCGGCCCGCC
>JAUIDW010000131.1 GCA_030428395.1 bacterium | reverse complement strand
GGCGTCCACCGTCGCGCGGTCCGGCGCGCCGCGCCCGAGCGCCGCGATCGCCGGCAGGGCGACGGCGAGGTCCGCCTCGAGCGCGGCCGCGCGCAGCGCCTCGACGACCTCGCCGGCGCGCGCCGCCGGCGGCGGGTCGGACGCGGCGCCGGGCGACGTCCGACCCCCGCGGTCCCGCGACGGCCCTCCCTCGCCGGGACCGCCCGGAGGCTCCGGGCAGCCGCAGGCGAGGACGAGCAGGGCCGCCAGGACCGAGGGGCGGAGTCGGGGCGTCACGGGGTCTCCCTCGGGCCGGAACGGCGCGAGAGAAAGGCGTACGACGAACGGCCCGGCGTGCGAGCGCCGCCTCGCCGGATTCTCCATGATGGGCCCCCATGGCGAGCCACGGCATCCAGGTCGAGTTCCACGGCGCGGCGCAGACGGTCACGGGCTCGCGCTTCCTCGTGCGCGCCGAGGGGCGCACCGTGCTCGTCGACTGCGGGCTGTTCCAGGGCTACAAGGTCCTGCGCGAGCGGAACTGGAAGCGGCCGCCCTTCCGCCCGGGCGACCTCGACGCGGTGCTGCTGACGCACGCCCACGTCGACCACAGCGGCTACCTGCCGGTCGTGGTGCGCGACGGCTTCCGCGGCCCGATCCACGCGACGACCTCGACGCGCGACCTGTGCGAGGTGCTGCTGCCCGACTGCGGGCACATCCAGGAGGAGGACGCGCGCTACGCCAACCGGCGCGGGTTCTCGAAGCACAAGCCCGCGCAGCCGCTCTACACCGCCGCCGACGGCGAGCGCGCGGCCGAGCGGATCCGCTGCGTCTCCAACGGCGACCAGGTCGAGATCGGCAAGGTCCGCGCGCGCTTCCAGGAGGCGGGGCACATCCTCGGCGCGTCCAGCATCCTCGTGCAGGCCGGCGGGACCAGCGTGCTGTTCTCGGGCGACCTCGGGCGCTCCGACGACATGCTGATGAACCCGCCGGAGCCGCCGGGCGCGCCCGACTGGATCGTGCTCGAGTCGACCTACGGCAACCGCCTGCACCCCGACGTCGACCCCGTCGAGCTGCTCGGCGACACGATCCGCCCCGCCCTCGAGCGCGGCGGGACGGTGCTGATCCCCGCCTTCGCCGTCGGGCGCTCGCAGGCGGTGCTGCTGGCGCTGTACCGGCTGCTCTCCAGCGGCGCCCTGCCCGACGTCCCGGTCTTCCTCGACAGCCCGATGGCGACGCGCGTGACCGGCCTGTACGAGCGCCACCTCGCCGAGCAACGCGTGGACGCGGAGGAGGGCCGCGCGGCCTGCCGCTTCGCGCGCTTCACGGCGGGCCCGGAGGACTCGAAGGCCATCGACCGGTCCGAGGGCCCGCAGATCGTCGTGTCCGCGAGCGGCATGCTGACCGGCGGCCGCGTGCTGCACCACGTCAAGGTGTTCGGACCCGACGCGCGGAACCTGATCGTGCTGCCGGGCTTCCAGGCGCCCGGCACGCGCGGGGCGGCGCTCGCGGCGGGCGCGTCGGAGCTGAAGATCCACGGCGCGCAGGTGCCGATCGCGGCCCAGGTCGAGCAGCTGCCGATCCTGTCCGCGCACGCCGACCGCGGCGAGCTGCTGGGCTGGCTCGAGCGCTGCGAGCGGCCTCCGCGCGGCGTGATCCTCGTCCACGGCGAGCCCGAGTCGCTCGAGTCCCTGCGCCTGGCGGTGCGCGACCGCCTGGGCTTCCCGGTGCAGGTCGCCGACCACGGCGAGCAGGTCCGGCTGACCTAGGCGGAGCGCCCGGGGTCCCGGGGCGCCACGTCCGCGCGCAGCCCGAGCATCAGCTGCCCCGCGACCATCGGCAGCAGGCTCGCGACCGCGACCACCGCCCAGCCGGCGGCGCCGGGGTCCTCGATCCGCAGCACGCTCGCCACGGCGGGGACCCACACCGCGCCCAGGATCAGGGCGGTGCAGAGCGCCAGCGCGCCCCACACGAAGCGGTTGCGCACCACGTCGTTCGCCAGCGCGCCGGTCCCCCGCTCGCGCACGTCGAACACGTGCGCGAGCTGCGCGAAGGCCAGGGTCAGGAACGACACCGCGGCCGCGCGCTCGCCGTCGAGGCCCAGCGCGGTCTGGGCGACCACGCGCGCCCCCAGCACGCACACCGACAGCAGCGCCCCGAACAGCGCGACCTGGCGCCAGGCGGCGGCGGTCAGCACGGGCTCGCGGGGGTCGCGCGGGGGGCGCTCCAGCTCGCGCCCGTCGCCCTCGCCGAACGCCAGCGCCAGCGCGGGGAACACGTCGGTCACCAGGTTCAGGAAGAGGATCTGCAGCGGCAGCAGCGGCAGGGGCCCGCCCAGGGCGGCCCCGCCGGCCACGACCGCGACCTCGCTGACGTTGCACGACAGCAGGTAGACGACGAACTTGCGCAGGTTGGCGAAGATCACGCGCCCCTGCTCGACCGCGGCCACGATCGAGGCGAAGGCGTCGTCGGTCAGCACCATGTCGGACGCCTCGCGCGCGACCTGCGTGCCCCGCCGCCCCATGGCGACGCCGATGTCCGCCTCGCGCAGCGCGGGAGCGTCGTTCACGCCGTCCCCGGTCATCGCGACCACGTGGCCGGCGCGCTGCCAGGCGTCCACGAGCCGCAGCTTCTGCTCGGGCGTGACGCGGGCGTAGACGGACGCGCCCAGCAGCTCGCCGGCCTCCGGCTCCGCTCCCGCGTCTCCCTGCGCGCCCCCCTTGGTGCCCGGCACCAGCGCCCCCAGCCGCGAGCCGTGCACGACCGCCGCCGGGTCCACGTCGGGGACGAGCCCCACCGCGGCGGCGATGCTCGCGGCCGTCGCGGGCTGGTCGCCGGTGACCATGACCACGCGGATGCCCGCGCGGTGGCACGCCGCCACGGCGGCGGGGACCTCCGCGCGCGGCGGGTCGGCCAGCCCGGCGAGCCCCAGCAGCACGAGGTCGCGGAACGGCGGGTCCTCGGGCCGCGCGACGGTCCCGCGGGCCAGGGCGAGCACGCGCAGCCCGCCCGCGGCGAGCTCCTCGCTGCGGCGGGTCCACGCGCGCCGGTCCGCGTCGTCCAGCGGTCGCTCCGTCCCGTCCGCGGCGAGCACGCGCGCGCAGTCGTCCAGCACCGCCTCGGTCGCGCCCTTGACCGCGACGCGCAGGCCGGGGCCGGCGCCGTCCTCCGCGGCGCGGTGCACGGTCGCCATGCGCATCGTCTCGGAGTCGAAGGCCTCCTCGCGCACCTCGGGGAAGCGCGCGAGCAGCGCGTCGCGCTCCACGCCGACGGCGCGCCCCGCGTGCAGCAGCGCGAGCTCGGTCGGGTCGCCGACGTCGGCGTCCGCCTCGGAGGCTCCCAGCGCGGCGCCGTTGCACAGCACGCCGGCCTCGACCAGCGCCGCGGCCGCGGGGTGGGCCGACGCGCCGACCTCCTCGAGCGGGACCGAGGCCCCCTCGAGCTCGAGCGACCGCACGCGCATGCGGTTCTCGGTCAGGGTCCCCGTCTTGTCCGTGAAGATCACGCTGGTCGCGCCCAGCGTCTCGACCGCCGACAGCCGGTTGATCAGCGCGTTGCGCCGCGCCATGCGGAACATCCCGCGCGCCAGGGCCATCGTGGCGACGATCGGGAGCCCCTCGGGGATGGCCGCCACCGCCAGGGCGATGCCGGTCTCGACCATCAGCAGCGCGGGCTGGCCGGCGGCGGTCCCCACGCCCGTCGTGGCGACGGCGATCGCGACGGCCACGAGCATCAGCTTGTGGCCCAGCCGGTCGAGGCGCTTCTCGAGCGGCGTGCGCTCGTCCTCGGCCTCCTCCACCAGCCGCGCGACGGTGCCGAGCTCGGTGTTCATCCCCGTGGTCGTCACCACGGCCGCGGCGCTCCCCCGCGCGAGGGCCGTCCCCTTGAACAGCATCGAGGCGCGCTCGGCCAGCGGCGCGTCCGGCGCGGTCGGCTCCGGGGCCTTCGCGACGGGCAGCGACTCGCCGGTCAGCGCGGACTCGTCCGCCTCCAGCTTGGAGGCCTCGAGCAGCCGCGCGTCGGCGGTGACCACGTCGCCCGCCTCGACCAGCAGCACGTCGCCGGGGACGAGCTCCTCGGCGGGCACCTCGCGCTCGACCCCGCCGCGCCGCACGCGCGCGAGCACGGTGCCCAGGGCGCGCAGGGCCTCCATCGAGCGCACCGCGCGCAGCTCCGTCCCGAAGCCGATCCCGGCGTTCAGGAGGAGCACCACCAGGATCGCGACGCCCTCGAGGGTCTCGCCGAACGCGAAGGCGACGCCGGCGGCGACGGCCAGCAGCGCGACGATCCAGCTCGCGAACTGCGCCGCCAGGATGCGCCAGGGCCCCGGCGCGCGCAGCTCGCGCAGCCGGTTGCGGCCGTGGTCGGCGAGGCGCCGCGGGACCTCGGACTCGTCGAGGCCCTGGGCCGGGTCCACGCCGAGGCCCGCGAGCACGCTCCCGGGCTCCGCCGCCCAGGGCGGCACGTCGTGGGGGTCGCTCACGCGCCGGATCGTAGACGCTCGCGCCCGGTTCGTTTGCACGAGTTCGGAGCGGATGCGACCCTCGCGCGCGATGACCGGCATCGTCACCATCGCCTCCCTGACCCTGGCCGCCTCCTTCCTCTGCTCCCTGCTCGAGGCGGCGCTCTACACGATCACCCCGGCCCAGATCGAGCTGCTGCGCCGGCAGGGTCGCACCGGGGTCGAACGCCTGGCCCGGTTCCGCGCGGAGGTCGAGGAGCCGATCGCCGCCATCCTCACCGTCAACACGGTGGCCCACACGGTGGGCTCGGCCTGGTGCGGGGCGATGGTCGCCGACCAGCTCGGCAGCCGCGCCGTGGGCGTGTTCGCCGGGGTGTTCACGTTCCTCGTGCTGGTGGTGACCGAGATCATCCCGAAGAGCTTCGGCGTCCGCTTCGCGCTCCCGCTGGGCCCCTTCGTCGGCTGGCCTATCCAGCTGATGATCTGGGCCGCCCTGCCCGTCGCGCGGCCGGCCAAGGCGGCCATGCGGCTCCTGACCGGCGGGCGCGGGACGCCCGGGCCCTCCGAGGAGGAGGTGCTGCTCTTCTCGAAGCTCGCCGCCCAGCAGGGCGCCGTGCGCCCGGAGGAGCACCGCTGGCTGGCCAACGCCCTGCGGCTCGACCGCGTGACCGCCAGGGACCTGCGCACCCCGCGCCCCGTGGTCGAGTCGTTCCCCGCGGAGACCCCCGTCGCCGAGGCCGGGCGCCTGGCCGAGCGCTGGGTCCACAGCCGCGTCCCCGTCTACGCGGACGGCGACCCCGAGAAGCTCGTGGGCCTGGTCTTCCGCCGCGAGGTGGTCGACGCCGCGCTCTCCGGCGACGACACGGGCACGCTGCGCGACCTGGTCCACCCGCTGCAGTTCGTGCCGGTGTGGACCCGGGCCCACGAGTTGCTCGAGCACTTCATCCGGGAGCGCCGCCACATGGTCGCGCTGGTCGACGAGTACGGCGGCTTCGAGGGGGTCGTGACGCTGGAGGACGTGCTCGAGTGCCTGCTGGGCGAGCAGATCGTCGACGAGCACGACCAGGTCGAGGACCTGCAGGAGCACGCCCGGATCGCGCTCCGCGAACGCGAGCCGCGCGACGAGCGCTGAGAGCGGAAGGCGCCGACGGTACGCACCTCGGCGTACGCGCTCCGGAACGGTCGCGCACGCCGGATGACGATTTCGCCACGCTCGCCCGCGCGGAGTCCGCCCGACCGCGCTCCCGCCTAGGATGGTCGCCATCCCTCCCCGAACCGCGCCCATGCTCCTCGACCAACCGCTGCCCGCGTTGACGCTCGCCGCGCTCCTCCTCACGCCCGTCGTCCTCGCCCCCGCCGCGCCGGGACCCTCCGTTCCCCCGCCCTCGCCGCAGGACGCGCCGGGGCCCGGCGTGCTCGAGTCCGACGCCTGCGCGCTGTGCCACTCGAACGTCGACACCGCGAGCGCGATGCGCGACGCCGACGGGGGCTGGATGTCGCCCTACGACCTGTGGAGCGGCTCGATGATGGCGAACTCGACGCGCGACCCGCTGTGGCGCGCCGCGGTGTCGGTCGAGGTCGCCGCCGCGCCCGCGCACCGGGTGGCCATCGAGTCCGAGTGCCTGCGCTGCCACGCGCCCCTGGCGCACGCGGTGGGGATCGACGACCACGGCACCGGCTCGCCGATGCACGTGCTCGAGTGCGAGTCGCGCCAGGGTGACCTGGCGCGCGACGGCGCGTCGTGCACGGTCTGCCACGGCATGCTCCCCGACGGCCTGGGGACGCCGGAGACGTTCTCGGGGCACTTCCGGCTGGACCCCGCGCGGCGCCTGTTCGGCCCGCACGCCGAGCCGTTCCCCGGGCCGATGCTCATGCACACGGGCTTCACGCCCACGCGCGGCGACCACGTCATGGAGTCGCGCCTGTGCGCCACGTGCCACACGCTCGAGACGGCGGTCCACGACCTGGAGGGCGAGCCGACGGGCGCGACGTTCCTCGAGCAGGCCCCGTACCTGGAGTGGCGCAACAGCGCGTTCTCCGACGAGGGCGAGGTCCCCGGGACGCGCGCGGCGAGCTGCCAGGACTGCCACCTGCCGACCTCCGACGCGTCCGGCCGCCCGCTGGAGGCGCGCATCGCGCGCAACCCGATGGGGTTCGACTGGCCGCCGATCGGTCCGCGCGCGCCGTACGGGCGCCACCTGTTCGTCGGGGGGAACACGCTGATGCTCTCCATCCTGCGCGACCACGCGGAGGAGCTGGGCGTGCGCGCGCCCGCCGGCGCACTCGAGGCCGCGCTGGAGGCCACGCGCGCGAGCCTGCGCCGCGCGGCGCGCGTCGAGCTCGCGGACGTCCGCCTCGCCGGCGACCGCCTGAGCTTCGCGGCGACCGTCGAGAACCGGACCGGCCACAAGCTGCCCACCGGGCACCCCACGCGCCGGGCCTGGCTGCGCGCGGTGGTCCGCGACGCGGGGGGCGCGGTCGTGTTCGCCTCCGGCGCCACCGACGACGCCGGGCGCATCCTGGGCGCCGATGGCCGGCCCCTGCCGACCGAGCACGCGGGCGGTCCGGTCGAGCCGCACCGCGACGTCGTGCGCAGCGCGGACGAGGTGGCGAGCTACCGCGCCGTCCCCGCCGACGTCGACGGGCGCCCGACCCACGTGCTGCTGCGCGCGGCGTCCTGGTACGTCGACGACCGCCTCCTGCCGGCCGGCTGGCGCGCGGACGCTCCCGACGGACCGCGCACGGCGCCGGTGGGGACGACGGACGACCCCGACTTCGCCGCGGCCACCGACCGGGTGCGCTACGCGGTCGCGCTGCCGCCGGGCACGCGGGGCCCGCTGACCGTCGAGCTCGACCTGCTGTACCAGCCGCTGTCGGCGCGCTGGGCCGCGGAGCTGCTGCGCTGGGAGACCGACGCCACCGAGTCGTTCCGCGCGCTGCTCGAGACCGCCGACCGCACGCCCTCGGTCCTGGCCAGCGCGCGGGCCACGGCCGGGCTCTGACGGCGGCGCGCGCCACGCCCCCCGGGCGACGGCGCCGCGCGCCGGACGGGATGGGCCCCGCGACCGCGCTCCCGGCGATGCGGCGGCGCGGTCGCGGTCCCTCTCCCCCGAGCGGAGGTCACAGGTACGTCCCCGGGCGCGGCGGGCGCGGGCCCGCGCCGCGGCCGGTGGCGACGTGGTGCGCCCAGCGGCGGCCGAGGCGGCTCCGGCGCCCCGCGGGGGCGGGCTGGGAGGCGCGCGGCTCGCGCGGTTCGTACCCGGGAGCCTGGCCCCCCGGGAGGAGGCGCAGGCGCGAACGCTCCGGGAGGGCCCGGGCGACGGACTGGTGGCTTCGTGCTTCCATGACCGGGGAGGACCCGGGGGGCCGGAAGCGCACAGGGAAATTCGCGGGGCCCCGGATGGCGTACGATCCCGCCCGTGGCCGAGCCGGCGGACCCGGACCCCCTGACCGTATCGATCGAGCTCGTGCACCGGGCGCAGGGCGGCGAGCGGGACGCCCTGAACCGGCTGTTCGACCGGTACCAGGACCGCGTGCTGCGCATCATCCGCGCGCGCATGGGCCCGCGGGCGCGCCGCGTGGCGGAGTCGGTCGACATCCTCCAGGAAACGTTCGCCGCGGCCGTGCGGGACTTCGACCGCTTCGAGGTGCGCGACGAGGCGAGCCTGATCTACTGGCTGTCGCGCATCGCCCACCTCCGCATCCTGGAGGCGAACCGGCGCGCGCGACGCGCCGCGGCGGACCAGCCGCTGGGTGCCGCGGGCGCGGAAAGTTCCTCCGGCGACGCGGGCCTGCAGCTCCCCGCGGACGGGCCGACCCCCAGCGAGGAGGTCGCGGACCTCGAGCGCGACGAGCTCTTCCTGCGCTGCCTGCACCAGCTGCGGGAGGAGGACCGCGAGCTGATCCTGCTGCGCACCTACGCGAAGGCCCCGTGGGAGACCGTCGCCCGGGTGCTGGGCCGGCCGAGCGCCAGCGCGGCGCGCATGGCCCACACGCGCCTGCTCGTGGTGCTGGCGAAGTGCATGGCCCGCGCGCGCGACTGATCCGGCGAGGAGCCGTGCGGTGGGCCGCGCGCGGCCGGACGGGGGCGCGCGCGGCTCAGTCCGACGCGAGCCAGGCGCGCAGCCGTCGCGCGACCGCGTCGGGCGCGACCGCCGGGCGGGGCAGCCGGCGTTCCGCGCGCGGCAGCGTCCGCACGTGCACGAAGGTCGGGCCCTCGCGCGCCTCGCGCAGGACCGCCTCGAGCTCATCGCCGTCCGCCGCGCACACGACGCGCCGGTAGCCGCACGCGCGCGCCACCCCGGCGGGGTCGACCGAGGCGGCCACGGTGGCCTGGGCCCCGGTCGAGTCGTGCACGCCGTTGTCGAGCAGCACGTGCACCAGGTTGGCGGGGCGCGCGTGGCCGACCGCCGCCACGGCGCCCATGCGCATGAGGAACGCGCCGTCGCCGTCGAGGGCCACCACGCGGCGCTCCGGGCGCGCCAGCGCCAGGCCCAGCGCGAGGCTGGACACGCAGCCCATCGAGCCCGCCATGTACAGCTGGTTCGGGCGGTCGGCCAGCGCGTACAGCGCGCGCCCGGTGAAGCCCGTCGTCGCCAGGACGGCGTCGCGCTCGGTCGCCGCGGCCACCCGCCGCAGCGCGGCGTCCGGCTCGACCGGCTCGCCCACCCGGGCCGCGCCGTCCGCCGCCGCGACGAGCGCCGGGTCGGCCGGGGTGCCGGGGGTCGTCGACGGAGCGCCTCCGATCGTCCCGCGGCGCACGAGCAGCGCGTACGGCGTGCCGGCGCCGTCCAGGTGCTCCGCGGCCGCGGCGAGCGCGGGCCCGAGCTCGGCCTCGTCCTCCGGCAGCACCGCCCACGGGATCCCCATGGCCTCGAGCAGCGCGGGCGTGATCGCGCCCATGCGCGCGTGCTGCGGCTCGTCCGCGGGTCCCTCGGGGTCCCCGCGCCACGTCACGAGCAGCAGCACCGGCACGCGGAACGTCCCGGCCAGGGACGTCAGCGGGTTCACGGCGTTGCCGAGCCCGGAGTTCTGCAGGTACGCGACCGCGTCGCGCCCGCCGAGCCACGCGCCGCAGGCGACCGCCACCGCGTCGCCCTCGTTCGTCGCCGGGACGTGGCGCGCGCCCGGGACCGCGCGGCACGCCTCGAGCAGGCCCCCGAGCAGGGAGCAGGGCACGCCCGTGAGCAGCGAGCGCCCGGCGGCGTGCAGCTCCTCGAGGAGTCGTTCGGCGCGGATCATGGCGGCGCGCCGGGAGCGTGGGCGCGCCCGGCGGCGGGATCCTACTCGCCGCCCGCGCGCGGGGGCAGCGGCGCTCCGCTGGCGGGAGCGGCGGCGGCACGGGCGGGGCGAGCCGCCGCCCCGGCCGCGGGACCGGGGAGCGGCGCCGTGCCCTCGCCGCCGGCCCGGTCCCCCGGGCCCCGGCCGGCCCGGGCGGATCAGTCTCATCGGCGGAATCGATTGGAAGGGGGCGCGGGCAGGGACGACATTGATGTCTCACTTCTCCACCGACAATCGTTCAGAAAGGCGAGGCATGGATCCCAAGCAAAAGCAGGTCGTGGAGGCGCTCGAGGCGCTCCTGTCCGACTCCTACACGCTCTACCTGAAGACGCACAGCTACCACTGGAACGTCACCGGGCCGATGTTCTCGACGCTGCACACGATGTTCGAGCAGCAGTACACCGAGCTGGCCCTCGCGGTCGACGAGATCGCCGAGCGCATCCGCGCCCTGGGCGCCCCGTCGCCGGGCAGCTACTCGCAGTTCCAGGAGCGCGCCACGGTGAAGGAGGACGCGACCGTCCCCAGCGCCGAGGACATGATCCGCAACCTGGTTGCCGACCACACGACCGTCGCCCGGTCGGCGCGGAACGTCGCGCGGGCCGCGGACGCGGCCGACGACGACGCCAGCGGGGACCTCGGCGTGCGCCGCATCGACGTGCACGAGAAGTCCGCCTGGATGCTGCGCAGCCACCTCGAGTAGGCGGCCGCGCCCGCATCGGCGCGCATCGGACCGCCCGCCCCCGCGCGGCCCGCGTCCCCCACGGACGCGGGATCGCCCGGGGGCGGCGCTCTATCCGCCGCGCTTGCGCATGTGCGCGACGGACTTGCGCACGAGCTTCTTCAGCGTCGGCAGGTGCAGGTCGTCCAGCCGCTTGGCGTAGAGGCAGGCCTTGCCCGTCTTGAACTTGCCGAGCTGCTCGAGGAGGTCGGCCTCGCCCTCGAACCCCGACATCACGTAGAGCGTCAGCGCCTGCTTGCGGGGCGAGAACCCGGTCAGCGGCCAGTCGCCCTCGCGCCCGCTGGCGTAGCGGTAGTGGTAGCTGCCGAAGCCGACGATCGACGGCCCCCACATCGCCGGCTTCTCCCCGGTGAGCTCCTCGAGGAGCTTCGCCAGGCGCACGCTGTCGGCGCGGCGCTGGTCGTCCTCGATGCCGTCGAGGAACTGCTTCACGCTCGCCTTCGTCTTCGCCGTCTTCGGCTCGCCCATGTCGACCCTCCCGGTCGCGCCCCGTGTCCGGTGCGGGGCGCTCGACCCGATTGTAGACCCGGCGGCGGCCGCGCCCGACGCGTCCCCGGTGGGCGCCGGGCCGGCGGCCCTCCCCATCCCCGGGAGGGCGCCCTGCGCGGCCCTCCGGAACCCCCAGAGCTTGCAGATGCCAGGTTTCCCGCATAGAAAGCGGGCATGACCCTCTACCGGCTGGGGCAGGCCGCGCGCGTGCTGGGCGTCAGCGTCGACACCGTGCGGCGCCACGCCGACGGCGGGCGGCTGGGGGACGCGCGCACGCCCGGCGGCCAGCGGCTCGTGGACGGCGCGCGCCTCGCGGAGCTGGCGGAGAGCCTCGAGGAGGACGACGTCGGCGAGCCCGCCGTGTCGTCCGCGCGCAACCACCTGCTGGGCATCGTGACGCGGGTCGTCCGCGACAAGGTCGCGGCCCAGGTCGAGATGCGCTGCGGGCCGTTCCGCATGGTCTCGCTGCTGACGCGCGAGGCCGTCGACGCGCTCGAGCTCGAGCCCGGCGTCCTGGTGAACGCCGTGGTCAAGGCCACGAACGTCGTGGTCGAGCGCGCGGCCGACGGCCAGGGTGCCCAGGGCGCATCGGGCGCGCCGGCGTCCGCGAGGCGCAAGGCTTGAGGCGCGCGGTCGCGCTCCTGGCGGCGCTGCTCGCGACCGCCTGCGGTGGCGCGACGGCGGGCGAGCCCGCGGCCGTCGTGTTCGCCGCCGCGTCGCTGACCGAGCCGTTCGAGGCGCTGGCGACGGCGTTCGAGCGCGCGCGCCCCGGGGCGCAGGTCGAGCTGCACTTCGCGGGGACCCCGCAGCTCGTGCTGCAGCTGCGCGAGGGCGCCGCGGCGGACGTGTTCGCCTCCGCCGACCCCGAGAACATGCGCCGCGTGGTCGAGCTGGGGCGTGCGGCGGGGCCCCCGCGCGTCGTGGCGCGCAACCGCCTGCGGATCGCGGTGGCGCCGGGCAACCCGCGCGGCGTGCGCGGCCTGGCCGACCTGGCGCGCGGGGACCTGCTGGTCGCCCTGTGCGCGCCCGACGTGCCGGCGGGCCGCTACGCGCGCCGCGCGCTGGCCTCGGCCGGCGCGCAGGTCGCCTCGGTCTCCGACGAGCCCAGCGTGAAGGCGCTCGTCGCCAAGGTCTCCCTCGGCGAGCTCGACGCCGGCGTCGTCTACGCCACCGACGTCCGCGCGGCCGCCGGCGCGGTCGAGGGCGTCGCCGTGGCCGCCGAGCACGACGTCGTGGCCGAGTACCCCCTGGTCGTGCTGCGCGGCGGCCGCAGCCCCGGCGGCGGGGAGGCCTTCGCCGCGTTCGCCCTGTCGCCGGAGGGCGCGCGCGTGCTCCGCGAGCACGGGTTCGAGGTGCCGTGAACGCGCGCCGCCGACTGGCCGCCGCCGCCGCGCGCGTCCCCGTGGTGCTGGCCGCGCTGCTCTTCGGGCTGCCGCTGCTCGGGCTGCTCGCGCGCGCGCCCTGGGCGACGTTCCTCGAGCAGCTCGGCTCCCCCCCGGTCCTCGCGGCCCTGCGCCTGTCGCTCGTCTGCTCGGTGGCCGCGGCCCTCGGCGCGCTGGCCCTCGGCCTGCCCCTGGCGGCCTGGCTGGCGAGCGGGCGCTCCCCCGCGCGCACGGCGGTCCGCGTGCTGGTGCTGCTGCCGATGGTGCTGCCACCGATCGTCGGCGGCGTGGCGCTCCTGCTGGCCTTCGGCCGCAACGGTCTCGTCGGCGCACCGCTCGAGCGCCTCCTGGGCGTGTCGCTGCCCTTCACCACGGCGGGCGTCGTGCTGGCGGAGACGTACGTCGCCACGCCGTTCCTGGTCCTGGCGGTCGAGTCGGGCCTGCGGTCGTTCGACGCGCGCTACGCGGAGGCCGCGGCCACGCTGGGCGCGTCGCGCTGGCGCACGTTCCGCACCGTCACCCTGCCGATGATCGCGCCCGCGGTGCGCGCCGGGCTGGTCGTCGCCTGGGCGCGCGCCCTGGGCGAGTTCGGCGCGACGATCACGTTCGCCGGCAACCTGCAGGGGCGGACGCGCACGCTGCCGCTCGCGGTGTTCAACGCGCTCGAGACGCGGCCCGAGGCGGCGATCGTGCTCAGCGTCATCCTGGTCGGCGTCTCGGCCCTGCTGCTGTTCGCCCTGCGCGACCGCTGGTTCCCCGCGCCGTGAGCCTCTCCGCCCGCTTCCGCCGGACGCTCGGCGAGCTGTCGCTCGACGTCGAGCTCGACGTGGCCCGCGGCGAGACGCTCGCCCTGGTCGGTCCCAACGGGGCCGGCAAGACGTCCTGCCTGCGGGTCCTGGCCGGGCTGCTCCGCGTCGACGCGGGGCGCGTCGAGCTCGACGGCGAGGTGCTGGACGGCGGTCCCGAGGGCGCCTTCGTCCCGGCGGAGGAGCGCGCGGCGGGGTTCGCCTTCCAGGACGGCCTGCTGTTCCCGCACCTCGACGCCCGCGACAACGTCGCCTACGGCCTGCGCGCGCGCGGCGCGCCGCGGCGCGAGGCGCGCGCGCGGGCCG
>JAUIDW010000130.1 GCA_030428395.1 bacterium | reverse complement strand
CTCGTCGTACGCGACGGCCGCCTCGGCGACCGCCCGCTGCCGCCGTTCGACGCCGTCACGCATCCGCGCCAGCGCGCCTGGATCGCGGCGCAGCGGGAAGGCGACGCCGCGGCGAGCGCGGGCGCGTTCGACGCGGAGCTCGGCTGGACGCTGCGCCCCGACCACGTCGACCCCGCCGGCGTCGGGTCCACGAACTCCATCGGCGCGCGCGGCCGGCGCGAGTACGCGGCGTCCCCCCCGCCGGGAGCCCTGCGCGTCGTGACGTACGGCGACTCGTTCACCTACGGCGACGGCGTGGCCGACGGCGACACCTGGCAGGCGCGCGCCGAGGTCGTCGACCCCGAGCTCGAGGTGCTGAACCTGGGCGTCCCCGGCTACGGCACCGACCAGGCGCTGCTGCGCTTCCGCCGCGTCGGCACGCGCGGCGCGCAGGTCGCCGTGATGGGGCTCTTGCTCGAGAACGTCGGGCGCAACGTCAACCGCTACCGCCCGCTGTGGTACCCGCGCTCCGGCGCGACCGGCGCCAAGCCGCGCCTGCGCCTCGCGGACGGCGAGCTGGTCGTCGTGCCGCAGCCCTTCGCGCGCGTCGGCGACCTGCTCGACGCGGTCGAGGACGGCAGCGTGCTGGCGCGCCTGGCCGAGCACGAGCACTGGACGCGGGGCAACCTCGGCCCCGCCCGCCACTCGACCCTGGCGCGCCTGGCCGCCGGCTGGCGCGCCTACCGCCGGCGGGACGTGCGCCGCCTGTGGCTGGCGGACGGCGAGCCGCGCCAGATCACGCTCGCCCTCCTCGCGGCCTTCCACCGCGAGGCCCGCGCCGCCGGCGCCGCGACCGCCGCCGTCCTGGTGTTCCCCCGCAGCGGGGACCTGCGCCACCGCCGCCGCACGGGCGGGCCCTACTGGAGCGCCCTGCACGACTTCCTCGACCGCGAGGGCATCCCCTGGCTGGACGCGAGCGAGCCCCTGCTGGAGGCCCTCGCCACCGCCGGCCCCGACGCGGACGCCGCCTCCCTGTACACGGGCGGCCACCTGAACCCCGCCGCCAGCGCCCTCGTCGGCGAACGCGCGGCCCGCTGGCTCCGCGAGCTGGCCGCGACGCCCCCACGCTGAGTTTCCCCGCCGCGAACCGCAACCGGCGCGCGACGCGGCGATCCCCGGGTGGGTGGGGGCTCGGGATGGATGGGGAGTGTATGGCGGGGTGCGGATCGACGCGCTTACACGACCCCTACGCCCCTGCCGCACGCGCGGCCCGCCGGCGGCGCAGTCTTGCAGTTCGTTTATCCGGCTGCCCCCCGGGACCGGCCGAAAGCGGCGGGCGTGAGTGGACCGCTCTCGAAAGGGGTGAAGTCGTGGAAGAGACTGGAATCGGTCGGGGCCCGCGTCGGAGGCGGGTCGCGATGCGGGGCCCGGGCGCCGGGCGCCGCGGGCTGACCATGCTGGAGGTGCTGCTCTCCATGGCCGTCTTCGCGACGGTCGCGGGGGGCGCGAGCTTCGCGTTGACGCGGGCGGTGGCCCTCGGGCGCACCAACCGGGAGACCGCCATCGCGCTGCAGGCCGCGGAGAGCGTGCTCGAGGAGATGCGGGGCGTGCCGTTCGACGAGGTCTTCGTGCGCTTCAACACGACGACGGGCGACGAACCGTCGGTGGGGCCGAAGCTCCCCGGGGCCTTCGCCGTGCCCGCGCTGCGAGTTCGCGCGAACGACCCCGACGGCCTGGCCGGGCTCGTGCAGTTCCCGGGCAACGGGGCACAGCTCGTGGAGAGCTGGCAGGACCCGGGGCTCGGGATGCCGCGCGACCTCAACGACGACTCGGACACGTTCGACGTCCTGACCCACCCGGCCCCCTATTCCGTCCTGCCGGTGCGGGTGCGCGTCGAGTGGGACTCCGTGGGCGGTCCCCGCGACGTCGAGCTCGTCGCCGTCCTGACCTACGACTAGCCATGAAGTACCACGGATCCCGCGGGGGCTACACGCTCATCGAGCTGGCCCTCTCGATGCTGCTGTTGCTCCTCGTCGTCGGCGTGCCCGTGCGCTTCATGGCGTCGGTCGGACACGCACAGCGCGAGCTGGACGCGACGACCACCCTGAACGCTCGCGCGACCCGGACCCTGGAGCGGCTGACGCTGCGACTCCGGGGCGCCAACGACGCGACGCTGACGCCCGCTGCTCCGACGCCCCCGGGACCTCTGTTCGTGGAGACCCTCGTGGTCGACTACGAGGTGGCCACGGGGTACTCGCCCGGCACGCCGGGGACGGGGGGAACGCCCCCGACGCCTCCCGGGCCCCTGTTCGACACGCCCGAGCGGGTCGAGCTGGTGCCGTCACCCTCCGACCCGACCAACGGCGTGGACGACGACGGGGACGGCCTCGTCGACGAGAGCCGCATCGTGTGGTCCCAGGGCGGGCCCGTGATCGTCCTGTGCGAGAACGTCCCGCGCGCGGCCGCTGGAGAGATCCCGGGGAACGGCGTCGACGACAACGGCAACACCTACGTCGACGAGCCGGGCTTCCTCATGGTGCGCGAGCAGGGGCTCCTGCGCGTGCTCTTGACGCTGTCGGACGTGGACGCCGACGGCAACCGCATCACCGCGACCGCCGAGCAGGCCATCGCCCTGCGCTGCCGGCCCTAGGGCCCGTGGGAACCACCATGAAGAACACCAAGCGGAACTCGCGCGCGGGTAGCGCGCTCATCATGGTCCTCGTCGTCGTGACGGGACTGCTCGTCATGCTCGCGGCGGTCGGCCGCGTGGCCCTCAGCCACAAGACGGAGGTCGTGCGCGACGTCGACGACCGCCGGGCGTTCTACCTGGCGGAGGCGGGGCTGACCGAGGCGATCGTGTCCATGCGTCGTGGAGCGAGCGGTTCGGTCGGGACCGCGACGACGCCCGCCCTGCTGGGTGGCGGCGTGTTCTGGGCCGAGGCCTCGGACATCGGCGGCGGCAGGACCCAGATCGACGTCGCCGCCCTGCACGGCAGCGGGCGGTCCGCGCTGCAGGCCGTCGTGGAGTCCGACGGACAGACGCCGCTCTTCGAGGCCGTCCTCAGCTCGCGCAACCAGCTCACGCTGAACGCGGGCGTACAGATCGACAGCTTCGACTCGGCCGCCGGGACCTACGCCTCGCAGGCCGTGAACCCGGTCAACGGCCAGACGATCGCGAACACGAACGGGGACGTGTCCAGCAACGCCGACATCGTCCTGAACGCCAACGCGATGGTCTTCGGGGACGCCACGCCCGGCCCCGGGCACTCCGTCTCGCTGGCGGCGACGGGTTCGTACGTCCACGGCTCGACGACGCCCGCGCAGGCGCCGCTGACCTTCCCGCCGATCCAGGTCCCGAACGTGCCCAGCGCGGGCGGCTACTCGGTGCCGAACAACGGGACGGCCACGCTGCCCTCCGGCACCCACGGGTTCTCGACCCTGGACATCGGCAAGGACGGCCGCCTGATCGTCCAGGGGCCGGCGGACATCGTGGTCGACCACTTCGTGGGCGGCAAGGACGCCTTCCTCGAGATCGACGCCACGAACGGGCCGGTGACGTTCTTCGTCAACCAGTCCTACACGCACACGAACGGCTTCGAGGCGGTGCCGTCGACGAACTCGGAGATGGCGGTGGCCTTCCTGATCTCCGGGACGCAGCCGATCCTGTTCCCCTCGGGCAGCCAGGTCCGGGGGGCCTACTACGCGCCCGACGCGGACATCACGTTCACGAGCTCGAACGAGGCCTGGGGCTCCTTCGTGGGCAACACCGTCAGCATGAGCTCGGGGACGCACTTCCACTTCGACGAGACGCTGATGCGCCACTGGAACGTCGACGACGGCTCGAACGCCGACACGATGAACATCCTGGTGTGGCGCACGCGCGACTTCTGGCGCACGGACCTGCTGAGCGACCGGCGGGACCCCTTCGCGGCGATGGGGCTCGTGCGCGCGAACCTCCAGCCCCCGTCGGCGTCGTGGATCTTCTGAGGAGACGGACGAACATGAACACCCAGTGCCTGCTCGGATTGCTGCTCGTGCTCGCTCCCACCGCGTCGGCGGCGGGCGAGCCCACCGTCGCCTTCGGCCTCGCGACCGTCGGCGGCCACCGCCAGCGCGTCGAGACGCTCGTCGCCGGCGCCCGGACGCCCGCGAGCGCGGAGGCCGCCGCCCGGCACCTCGCGCGGCTCGGACCCGACGCGCTGCCCGACCTCGTGGCCGCCCTCGGCCACCGCCGGGCCGACGACCCGCGCCGCGCGGCGCTCGTCGGCGCGCTGGACCTCCACGGCCGGACGGCGGTGCTGCCGCACCTCGCCCCGGCGAACACCGCGGCGCCGAACCTGCGCGCCGCGTCGCTCCTCGCACTGGGGGGCATCGGCGGCTCGGGGGACCTCGACCGCATGCTCGCGCTCGCCGCCGACGCGGGCCGGGGAGCCGGTGCCGTGCGGCCCGAGCTCCACGAGGCCCTGCTCGAGGGCTCGAGCCTGCTGTGGACGCGGCACGCGCCGACCGCCGCCGGGCTGCGCGACGCCATCCGGGCCCAGGAGCCCGACGTCGCCGCGGCGCTCGTGCAGGCGGCCTGCCGGGTGTCCGGCGAGCCCGTGCTGACCGCCTTCGAGGCGCTGCTCGGCCGCCGCTCCGAGATCGACCGCGGGATCGTGCCGCGCCTGCCCGCGCTCGCGCGCGACGCCGGTCGTCCGCTGCGGCCCGACACGCTCGCGCGTCTGCGCGAGATGCTGGACCACGCCGACGTGGAGCTCGCGCGCAGCGCGGCCGTGGCGCTGGCGCAGCTCGAGGACCTCGAGGCGGTCGGCGAGCTCGTCGGCGCGCTGCGCAGCGGCGAGCCGCGCCTGGTCGACTCCGCGCGCTGGGCGCTCGTCGAGCTGACGGGCATGGGCTACGGCGCCACGCCGGAGCCGTGGGAGGCCTGGTACGCCGAGCAGGCCGACTGGTACGCCAACCGCGCGCCGGAGGTCCTGCGCATGCTGGACGACCCGCGCGCCGGGCCGCCGACCCAGGCGCTGCGCGAGCTGTCGGCGCGGCCGCTGTTCCGCGCCGACCTGGCGCCCGCGATCGCGGGCGTGCTCGAGCGCCCCGAGCCGCAGCTGCGGCTGCTGGGCTGCTCCACGCTGCGCCGGCTCGGCTCGGACGAGGCGAAGCCGCTGCTCGTGCGGCGCCTGGCCGACACCGACCCGCGCGTCGTCGAGACCTCGCACGCCGCGCTGGTCGAGCTGACCGGCCTCGACCTGCCGCCCGACGCCCGGCGCTGGCAGGACGCGCTCGAGTCCGGCGGCGCGCACGCGACGCGGCGCTGACGTCCACCGCCCGCTCCGCCCGGCGATCGGGGACTTCGCCGGTCCGGCGGAGCGGGACCGTGGGGAGGAGGCGGCCGGCGGGGTCCACGCGGACCTCGCCGGCCCCTTTTTTCTCGGCCCGCCGGGCGGCCGCGGCTCAGGCGCGGGCGGGCGCCGGGCTCGCGGCCATGCGCAGCACCTCGGCGACGAGCCGCTCGATGCCCTCGGCGGCCTCCGACACGCGGCCGGCCAGCATGTACGCCGGGGTCGTGACGATGCGGTACTCCTCGTCGACGCGGAACTCCTGCACCGGGCACTCCAGGTGGAGCTGGCCCATGGCCTCGATGCCGGCCGCCGTGGGCTCGTCGGTGCCGATGGTCACGCGCCCCTTCGCGCCGCGGTCGCGCAGGCACGCCGCCAGCATCGCCGGCGCGATGCAGATGCCGCCGACCGGCTTGCGGGCCGCCAGCATGTCCCCCACCAGGCGGGCGACGTCCGGCTGGACGGTCGCCTGCGCGCCCGCCGAGGCGAAGTCGCACAGGTTCTTGGCCGCCCCGAAGCCGCCGGGGAAGACGAGCGCGTCGAGGTCCTCGGCGCTCACGTCGGCGACGTCCCGGATGTTGCCGCGGGCGATGCGCGCGGACTCGTCGAGGACGTTGCGGCGCTCGCCGGTCTCGTCCCCGGTGCGGTGGTTGACGACGGCCAGCTCGACGTCGGGCGCCATGCAGATCGCCTGGGCGCCGGCCCGGTCGAGGGCCAGGAGGGTGATGACGGACTCGTGGATCTCGGCGCCGTCGAAGACTCCGCAACCGGAGAGGACGACACCCACGCGCGGCGGACGGCTGCTCATGATGCTTCGCCTCCCGGGTGCGTCGCCCGGCCGCGCGCGCGGCTCAGTCGACGGGGCGGATGGAGACGTCGCCCTGGATCTTCAGCTGGCACCCGAGGCGCGCGCCGGCGACGTCGGTGCACATCTCGACGGTCTCGCGCTCCTCGTCGGTGATCGGGTTCACGTTGTCGGCTCCCTCGACGACCTCGCAGCGGCACGTGCCGCAGCTGCCGACGGTGCACCCGAACGGGTGGTCGACGCCCTGCTCCTGGCAGAACTCGAGGAACGACGCGCCCGCGGGCACGTCGTGGGTGGCTCCGGTCGGAACGTAGGTCAGCTTCGGCATGGGGGTCTCGGGGGGGTCGGACGCGGCGGGAACGGCGCCGCGGGGCGCATTTTGCGCATGCCGGCCGCGAGTGCAACCGGTACGCTCCCGGGCCCATGGGGCAGCCGGAAGACCCGCCCGCGGACCGTCCGCCGACGGCGGCCCCCGGCTCCGCCGCGCGCGCCGAGCCGCCCCTCCCGCGCGATCCTGGACAGGGCCCCGCGGGGCGCTCCGCGAGCCTGCCGGGTCACCATCCGGGGCGCCATCCTGGACGCCATCCTGGACTCGGAACGGGCGCGCACCTCTGGCTCTTCCGCCACGCCGAGGTGCACGAGGACTGGCAGGGCCACGCCTACGGCGGGCTCGACGTGCCGCTCTCGGCCGTCGGCGAGCGCAACACCGAGCGCATCGCGGCGGAGTTCGGCGGGCTGGGCTTCTCCGCCCTCGCGTCGTCGCCGCTGCAGCGCGCGCGGCGCCTCGGCGAGGGCCTCGCGCGCCGCGCCGGCACGCCGCTGGTGGTCGAGGACGACCTGCGCGAGATCGACCGCGGCGCGTGGCAGGGCCGGACCGTCGCCGCGCTCAAGGCCGAGCGGGGCCACGAGGTCGCCGCCTTCCACGCCGACCCCTGGAGCTGGCGCGAGCACGGCGGCGAGGCCGACGCGGACGTCCTCGCGCGCGCCTGGCCGGCCCTCGAGCGCACCGTGCGGCGCGCGGCCGAGGCCGGCGGCGCCGCGCCCCTCGCCGGGCTGGTCAGCCACTACAACGTGACGCGCGTGCTCGTCTCCCGGCTGCTGGGGATCGAGCCGGGTCACTCCTTCCGGTTCCGCGTCGACACCGGCGGCGCGACGCTGCTGGTCGACGGGCCGGGCGGGTGGCGGCTGCTGCGCTCGAACGTCCGCTCGCCGGCGGCGGCCGGTTCCGGCCGGGGGGAGGGCGGTCCGGCGGCGTGAGGGTGCTCTTCGCGAGCCCCGCCGTCCCGTGGCCGCCCGACGCCGGCGGGCGCACGCGCACGGCCAACCTGCTGCGCGAGACCGCGCGCCTGGCCGAGGTGCACCTGCGCTGCGTGCTGGACCCCGGCCTCGACGAGTCCGCGCTCGACCCGCTGCGCCCCGGCCTCGCCAGCGCCCGCGGCTTCCCGCGCGGACCGACCGGCGCCCTCGACCTGCTGCGGCGCCCGCGCCTCGAGCGCTGGTTCCGCTCGCCCGCCCTGTCCTCCGCCGTCGCGGACGAGCTCGCCGCCAGCGCGTTCGACGTCGTGCACGTGGACGAGATGTTCCTCACCCGCGCCCTGCCGCCCCGGGACCCGACGCCCGTCGTCGTGCACCACCACAAGCTCGACGTCGCCCTGGCCGGGATCCTCGCCGGCGGCGACCCGCGCGCGCACTTCGACCTGTGGAAGCTGCGGCGCCTCGAGGCGGCGGCTGCAGCGCGCAGCCGGCTGCACGTGACCTGCGGCGAGAGCGAGGCGCGCGCCCTCGAGGCCCGCTACCCGGGGCTGCGCGCCGTCGCCGTGCCCTCGGGCGTCGACCCCGCGCACTTCGCGCCGCCCGACCCGCCGCCGGCGCGCGACCCCGATCGCGTGCTGTTCCTGGGCACGATGTCCTACCCCCCCAACGTCGACGCCGTGCGCTGGATGGTCGCCGAGGTGCTACCGCGGCTGCGCGCCCTGCGCCCCGGCGCCCGGCTCGAGATCCTCGGCCGCGACCCCGCGCCGTCCGTCCGCGCGCTCGAGGGCCCCGGCGTCGCCGTGCGCGGCGGGGTGGACGACGTGCGCCCGGCGCTCTCGCTCGCCGGCGCCCTGGCGGTCCCGCTGCGCATCGGCGGCGGCACGCGCCTGAAGATCGTCGAGGCCCTGGCCATGGAGTGCCCCGTGGTCAGCACGTCGACCGGAGCCGAGGACCTGCCGCTGGAGGACGGCGCCCACGTGCTGCTGCGCGACGACGCCGCGGGATTCGCGGAGGCGCTGGCCGCGACCCTGGCCGACCCCGCGACCGCCGGGGCGCGCGCCGCCGCCGGCCGCGCGCGCGTGCTGGAGCGGCTCGCCTGGCCGCGCCTCGCCCGCCGGCTGGTGGAGGCCTGGGGCGCCGCTGCCGGGGAGCGGAGCGACGCCGCCGCCGGCCGGAGCCGCGCCGGCGCGTGTTAAGGTGCTGCGCCGCGCCGCCGGCGCGCGCCATGAGCCTCCTCATCCTCGACCGGGTCACCCGCCACTTCGGCCCCCGCTCCGTGCTCGAGGGCGCGGACCTGCAGGTGGACCCGGGCGAGAAGGTCGGGCTCGTGGGCCCCAACGGCGCCGGCAAGACCACCCTCGTGGCGCTCGTCGCCGGGCTGGACGCGCCCGACCGCGGACGCGTGATCGTCCGCAAGGGCGCGCGCGTCGGGCACGTCCCGCAGCGCCCCGAGTTCGCCGCCGGCGTCCAGGTGCGCGAGCACGTCGCCGGCGGGCTCTCCGAGCTGCGCGACGCGATCGCCGAGCTCGAGCGCGTCAGCGAGGGCATGGCCGCCGCCGGCGAGGCCGAGCTGGAGCGCCTGATGAAGGAGCACCAGCGCCTCGAGGACCGCATCGGCATCCTCGGCGGCTGGGAGGTCGACCGGCGCGTCGAGACCGTGCTGTCCGGGCTCGGCCTCGGGGCGGAGTTCTGGGAGCGCGAGGCGCGCACGCTGTCGGGTGGCGAGAAGAGCCGCGTGGCGCTGGCGCGCGAGCTCGTCGCGGGCCACGACCTGCTGCTGCTCGACGAGCCCACCAACCACCTCGACCTGGAGGGCATCGAGTGGATCGAGGCCTGGCTGCGCGAGCTGAAGGGCGCCGTGCTGATCGTCAGCCACGACCGCCGGCTGCTCGACAACGCGGTGGACTCGATCGTCGAGCTCGAGCGCGGGACCCTGCGCCGCTACCCCGGCAACTACTCGAAGTACGTGGCGCTGCGGTCCGAGCGGTACGAGTCCGAGCTGCGCGCGTGGAAGGAGCAGCAGGAGCACGTGCGCAAGGAGGAGGCCTTCGTGCGCAAGCACCTCGGCAGCCAGCGCACCGGCGAGGCCAAGGGGCGGCAGAAGCGGCTGGCGTCGCTCGAGCGCCTGCCGAAGCCGTTCCTGGACGTGCGCCGGCCCGTCATCCGGCCGCCCGAGGCCCGCCGCGGCGGCGAGCTCGTGCTCGAGGCCCGCGGGCTGTCCGTCGGCCACGGCGACCGCGTCGTGCTGCGCGGCGTCGACCTGCGCGTCGGCCGCGGCGACCGCGTCGGCGTCGTCGGCCGCAACGGCGGCGGCAAGTCCACGCTGCTGCGCGCCCTGGCCGGCCGCCACCCGCTGCTCGCCGGCGAGCTGCAGCTCGGGCACGAGGCGAGCTGCGGCTACTACGACCAGGACGCCGCGTCCACGCTGGGCGAGGGCACCGTGATCGCCATCCTGCGGCGCGACCACCCGCACATGACCGACCAGGAGGCCCGCGACCACCTGGCGCGGTTCCTGTTCCGCGGCGACGCGGTCGAGCAGGACGTCGAGTCGCTGTCGGGCGGCGAGCGCGGCCGGCTGGCGCTCGCGCGCCTCGTGCTGCAGCACCCGTCCTGGCTGGCCCTGGACGAGCCCACCAACCACCTCGACCTCGGCAGCCGCGCCGCGCTCGAGGAGATGCTCGGCGAGTTCCAGGGCGCGCTCGTCTGCGTCAGCCACGACCGCGCCTTCCTCGACGGGCTCTGCACGCGCATCGTCGCGGTCGACGACGGCGGCGCCACGACGTTCGAGGGCAACTACACGCAGTGGCGCCGGGACCGCGCCGAGCGCGCCGGGGCCGAGCAGGCGCGCGCCAGGGCCGCGCCCCGGCCGCGCGCCCGCGCCGAGAAGCCCGCCGAACCGCAACCCGCTCCCGCCAACGGCCGCATCCGCAACCCGTACAAGTTCCAGCAGCTCGAGGAGCGCATCATCGCCCTCGAGGAGGAGCTCACCGAGCTCCAGACCGGCCTCGCCGACGAGGCCGTCTACCGCGACCCCGACCGCATGCGCGAGTCCCAGGTCCGCATCGCCGAGGTCGAACGCGAGCTGCAGGAGGCGAACGAGCAATGGGAGAACTGGTCCTGACCCCCCCGCCCCCCGCCGCTCCCCCCACCGCGCCCCTCACCGCGCGCGCGATCGCGAGGTCGGGATCGCGGGGGACTGCTGCAGCGCACGCTGCGCTCGACCCGCGAGACCCGCTCGGCTCGCCGGCGCCTTCCGTCGTGCGAGGGTCGGCCGTCGCACGGAACCCGCTCGCCGAGCGGGAGCCGTCGTGCGCGGGGGCGGCCCGGGGTGCGCGGTCGGCCCGGGTCGTGCGACCTCGGGCGGGGCGCGCGTCGCCGGACTCGCCCGGGCGAGACCGCGGAGCGGGCCGGCGCGTGCGCGGGGTGGCCGCGCTGGGACTCGGGGTCGTGCTCCTCCTCGGCGCCTCCTGCGGGGACGGCGATCGCGGGGGCGAGGGAGGCGCGCGGCGGGGGGCGAGCGCCGCGGGACGCGAGCCGGCGCGCGCGGCGACCCTGCACCCCTTCGGCGGCGTGGACGTGCCGTTCGCGCGGCAGGTGCCCCTCGACGGGACCGACGTCCGCCTGCCGCTGCCCGAGGGCTTCGTCTCCGTCGAGCGCGGCTCGCGTCTGCGCCACGAGACCCTGGGTTGCAGCGTCACCGTGCGCGAGCTGGACCAGCCCTTCGACGAGGTCGCCGCCGCGTTCGAGGCCGGCACGTGGCCCGAGAACCGCCTCTACAAGGCGACCGAGCTCCCGTCCGCCGTGCCCGAGTTCGAGCAGGACGGCCGCCCCGCCTTCCACCTCGTGTTCCGCTACCCCGACCAGCCCTACTCCGAGTGGATGCTCGTGACCGGCGACGCCGACGGCGTGCTCGTCGTCCTGGCCTCGGCCGCCAACGAGGACGTGACGGGCTGCCGCGACGCGCTCTTCGCGATCCTGCGCGGCGCGCGCTGGGACCGTGGACGCGAGCGCGACCCGTTCGACGGCCAGCTCTTCCGGCTGGACCCGCCCCCCGACCTCTCGCTCGTGCGCCGCTCCGACGGCCGCGTCGTCCTGGGAACCCCCGGCGACGAGCAGGGTCCCTGGATGCACGTCGAGGCCGTGGCTCCCGCGCGCAGCGGAGGCGAGCTCGAGCAGCTGGCCGAGGAACGCCTCGGCCTGCCCCAGACGATCCGCACGATCCAGGTGCGCGAACGCCGCCCCGTCGAGCGCGACGGGCTCCACGGATACGAGCTCGAGGCCGAGGCCGTCCACAAGCGCTCCGGCGAGCCGATGCTCGTCCACCTGCTCGCCCTCTACGACCCCGAGCGCGACCACGTGATCTCGGTCCGCGCAACCGTCTCCGCCGCCCGCGCCGCCACCTGGCTGCCCGCCTTCCAGGAAGCGACCGCATCCCTGCGCCGCACGCCGGTCCCCTGAGCCCCGCGCCCGCGCGCTGGCTCCGGGTCGGCTCCGCGCTGGCTCCGGATCGGCTTCTTGCCGGCTTCGTGGTCAGCCCCATGCCGGCTCCGTGTCGGCTCCGTGCCGCCCCGCCGTCGGCCCCGTGCCGCCGCCCATCGGGCCGCGTGCCAGCTCCATGCCGGCTTCGTGGTCAGCCCCTGCCGGCCCCGTGCCGCCGCCCATTGGGCCGCGTGCCAGCTCCATGCCGGCTCCGCATCGCCTCTGTGCCGCTCCCCCGGTCGGCCGCGTGCCGGCCCCCGGTCGGCCGCGTGCCGGCCCCCGGTCGGCCGCGTGCCGGCCCCGTGCCTCCCCCCCGGTCGGCCGCGTGCCGGCTCCATGCCGGCTCCCTGACGGCTCCGTCCTGGCTTGGGCACGTCTGGTGTACGCCGGTGACGCGGCGGCCATCCGCCCGCGGTCCGGATCTCGTTCACCGGCTGAACGACGGGCCGGAGACGGCGACTAGCGCTCCGGGGCGGCGCGCGGCCCCTTGCTCCAGGCGAGCGCGCCGTACCTTCGCCAGCCGCGCGCGAGCAACCACGTCCGGGCCTCCGCGGTCGGAGGCCGCGCGCGAGGCACGCACGCCTCGGGGACGGCCACGAGCCAGCCCGGGAACCACGGCCCGGAGGAGCAGGGATCGACCGAGGCGAAGCGCGCGCCGTGCTTGCGCCCGTTCTGGAGCACGTAGACGAGTGCGTTGCGCACCTGCCTCGGCGTCCGCAGGACCACGTCGTGGTAGCGATCCGCGAACACCGCACCGCCGCGCCGCCACAGCCGGTTCAGCCCCTTCGCGATGCGAATGCAGAGCCCCTGCATGCCGCGCGCGACGCGCTCGCGATCCGCCCCCTCGACGAGCATGTGGACGTGGTTGCTCTGGACCGAGACCTCCACGACCCGGAACCCCGGTCGGCACCCTCCCGCGCCGAGGGACGCGCGCAGCACCGCGTACGGAGCCGGGCGCCGGAGACTGGGCAAGCCGGACCGGACCCGGACGGTGACGTGGAGCGGGAACCGCCTCCGGAACTCCGCCCGGGGACGATGGGGAACCCCCGCCCGCCCCGAGCGCGGCCGGCCGGCCCCCGGCCGGAATCCGCCCCACGCCCGCCGGTCGAGCAGCAGCTGTTCGGGTCCACGCCGTCGCTTCACAGGGGGAGGACCGACCGAACTCGGCCCGGTGTCGCCTGCCCTCGCGTTTGTTCGTCGCCGGCCCCGGGAATCTCTGCCCGCCGGCCCGCGACCCGGCTTCCGGCGCCACGCCGACCCGACGATCTCCCTCGGCACGGCTCGATTCGCCGGCGGCGCGTCTCGATTCGAGCAGGAATCACGACGCCCCGTTCCGCGCTCCCGGGGCCCCGCCGATCGGACGAACGCCCCCCGACTCGGCTCGATTCCGGCAGGAATTCGTGAGGCGCTGGCCGGGTCCGGGAGCCGCGGCGAGGAGGCGGCTCTCGCCGGGCGCGTCTCGATTCGGGCAGATATCGCGAGGGCGCGGGACGGGTGCGGGGGGCAGCGAGCGAACAGGGTCTTCCGGGCGCTCCGTCTCGAGCGGGGCAGGAATCGCCGGGCCGGGTTCGGGTCCAGACGCGTTCCGCGGATGGGTGGT
>JAUIDW010000129.1 GCA_030428395.1 bacterium | reverse complement strand
CCGCGATCGAGCTGCTGCTCGACGAGGGCCTGTCGGAGTTCGAGGCGACCGAGCGCATCGCCATGTTCGCGGTGCCGGACTCGCCCTACGCGTTCCTGCTGCTGCTGCGCCGCCAGCCGTTCGCCGGCGAGAGCATCGACAAGCTCGTCGCGGCGGCGAACGAGCTCGAGGTCTCGCCGATGTACGTCCCGCGCCTGCACGACGGCCTGCTGACCCGGCTGCGGGGCGGCGGCCAGACCTACGCCGAGCTCGTGGCGGCCGCCGCGGTCGTCGACCCGGAGACCGGCGAGCAGCAGCCGCTCGACATCCGGCCCGTCGGCGACGACCGCCCGTTCTTCTTCGACGTGTTCCACGCGGTGCCGACGGACCTGGTCGTCCTGGGGGCGAGCGCCGCGGCGCTCGTGCTGCTGTTCTCGATCGTGGCCGCCCTCGCGCGCGGGTCCGGGCACGGCGCGGCCGCCGACGTGTGGCCCTTCGCGCTGTACTTCACCGGCCTCGGCGCGGGGTTCATGCTGATCGAGATCCCGCTGATCCAGAAGCTGGTGCTGGTGCTCGGCTATCCGACCGTGGCGCTGACGACGACGCTGTTCGGCCTGCTGCTGGGCGGCGGGCTCGGCAGCGCGCTGAGCCAGCGGCTGGCCCCCGGCGAGGGCGGCGGGCGGCTGATCGCCTTCGCGGGTACCGCCGCGGTCGTGTACACGGTCGCCTTCGCGCTGCTGCTGCCGCGCCTGGACGCCTGGCTGCTGCCGCAGCCGCTCCAGGTCCGGATCGGCGTGCTGATGGCGGTGCTCGGCGGGCTCGGGCTGCTGCTCGGCATGCTGTTCCCCACGGGCCTCCGCATGCTCGCGCGCATCGCGCCGCTCGACGTGCCGTGGATGTGGGGGCTGAACGGGATCCTCTCGGTCGTGGGCTCGCTGCTCGCCGTCCTGCTGGCGGGCGCGATCGGGTTCCGCGGCGTGCTGCTGGCGGGCGCGCTCGTCTACGCCGCGACGCTCCTGCTGGTCCCCGCGATGTCCCGGCGCGCGGCGCGCGCGCCGTGAGCCCGGACGACGTCGTCCCCGGCCCCGTGGACGTCGCCGCGGTGGGGGCCGGCGCGGCCGGCCTGCTGGCGGCGATCTTCGCCGCGCGCGAGGGCGCGCGCACGGTCGCCCTCGAGACGCGCGCGAAGCCCGGCGCCAAGATCCGCGTCAGCGGCGGCGGCCGCTGCAACGTGCTGCCCTCGGTGATGGAGCTCGCGGACTTCCACACGTCCGGCTCGCCGCGCACGATGCGCAACGTCCTGTTCTCGTGGCCGCTCGAGGAGGTGCGCGCGTTCTTCGAGCGCGACCTGGGCGTGGCGCTCTACGTCGAGGAGGACACGGGCAAGGTGTTCCCGCGCAGCGACGACGCGCGCGAGATCGTCGCCGCGCTGCTGGACGCGCTGCGGGCGAGCGGCGCCGAGCTGGTGGCTCCGTTCCGGGTCGTGGACCTCGCGCCGCCGGCCGCGCCCGGCGCGCCGTTCCGGCTGGTGGCCGACGACGGCCGCGAGCTGCGCGCCCGACGCGTCGTGCTCGCGACGGGCGGACTGTCCCTGCCGAAGACGGGCAGCGACGGCGGCGGCTGGGAGCTCGCCCGGCGCCTCGGGCACACGCTGGTCCCGACGCACCCGGCGCTGGTCCCGCTGCGCACCTCCGACACCGCCTGGACGGACCTGACCGGGATCTCGTGCCGCGCGCGGCTCACGGCGCGCCGCGGCGACCGGGTCGAGGAGCAGCGCACGGGCGAGCTGCTGTTCACGCACCGCGGGTTCAGCGGCCCCGTCGTCCTGGACGTCAGCCACAACCGCACGCGCCCCGGCGCCGGGGACGTCGTGGTCGAGGCCCGCTGGCTGCCCGACGAGGTCGACTGGGAGGGCGCGCTGCGCCGGGGCGGGCGCGGCACCGTCGGCGGCGTCGTCCGCGAGCACCTGCCGCGGCGCCTCGCAGCCGTGTTGCTCGCGACCGCGGGCGTGCCCCCCGAGCAGCGCCTGGCCGAGCTGACGCGCGAGCAGCGCCGCGCGGTCGAGCGCGCGCTGACCGCCTGCCCGCTGCCGGTCGACGGCGACGAGGGCTACCGCACGGCCGAGGTCACCGCGGGCGGGGTCCCGCTGGCCGAGGTCGTGACGAAGACGCTCGAGAGCCGCGTGGTGCCCGGCCTGCACCTCTGCGGCGAGATGCTCGACGTCACCGGCCGCATCGGCGGCTTCAACTTCCTCTGGGCGTGGGTCACCGGCCGCAAGGCCGGCCGCGCCGCGGCCCTCGCCGCGCGCGACGCCTAGCCGCGCCCGGGGCGCCGGGGGCGGGGGCGCGAAAAGCCGGGTTCGCCGTCACGCGGGGGCGCGCGGGCACACCGGCGGAGTGTCCCCAGGCGATCCCACGACCCGAACGAGGAAACCACCATGAACCCTGCCCGCGAACGAACGCACCGCCTTCCCGCCGCCCTCCGCGCGAGCCTGCTCGCCGCTTCGGGCCTCGCCCTCGCCGGCCTGGCCGGGGCGCAGACCACCTTCTCCGTCGACTTCCGCAGCGCGTCCGTCGGGCAGCCCGCGATCGGCTCCGGCGTGCCGCTGACCGAGGGCCAGATCCTGCGCCCCGCGACCGGCGGCGGCGCGCCGCGGCTCGGCCCGCTGGCGACGCCGGTGATCGCCATCCAGGCGGGCGCCGGGCTGGGCCTCGTCCAGGGGCCCGGCTGCGTCGGACACGCCGCCGGCACGCCCTGCGGGGTCGAGGTCGACGCCCTCTCCTACGGCGTGGACGCGCCCTTCATGAACCAGGGCGCCGGCGCGGCGCCCGACCACCTCTGGTTCTCCGTGGACAAGTGGGCGGCGGGCGCGTCGGTCGGCAAGGAGCCGAACCCGTTCACCGAGGGCGCCTTCGGCAACCAGGAGGCGTCGGCCGACGTGTTCGTGAGCCTCGCGCTGCCGGCGCTGCCGGTGTGCCCGCAGCTCGGCGCGATCGGCGCGGTGGCCGCGATCGACGGCGACGGGCTGCCGAACGCCGACGGCGTCGCGTACCCGGGGCTGGGCCTGCTCGAGACCAACCCGCCCGTCTGCCCGCCGCCGGCGGCGGACGCGGGCGACAACGTCGACGCCGTCGACGTGGACGGCGGCGCGCAGCCCGGCGGGCGCGTCTTCTTCTCGCTGGACGGCCTGGTGCTCGACCCGCGCTGCGGCGGGCTGCCGGGCACGGACTCGGCCGCCCTCAACGGGGCGTTCGAGCCGGGCGACGTGCTGACGAAGGTGCCGGGCACGCCGGCGCAGGTCTACGCGTCCGCGGCCGCGCTCGGCCTGGACCTGATGGGCGCGGGCACCGACGACCTGGACGCGCTCGCGATCCACGAGAACGGCACGCCCGGGTACCAGCGCCCCGACGCGCCCTTCGGGTGGGGCCCGGGGCAGGGCGACATGGTGCTCTTCTCCGTGCGCTCGGGCTCGGCCCTGGTCGGCCTGCCGGCCGGCAACTGCGGCGGCGCGCCGATCGAGCCGGGCGACGTGCTGACCGCCCCGCTGGTCGCCGGCGGGACGCCGTGGATCGTCGTGTCGGCCGAGGCGCTGGGCCTCTTGACGCACCGCACCGACGGCGTGCTCGAGCCCGACGACCTGGACGCGCTCGACGCCGTGCGCGGCGCCGTGCGCGACTGCAACGGGAACGGCGTCGAGGACGCGCTCGAGGTCGCCGAGGCCCGGCGGCCCGACGCGAACCGCAACGGCGTGCCCGACGAGTGCGAGATCGGCGCGCGGGCGCCGGGCACGCGCGGGGGGGCTCCGCGGCACGTGACGATCCGCCTGTTCCGCTAGCGGGTTCCCGCTGCCACTCCAGCGAGAGGACCGCGGCACCTCACGGGCCGCGCTCCTCTCTCCCTGGACGGTGCGCTGCGGTGCGTTCGCCGGTGTGTAGCCAGGTGAGCTCCGCGACGGCGCCCGCGGGGTCGGTGCAGGTGGGTGGACCGGCCACTGGCGGACGGGCCGTGGCGGCTTCAGGAGAATCGTCCGGTGATCGGGAGAGCCACTCCATCAGGGCGCGGCGGGTACCCGCAGGTCATCGACCTGTCCCGGCGGTCGCAGGCGTGCGCCGCAGGTGGACGATCGCGGGCGCGATCGGGTCGGACGAGACGGCGACCCACTCCTCGCCGGCGTGTCCCGAGTCGGAGCGGATCGTCACGTCGTAGCGGCCGGGCGCTGCGGCGAGCGACAGCTCGATCGGACCGGCCGGCCTCGGAGCGCCGTGCCACTCCCAGGCCAGACGGCCGTTCTCGTCGCGCGCGGTCGCGTCCAGCCAGGTGGGACGCGGATCGCCGTCGGGGAGTGTCGCGGTCACGCGGCGAACGGGCGCGGTGTCGAGCCGCACGTCGCGTTGCAGGTCTGCGCCCGCGACGACCGCGACGTCGAGCTCGAGGCGGTAGCTCGAGGCCCCCTGGAACACGGCGCGATAGGCGCCGGCGGCGAGCGGGGGGGAGCGGTACTCGCCGCGCATCAGCGTGCCGCGTTCGATGGACTCGCCGTCCGACCGCATCCATGCGATGCGGATCTCGCCGACCTCCGGGCCGCCGACGACTCCGTGCACGAAAGCCGCGTCGGGGAGGAAGAGGTCGCCCAGGTCCACGCTCTCGCCGGCCTCGAGGGAGCGGGTGCCGAGCGCGAGCGTCGCGTGCCCCTCGGCGCCTGCGCGCAGCTGGAAAGTGCCGGGCGGGACGAGGAGCTCGAAGCGGCCGACCCCGTCGGGCGGCAGGTCGTGGTCGATCCGCGACTCGAGGCGCAACAGGCCGAAGCGGGCCGCATCGACGGGCTCGCCATCGGGGCCCAGCACGCGCCCGATCAGCCTGGCGAACGTGGCCGAGGTGTCCGGCAGTTCGAGCTCGAGTGCCTCGAGCGACGCGACCGCGCCCTCGTGCACGAGGGGTGGGAAGTCGTCGGAGTCCGAGTAGACGACCAGCGTCAGCGGCCGCCCCTGCTCGGCGTCGAACGAGAAGCGACCCGCCTCATCCGTGAACGTGTATTGCACTCCGTACTGCTCTGCACCGTCCCATAGCGCGATCTCGCGCCCGGCGACCGGCAGCCGCTGCGCGTCGCGCACCGTGCCGAACACGCGCGGCTCCGGGCGCAGCACGGCCGTCCAGTCCGCGGTCTCGCCTCCCGCGATGTGGAGCCGCGTGTGGGCGACGCCCTCCTTCTCGTGTGTCGCCTCGAGGCGCACGGCGCCCGGCACGAGGCCGTGCAGCTCGAAGCGGCCGTCCTGGTGCGTCCACGCGGTCGCCGAGAGGAAGCGGTAGTCGCTCAACACGCGCACGAGCGCGTCGCCGACGGGGTTGCCCCGAGCGTCCTCGACGCGCCCTACGACGCGCGTGTCGGGAGTGAGCTCGATCGCGATCTCGCTCTCGCTGCTCGGACGCACCCACAGCTCGCCGCGCCAGGCCGCGGTGTGTGGCGATCTGGCAAGGACCGGCTGCGTTCCGGCGGGCACACCGGCGAGGAAGAAGGCGCCCGCTCCATCGGTGAGCCCGAAGTGCGGAGGCGAGCCGCCCTTCGAGCTCGCCCATTCCGGAGACTGGTAGCCGACGAGCACCTCGGCGCCCACGATGGCCTTGCCGTGGGTGTCACGCACGGTCCCGCGAACGTCGCCGCCGGCGCGGTCGAGGACGATGTCGTACTCGACGACGTCTCCCACGGACGCGTCGAAGTAGCGCACCTGCGACGGTGCGTGTCGAGGGGCGCGCGCGCCGATCCAGTGCATGCCGTCGGGCTTGACATCGGTCAGCTCGTAGCAGCCCTCCTCGTTCGTCCGCGCCAGGATGTGCCCGCGCACGCGCGACCAGGGCTCGCCCACCCAGATGCCCGCGTCCGCGAGCGGGTAGCCGTGCGCGTCGCGCACGACGCCGCGGACCGTGTAACCTGCGGGGACGATGAGGTCGAGGCGTCGCGTCTCGCCTCGGCTCAGCTCGATGCGGTCGGGGTCGTCGCTGCGGAGCTGGAGAACGACCTCGAGGGCGCCCGGCTCGATCGGGTCGACCCTCGCGATGCCGTGCGCGTCGGTGACGACGGATCGCGGAGTGGACTGCGCGGACTCGTGTCGCAGGATGACGACCGCACCGGGGGCGGGCTCGCCGTCGCGCTCGCGATGGACGTGAAGGACCAGCTTCGCGCGGTTCGCGGCGGGGCTGGATGCCGCCGCGGTGTCGGGCGGCTGGAAGGCCTCGGTGGCGTGCAAGAGGGAGCGTGGCTCGGCGCCGGGCGGCTCGAGGGCCGGTCCTTCGTGGCTTGCTCTCTTGCCGGGCCTGGAGCCCTGAAGGGCGGCGACGCGCCCAGGCCCGGAGTCGAGGTCTGCGCCCCCGGACTCGCGCTGTCTCCACGCGGACGCGGCGAGGAGCACCACGGCCGCGACCGTGGCCACGGTTCCCAGCCAGACGGGCGCGGACGACGCCGCAGCGGGGGGTGACGATGGACTCCAGACACCCCTCCTCGACACGCTCGCGCTCGACCCGGGAGCACGCCTCGCCGCGTGCGAGGGCGCTCCGTCCGAGCCGGTGTCCGCGAGCGACAGCAGGGCCCCGCTCCAGGCACTTCGCCTCCCGCCGTACTCTCCGTCCAGCGCTTCCCGCAGCTTCGCGCGCGCGCGAGCCAGTCGTTGCCTGACCGCCTCGGGCGAGATGCCGTCCACCTGCGCGATGCGCACCGCGGGCATGCCCTCGACGTAGTGGCGGATCACGGCGCTGCGCTGGGGCTCGTCGAGCGAGAGTACCGCCTGCGCCACGTCGCGCTGGATCGCGAGGCGTCGCTCGGCGTCGCGGACCGTCGCCGCGTCGTGGTCGTGGTCGCCAGCGGCGACCAGCGCCTCGCGGTCGGCGCGCCGGGCGGAGGAGCGACGTGCCTTCGACGCGAGGTTGAAGAGAACGCGCGAGATCCATGCGCGCGGGAGGCCTCCCGAGGGAGGCCGTCGGATCGCGGCGACCGCGGCCTCCTGCAGGATGTCCTCGGCGTCGGCCTCCTGGGAGACGAGGCTGCGGGCGAGGGCGCGGACCCAGCTGGGACGGGCGAGGAGCTCGGTGAGGGCCTCGTTTCGTGTGCTCATGCAATCAACTCCCCGCGCCACCCTCCAGCGTGACGCAGGTCACCGGTTCTCGGAACCGGATCGGCTCGAACTGGCATCGGGCGCCGGTGAACGGGCCGGCCACGACGCCGCGTCGGGCGCCCGGCGGCTGCGCGACCACGGCCGCCGCCGAGGCGTCAGCCCGCGCCGAGCACCCAGCGCACGACCGGGAACGTGGCGCCGGTCACCACGGCGATCGCGACCAGGTTCAGGGCGAAGCCGGCGCGGCACATCTGCGGGACGGTGACGTAGCCGCTGCTGAAGACGATCGCGTTGGGCGGGGTGGCCACGGGCATCATGAAGGCGCAGCTCGCGCCGAGCGTGGCCGGGACCATCAGCTCGTAGGGGTGCAGCCCCAGGGCGGGCGCGAGCGAGGCCAGGATCGGCAGCATCGTGGCGGCGGTGGCGGTGTTCGACGTGAGCTCCGTCAGGAAGATCATGGCCGCGGTGATCGCCAGCACCGTGGCCAGGGGCGGCAGCTCGCCGGTCGCCGCCGCGCGGCTGCCCAGGAAGTCCGCCACGCCGGTGGCGTGCACGGTCAGGGCCAGGCTGAGGCCGCCGCCGAACAGCACCAGGATGCCGACGGGCAGCTTGCGCAGGATCGGCCAGTCGAGCGCGAACCCGGCCCGGCCGGGGCCGACGGGCAGCGCGAACAGCGCGAGGCCGGCCGCGACCGCGATGCCCGCGTCCGACAGGCCGGGGACGAGCCGCTCGAGCAGCGGCCGCGTCATCCAGCCGAGCGCGGCGAGCAGGAACACCGCCAGGGTCGTCCACTCGCCCGCCCGCACGGGGCCCATGCCGGCGAGGCTCGCGCGCACCGTCTCCGCGCTGCCCTCGATCGGCTCGCGGCCGACGCGGAAGGCCACGCGCGTCAGGTACCACCACGTGGCGGGCAGCATCACGGCGGCGACGGGCAGCCCCACGCCGAGCCACTCCAGGAAGCCGATCGAGTCCCCGAAGTGCTCGTCGGCGTTGCCCGCGAAGATGCCGTTCGTCGGCGAGCCGATCAGCGTCGCCAGGCCGCCGATCGACGCCGCGTAGGCGATCGCCAGCATGAGGCACGTCGCCAGGCGGCGGTGCTCCGGGCGACCCGACGCGGCGGCGGCGCCCTCGCCGACCACGAGGTGCAGGATCGACAGGGCGATCGGCAGCATCATCGCGGTCGTGGCCGTGTTCGAGACGCACGCGCTCAGCACCGCGGTCGCGAGCATGAAGCCGCCGACGAGCGACGCCGGTCGCGTCCCGACGACGCGCAGCGTCAGCAGCGCGATGCGCCGGTCGAGCCCCCAGCGCTGCATCGACAGCGCCATCAGGAAGCCTCCTGCGAACAGGAAGATGAGCGGGTGCGCGTAGGGCGCCGCGACCTCCTGCAGCGTGCGCGCTCCGGTCAGCGGCAGGAACACGAGCGGCAGCAACGCGGTCACCGCGACGTCGACGGCCTCGGTCAGCCACCAGGTGCCCATCCAGAGCATCAGGGCCAGCGCGAGGCGACCCGCGGGCGTGAAGGGAACCTCGACCCCCTCGACGCCGACGTAGCTGGCGGGCAGCCAGGCCCAGGCCGCGAGCGCGAGCGTCGGGCCGGCGACGAGGCCGACCCAGCGGAGGGGTGAGCGCGGTGCTCGCGGGGTGCTCGGCACGGGATCCGGCGGGCCTTGAAATGCCGCCAGCCCCGGTTTTGAATGTTCGTCGCACTTCGTCAAGAGACTCTCCATCAAGGAACCCCATGCAGCACGAACTTCCGGCCCTGGGCTTCAGCGCGGACGCCCTCGCCCCCTCGATCTCGGCCGAGACCTTCGAGTACCACCACGGCAAGCACCACGCCGCCTACGTCACCAACCTGAACAAGCTGATCGCCGACACCGAGTTCGCGAACAAGAGCCTCGAGGACATCGTCAAGACCAGCTCGGGCGGCGTGTTCAACAACGCGGCGCAGCACTTCAACCACTCGTTCTACTGGAACTGCATCACCCCCGGCGGCGACAAGGAGCCCCAGGGCGCGCTGCGCGCGGCGATCGACAAGAGCTTCGGCAGCCTGAACGAGCTGAAGGACGAGTTCGTCAACAAGTCCGTCACGCTGTTCGGCAGCGGCTGGAGCTGGCTCGTCAAGAACCCCGACGGCTCGCTGTCGGTCGAGCAGTACAAGGACGCGGGCTGCCCGCTGACCGACGGCAAGACGCCGCTGCTCACCTGCGACGTGTGGGAGCACGCGTACTACGTCGACTACCGCAACGCCCGTCCGAAGTACGTCGAGGCGCTGTGGGGTCTGCTGAACTGGAGCTTCGCGGCCCGCAACCACGGCTGAGCGACGCCCCGTGATCGCCGCGCTGTCGATCCTCTGCCTCGCGGCGCTCCCCGACGCCGGCACGGCCGCGGATCCCGCGGGCGCGCCGGCGTCGGTCGTCCAGGGCGCACCCGACGCGCCGGCCGCGCCCCGCACCACGGGCGACCGCGCCCTCGCGCGCTGGCTCGCGCGCGTCGAGCCCGGCGAGGACGAGCGCACGTGGCAGACGATCCCGTGGCTGCCGTCCCTGTGGGAGGGCCTGCTCGCCTCCGCGCGCGAGGGCCGGCCGCTGCTCCTGTGGGTGATGAACGGGCACCCGCTCGGGTGCACATGAGGCAATGGCGTCCGGGGCCGGCGGTCCGTCTGGTCCAATCCGCGCGCGCGTGAGCTCGCCGCGAGCTTCGTCCCCGCCGCGGACGAGGTGTTCCGCCTGCAGAGCGGCACCGACGCGGAGTGCGTCCTGTTCCAGCGCCTGGCCGAGGGCAGCTTCGCCGGCGGCGGGCGCGCCGCGCATCGCACCCGCCAGGGGATCTACGCCGTGGCGCCCAGCGGCCGGCTGCTGGGCGCGCTGAACTCGCTCGACCCCGAACGGGTCGCCGGCGTGCTGGAGGAGGCGCTGGACGCCTGGGCCGCGCTGCCCGAGGAGGACCGCCGGCTCGCGCCGGACGTGGCCGAGCGCGTGGCCCTGGCGCCCTGGGGCGGCGTCGACCGCTTCGAGTCCAGCTACCCCCGCGACGGCCTCGTCCTGCGGGCCACGTTCCGCGACCTGCCCGAGGGTCTGCCGGAGCAGGAGCCCGGCGCGCCCGCGCTCCCGGACCCGCCGGCGACGCCGGACGACCGCGGCCTCTGGAACCTCGACTTCGCCTGGTTCCGCGCCGACGAGCTCGCCGCGCTCGTGCCCCCCGATCTCGAGCCCGGGGCGACGCACCGCGTGCCGCCCGCCCTGGTCGAGCGCCTGGTCCGCTTCCACCTGGTCGACAGCGTCCGCGGCCAGACCTGGGCCTTCGACGCCCGCGACGTCGAGCGCGCCGAGCTGCTCGTCCGCGCCGTGTCGCGCGACGACGGCCGCCTGGAGGTGCGCCTCGAGGGCCGCACGCGCGCGGTGTCGCGCCGCCCCTGGCGCACCTACGGCGGGAAGCCGCGACCCGCCGGGACCCAGCACGAGCGCGGCGTGGTCACGCGCCTCTCCGGCGCCGCGACCCTCGACACGGCCGCGGGGCGCTTCGAGCGCTTCGACCTCCTCGCCCTCGGCGAGCGCTGGGGCGGCTCGGCCTTCAACGGCCGCCGCGACGGGGCCGCCTCGCCCTTCGCCGTCGCCTTCCGCCGCGCCCGCCCCGTCGCCGCCGAGCGCGTCGCCCCGGCCTTCCTGGCCCTCTACGGCTGGCCCGGCGTCAGCGGCGGCGGCTGCGCCCCCCTGGAGCCGGACGCGGACGACTGACGGTCGCGGCCGCGGGGACCCCGGCGGACGGGGCCGCGCGGAGGCTCGAGCGCGCGGGCTCCTCCGCCGGCGGGGGAGCGAGACCTCGCCGGAGAGGGGACTGCTCCAGGCGGTTTCGGTTGCAGGAGATCCGACCGGAACCCGGCCCGCCGCCCACACGGAACCCAGTCAGTCCGGTCCCGGGACCGGTTCGGCTCCGGATCGGGGGCCGATCCGGGCTTCGCCCACGCCCGGGCTGCCCCTGACGGGCTGGAGCCCGTCGCCCCGCGCGGCCCGGGATTCCGCATCCCGCTCATAACGGAGGGGACCGGAGTCCGATGGCCAGGAGCGGGTCCGTCCCGACGCTCCGCTCCTCCGCCATGCAGCTCCCGCGCGCGCTCCTCCCGACCGCCGTCGCCCTGGCCGTGGGCCTGGTGGCCTGCTCGGCCCAGCTGCACCCCGTCCGCGAGCGCTACCGCCCCGGTGGGCCGATCCGCTACCAGGGCTTCGTGGGGCGCGGGGAGGACGGCACCGTCCACGCCCAGGGCGCCTGGACGTTCTGGTACCCCGGCGGCGCGCGGCAGGCGGCGGGCGAGTACGCCGACGGGCGCCCGCCGGGCCCGGCGGACTGCGGCGCGGAGGCGACGCGGGTCCCCGCGAGGGGCCGCGAGGGCGAGTGGAGCGAGTGGAGCCCCGCGGGGCAGGTGCTCGCCCGCGGGCGGTACCGCGGCGGGCAGCGCGCGGGCCTGTGGACGACCTGGTACGAGAACGGCGTGCGCCGCGACCACGGCGCCTGGTACGTGGGCCGCGAGCACGGTCACCACGTCTCCTGGCACGCCAACGGTCAGAAGCGCACCGAGGGCGCCTTCGTCGAGGGACGACCGGTCGGCGTGCACCTCACGTGGGACGAGGACGGCGCGCTGCGCGAGCGCACTCGCCACGCCGACGACGGCGCGCGCGTGGTCGTGCGCTTCGACGGCTCGGGCCGCAGGGTCGAGCGCCTGCGCTACCGCGAGGACCGGCTCGACGGGCGCCACGAGCGCTGGCAGCCCTGCGGGCATCCCGTGCTGGTCGAGACGTGGCGCGAGGGCGAGCTGCACGGGCCCGTGCTGCGCTTCCACTCCGACGGCAGCCTCGAGAGCGCCGTCCGCTACCGGCGCGGCCGGCGTGAGGGGCACTGGCTGGCCTGGCGCCCCGACGGCAGCCTGCGGCTGGCCGTGGAGTACGAGGCGGGCGAGCCCGTCGGGCTGCGGACCGTGTACCGGCGCGACGGCTCCGTCGCGCTGCAGGGGCGCTGGTCGGACGGCCGACCCGTGGGCGTGCACCGCGTGGACGCGCGCCTCGGCGGCGCGATGCGTCAGGTCCCCGCCGGCGACCTCGCGCGCGCCGCGCCGGCGGACCGCGCGCGGCGCTAGCGGCGCCGCTCATACGCGCGGCGTCGGCGCGCCGTCGGCGGGCAGCTCGCGCTCGAGGACGACCTCGAAGAACTTGGCGTGGCCGTAGCCGCCGATGCTCGGGGCGAAGATCTGCACCAGGCGCCAGCCGTCCTGCGCGTGGCTGCGGACGACCTCGCGGTAGTCCTCGCGCCCTTCCCGGCGGACGCCGAACCAGCCCTCGCCGAGGCGCACGAACTTGTACTCGTAGCGGGTCATGGTCGCTCCCACGCGCGCAGCGCGCGGCTATTCGCCCCCGGCGCGCGCGACCTCCTGCGCGCGCAGCGTGCGCAGCTCGCCCCGGCGGCGCATGCGGCGCACCAGCAGCCGGACCAGCGGGGGGGCCAGGCCGCGCAGGAACGGGCGGTAGAAGACCCAGGCCGCGCGCTGGTTGCGGTTCAGGGCGCTGCCCAGGCGGCTGGCGCGCAGGCGGTCGCCGTAGTCGGCGAAGGACAGGTCGCCGGTGCGCAGCGCGTCCACGATCGCGGCGGCGGTCACCGGGCCGTACTCGAGCGCGTAGGCGATGCCCTCGCCGAGCAGCGGCTCGATCCCCGCCGCGTCGCCCGCCAGCACGACGTTCGGGGCGGCGTACGTGCCCGAGGGCGCGTACCAGCGCTCGGGGTGCCCCTGCAGGCGCACGCGCGTCGGGTCCACGCCGCGCGCCGCGAGCCGCTCGGTCACGAGCTCCTTCAGCGGCGCGCGCGAGCCGTCGTTGCGGCGGCTGTCGAACCCGCCGACGTTCAGCGTCGGGCGGCCGGCGACGAGGCAGGGGAAGTCCCACGTGTAGCCCTGCAGGTCGCGCTTCATGGGGCGGAAGTCGAACACCGCCATGCGGTCGCGGTGCTCGGGCGCCGCGGCGTCGCTCTCGACCAGCACCTCGACCAGGCGGCTGACGCGCGACTGCTCCTCGGGGACGAAGGTCGAGCGCACGGGGCCCTTGGCGCCGTCGGCGCCGACCACCACGCGCGCGAGGTACGTGTCGGCCTCGGTCTCGACGGCGATCCGGTCGCCCTCGCGCCGCAGCGCCACGACGCGCTCGCCCTCGCGGACCTCGACGCCGCGCTCGCGCACGCCGGCGACCAGCGCCGCGTCGAACTCGTCGCGCCGCACGATGCGCAGGCGCCCGGGGCGCTCGACGGTCAGGGGCTCGTCGTCGAACCAGAACTGGACGCGGTCGATCCACACCGACGGGACGTCGGCGGCGAGCTCGAGGCGGCGCAGC
>JAUIDW010000128.1 GCA_030428395.1 bacterium | reverse complement strand
CGTGCTGCTCGGGGCCGCGGTCCTGCTGGCGGGGTGTGGCGAGCCCGCCGGCGCCGGGCGCGCCGCGCCGGACGGCGCGCGGCCGGTCGTGTTCGCCGTCAACCAGCCGCTCGCGACCTTCGCGCGCCGCCTGGGCGGCGACCTCGTCGACGTGCGCTTCCCGGCGCCGCCGGGCGTCGACCCGGCCGACTGGATGCCCGCGCCCGACGACCTGGCCGCCGCGCAGGCGGCCGACCTGATCCTGGCCAACGGCGCGGGCTACGCCGGCTGGCTCGAGCACGCGAGCCTGCCCACCTCGCGCCTCGTGGTCACCGCGGCGGGGTTCGCCGACCGCTGGATCGAGCGCCCCGACGCCGTCGTGCACCGCCACGGCCCGGAGGGGGCGCACTCCCACGCGGGCTTCGAGGCTCACACCTGGCTCGACCTCGACCAGGCGGCCCGGCAGGCGGACGCCGTGGCCACGGCGCTCGCCGCGCTGCTGCCGGACGGGGCGGCCGCGATCGAGGCCGCGCGCGCGGAGCTGGTCGTCGAGCTCGCCGCGCTCGACGCCCGCTGGCGCGCCGCCGCCGCCCGCGACCCCGGCCGGCCGCTGCTGGCCTCGCACCCGGTCTACGGGTACCTGGCGCGGCGCTGCGGGCTGGACCTGGAGAGCGTCCACTGGGAGCCCGACCAGGACCCCGGCGTGATGGAGTGGGGGGCCCTCGCGAGGCGCCTCGAGGAGCGCCCGGCGCGGACCATGCTGTGGGAGGGCGAGCCCCTGCCCGAGGTGGCCGAGCGGCTGCGCGCGCTGGGCGTCGAGAGCGTCGTGCTCGACCCCGGCGGCGGCGTGCCGGCGGACGGCGGCGACGCGGACTTCGTCGGGCGCATGGAGGCGAACGCGCGCGTGCTCGAGCAGCTCTTCGACGAGCGCTAGCGGCGGCGAGCGGCCGAGCGCCAGCGACGCTGACCGGCCAGCGCGCGCGCCCCGGCGGCCGTCGTCGGAGGGCCGGAGGGGCCCGATCCGAGCCCGGGTTTTTCCTTGGACGACGCCTCCGGGTGCGCAAAGCTCGGGACGTGGAACCCGAAGTCGTGCTCGAGCGTGCGCCCGAGGTGGTCGCGGACGAAGGGACGTCGTCCCCCGCGCCGCGGAAGGCACGCAGGGCCCGGCGGTCGAAGGCCGCCGAGAAGCAGATGGCCGCGGAAGACACGTCGAACCCCGATCCGACCGCCCCCTCCGGGGAGGGCGACGACGGCGCCTCCGGTGGCGTCCCGGGGGGAGCGAACGGGGAGCCGGCCTCCACGGGCAAGAAGCGCGCGCGCCGCGGCAAGCGCCGCAAGCGCGACTCCGGGCCGGATCCCGAGCCCGGCGCCGAGGCCTCCGCGCCGGCGGAGGACGCCCCCGCGGAGGGCGAGGCCGCGGACGCGAGCCCCGCGGCCGAGGACGCGGCGCCCGCCAAGCTGGGCCCCGGCGAGGAGCTCTCCGACGAGGAGCTCGAGCGGCGCCTGTCCGCGCTGCTCTTCGCCTCGCCCGAGCCGCTGGGGATCGGGCGCCTCGCCAACCTGCTCGAGAACCCCGCGCCGCAGCGCGTGCGGGCGCTGCTGGACGCCGTGTCCGCCCGCCTGGAGGCCTCCGGCCTGCCCGTCGAGCTGCGCGAGATCGCGGGCGGCTACCAGCTGCTGAGCACCCCGGACGTCTACGAGACGGTCGGGCGCCTGGCCAAGGTCCGCCGCGAGGAGAAGGTCTCCCCCGCGGCGCTCGAGACCCTGGCCGTCGTCGCCTACCGCCAGCCCGTCACGAAGGCCGAGATCGAGGCCATCCGCGGCGTCCAGGTCGGCCCCATCCTGCGGGCGCTGGTGGACCGGCGCCTGGTGCGGGTGACCGGCCGCGCCGAGGTCCCCGGCCAGCCGCTGCTGTACGGGACCACGAAGCGCTTCCTCGAGACCTTCGGGCTCGCCGGGCTGAAGCAGCTCCCGCGCGACTCCGAGCTGGTCCGCGACTGAGGCGTTCCCGCCCGCACGGGCCCCGACGAACCGGCGCCCGGACCCGGACGCACCGACCCCGGGCGCGGCCCCGGGCCGGCGCGGAGCGGCCCGCCGGCGTCCGCGGGCACGTCCGGGCCGCCGGGGGAGCGTCCCCACGGGCGGGCGAAATCGGCCGGGACGCGCTCGGGCCGGCGGGCTAGACTGCTGCGCTCGATCCCGGGTTCCCCGACGCCCTCCCGAGGGCTCCGGGGCCCCCCCGGCCGCTTTGCGGGCGTCCCCGAGCGCCCGCCGGTCGCCCCCGGGAGCCCCCGCAACCACAGCCCACCATGTCCAAGTCGAAGCGCAGCGCGACCCAGGCCGGCGGCCAGACGCCGGAGACCGGGGCCCACGATTCCCAAGACGACGGCGAGATCCTCCACGTCCCCAAGTGGACGTCGGGGTGGCGCTTCTACGTGATGCTCGGGCTGATGGTCTTCGTCCTGGTCATCTTCGTCGTCCCCGACCAGTTCATCGGCCTCTTCACCTCGCGCACCGACCCCGGCGCGGCCGTCTACGCCCGCTGGAGCCACCCCAGCGACGGCGAGACCACCGTGACGATCCGCGAGCTGACCTCCTGGCGGCGCGAGATCGACGACTTCTTCTACGCCCAGGGCCTGGGCCGCGTGCGCTTCGAGGACGAGGACCTCGTGCGCATGCTCATCATGATCGAGCTGGCCGAGGACGCCGGCGTGTACGTGTCCGACCAGGAGCTCGGCGAGGCCATCCTGCAGGGCGCCCCGGGCACGCGCGGCTTCGGCTCGGGCGACGTGTACCGCTCGGCCCTGGCCCAGGCGTCGATGAGCGCCGCGCAGTACGAGGACACGCTGCGCAAGGTGATGATCGCCAACCGCTTCCAGGGCCTGCTCGCGTCGGCCATCGGGTTCGCCGACATGGCGGACGTGGAGGCGACCTGGAAGGAGGCGCACCCCCAGCTCGCCTTCGACTACGTCGCCCTCCGGACCGACGACCTGCTGGACGACCCGGCCGTCAGCGTGCCCGACGACGAGGAGCTGAAGGCCTGGTACGACGGGCTCGAGGCCTTCGAGCTGCGCCAGAAGTTCAACGCCGAGTTCCTGCCGGAGACGATCCGCGCGGACGTCGCCGTGTACCGCACCGGGGACGAGGCGCCCCAGGCGCTGCTGTCGACGCACTCCGGCCCGCCCGGCGTCGACCCCGAGGAGCAGGCGCAGGAGTACTACAACCTCTGGACGCACGTGCGCTTCAAGCGCCCCGAGCAGAAGGAGGACGCGGCCGAGGCCCGCGACCGGCTGTACTTCCCCTACGAGGAGGTGGCCGAGGACGCGCGCCGCGAGGCGCCGATCTACCACGCGCTGGACGCCTGGCGCATCTCCATCGGCGACCGCCTCGCCGACGGGGAGACGATCGACTTCTCGGCCGAGGCGGCCGCCCTGGGGCTGCAGGTGCAGCCCGCGGGCGACGCGCGGACCGTCGAGGACTGGCGCACGGACGACACCTGGGGCGGCGACTTCGTCGCCAACGCCGTGTCCACCGCGGACCGCTCCACGGGCGTGCCGCGCGCGGTGACGGTCCAGGAGGACGGCCTCTACGTCGTGCGCGTCACCGAGCGCGTGCCCAGCCAGGCGCCGCCCTTCGCCGACATCCGCGACCGGGTCGCGGAGGAGTGGAAGAAGGCGCGCGTCGGCGAGCTGGCGGTCGAGCGCCTCACCGCGGTGCGCGACGCGCTCGCGGAGCGGCCCGCCGACCTCGGCCCCGACGAGGACTGGAACCCGCAGGTCGACCACGAGACGTTCGCGCAGGCCGTCGCCGCCGCCGGCCTCGAGCTCTCGAAGAAGGACTGGTACGACCCGCGCGTGGCCATGACCACGGCGGTCGTCAGCCAGGACCCGGTGAAGCAGTTCTTCCGCTTCAACCCGCTGCTGATGACGTACGAGGCGGACGTCGTGCCGCCCGCCGAGCTCTCGTTCCAGGGCGACGCCGCCTTCCTGCTGCGCGCCTACGGCGAGCGCGAGCCCGCGCGCGTCGACATCGACCCCGCCGAGCTCGCCAGCCTGCGCCAGCAGGCCGGCATCGAGGCGATCAACGACTTCAGCGAGCGCGAGCTGGCCTCGCTGAAGTGGTTCCGCGAGCGCTACGGCCTCTGGATCAACCCCGAGTTCGTCCAGGAGGACGAGGAAGCCGCCGAGGAGCCGGCGCCCGCCAGCTGAGCGGGCCGGCTGCCGCCGGGGTCAGTCCCCGGCCGGCCGCCGCGCGATGGCCACGATCGAGTGGCCGAAGGGCAGGTCGGCGCGGCGCGACAGCGGCAGCTCGGCCGCGAAGGCCGCGTGCAGCAGGCCGTGGACCGGGCGCGGCAGCGGCCAGCTGAGGTTCGTGTGGTCCGACGAGCGCTCGCCGCGCAGCAGCACGCGCTCGGCGGCGCGCAGCCCGAGCACCGTCGGCGCGATCAGCGGGAACAGCGCGACGTTGGTGTGCGTGTTGCGCTCCTCGGCGAGGCCCGCGCCGGCGAACAGGCCGCTCAGCATCGCGCGCGTGTAGCGCCGGCGGTGGTGCGCCACGCGGTCGTTGTTGGCGTAGAGCCACGGGTAGGCCGGGACGCTGAGGAAGACCAGGCCGCCGGGCTCGAGCACGCGGCGCACCTCGGCCAGCGCGGCGGCGTCGTCGTCGAGGTGCTCGAGCACGTCGAAGAGGCACACGAGGTCGAAGCTCGCGTCGCGGAACGGCAGCCGGTAGCCGTCCGCCAGCACGGCCGCGGGGAAGCCGCGCGCGACGCAGCGGCGCAGGCTCTCGGCGTCGGTGTCGGCGGGGTGCACGCGGTCGCAGAGCTCCGCCAGCCCGTCGAGGAAGCCGCCCACGCCCGTGCCCAGGTCCAGGACGCGCCGCGGGCGCCGGCCGGCCAGGTGGTGGCGCAGCAGGCCCAAATAGACCGTCCGCCGGCCGCGGAACCACCAGTGGTCGCGCTCCAGCGTCCGGAACTGCTCGTAGGCGCGGGCGTCCATGGTCAGCGCTGGTCGGCCGCCTCCGCGACGGCGATCAGCTCGTCGTACAGGTTGACGTACAGGCCGCCCCGCGAGAACCGCGCGAGCGGCGCGAGCAGCGTCGACAGGACCGGGTGCACGCGGCCGGCGCGCTCGGCCACGAAGGCGGGCGAGACCAGCTTCCCGCCGTAGCGCGCGGTGCGGTGCAGCGTCCGGAGGCCGGCCTCGCGGAAGGCGCGCTCGAGGGTGCCCGCGTGGAAGTGGTGCAGGTGCTCGGCGTGCTTGTAGTGCTGCCAGCGCCGGCCCAGGGCCCGGGCGGCCAGGCTGGCGACGTTCTGGGTCTCGACGATCAGCCGGCCGCCGGGCGCGAGCAGCCCGCGGGCCGCGCGCAGCGCCGCGACGGGGTCGGGCAGGTGCTCCAGCACGTCCCACATCGTGACCAGGTCGAAGCTCGCCGGCGCGAGGTCGGCCTCGCCGAGCGGCTCCGCCAGCACCGCGTCCGCGCCCAGCCGCTCGCGCGCGGTGGCGCGGATGGGGGCGGAGGGCTCGAGGCCGAGCACGTCCCAGCCGGCGTCGCGCAGCACCTCCAGGAAGAACCCCGCCGCGCAGCCGACGTCCAGCACCCGGCCCGGGCGCGGCGCGAAGCGGTCCACCAGGCGCTTGCGCAGGCGGAACGTGCGGCGGTACAGCTCCGCGTCGGCGCGGTAGTCGGTGTAGCCGCGCTCCTTCGCGGCCGGCGAGCGCCAGTAGTCTGCTCCGTACACCGTCTCGACCAGCCGTCCTGGAGGAACGCGCGGCGTCACGTACGTCAGGTCGCAGCCCGCGCACGTCACGACGGAGAAGGGGCCGTCGCGGAAGCGCAGGTGGCGCTCGGTCGAGCCGCACAGCGCGCAGGCGACGTCGACCAGCTCGCCCTCCGCGCAGGCGGGGGGCAGGGCGCTCATCCGAAGTACTCCCGCGTCGCCGCGACCTGGTCGGCGCGCCCGTCGACGCCCTCGACCAGGGTGCGCGCGACGCGCCGGCCCATGTCGATCGAGTGGTCCATGTTGTTGTAGCGGAACAGCCCCTGCCGCCCGGTCGTGTGCAGGTTCTCGACGCGGGAGACGGCGCCGCGCAGCGTCTCGAGGCGGCCGGCGTACTCGAGGTCGTAGACCGGGTAGGCGTGCGGCAGGCGGACGATGTCGAGCGGCTTCGACTCGCCCGGGCGCAGCAGGCCGATGCGCACGAGGTCCGCCTCGGCGATGGCGGCCGCGTCCTCGAGCGGCAGGCGGTAGTGGTGGTCGCCCGGCCGGCACGTGATCTCGCAGCACACCGCCGTGCGGTCGCCGGGCGCGGCGTCGTCGCTGAAGTTCTTGAACTCCGACAGGCGGTGGATCGTGAGGTCCTTCGACGGCAGGTACACCCAGTGGTCGGGGACGACCGAGGGGCGCGCGACCTCGAGGTACACGAACACGATCGCGATGTAGCGCAGGCCCTCGATCGCGGCGCGCACGTCGGCGCCGACCTCCGGGCGCAGGGCGCGGGCGGCCACGGGCAGCGGGATCGTGTTCACGATCGCGTCGCACTCGCGGCGCTCGAGCTCGCCCTCTCCGGGCCGGGCCCCGCGCTCGCCGGCGAGCCCCGCGGGGCGGCCGCCGGTGCGGAACGTCACGGCGCGCGCGCGCAGGCCGTCCAGCTCGATGGTCTCGAGCGGGCTGCCGAGCAGGATGTCCGCGCCCGCCGCCCGCGCCTTCTCGGCGTACTGCTCCGAGATGCGCCCGACGCCGCCGTGCCCGGGGTAGTGGAACTCCGTCACCAGGCTGCGCACCTCGCCCTCGCGCGGCGGGTTGATCGTCTTGACGATCGCGTCCCACAGGTTCGCCTGGCTGATGCGCTGTGCGGCCCAGTCGGCGGAGATCTCCGTGCAGGGCATGCCCCACGCCTTCGACGTGTACGTGCCGAAGAACAGGTCGTACAGCGTGCGCCCGAAGCGCTTCAGCACCCAGTTCTCGAAGTGGTCGTCGGGGATCGGCCACGCGACCTGGCGCACCCGGATCGCCAGGTAGTCCCACAGCGCGCGCGCCAGCAGCCCGGGCGGCAGGCCCTTCAGCACGTTGGTGAGGCGCAGCGGGTAGTCGAAGAACTTGCCCTCGAGGTAGATGCGCGACTTGCGCTCGCGCTGGACCACGTCGCCGTCCAGCACGTCGTACAGGTGGCGCACGAGCTCCTCGTCGCGCGTGTGGAACCGGTGCGGGCCGGTGTCCAGCGTGAACGGGCCCACGCGCCAGCTGTGGGCCAGCCCGCCGACGTGGAAGTTGCGCTCGAGCACCGTCGTCCGGACGCCGGCGCGCGCCAGCTCGTGGGCCGTGGCGAGCCCCGCCAGCCCGGCTCCGAGGACGACGACGTGCATGTCAGGCCGTCGCGAACGTCACGCGGAACGTGGTGCCGCCCCCGGGGCGGTCCTCGATGCGGACCCGGGCCCCGATGGCCTCGGCGTGGATGGCCACGAGGTGCAGCCCGAGGCCCGTGCCCTGCGTGGTGCGGGTCTCCTCGTTGCCGACGCGGTAGAACGCCTCGAACACGTGCTCCTTCTCGTCCCCGCGGATGCCGGGGCCGCGGTCGGAGACCTCCAGCACGACCTTGCCGCGGCGCGCCGCCGTGCGCACCAGGATCGGCTCGGCGTCCGGCGAGGTCTCGTCCACCGGGGCGTACTTGCGGGCGTTCTCCACGAGGTTGACCAGGATCGACCCCAGGGCGTCGTTGGTCAACATCACCTCGGGCAGGCCGTCGGCCAGCTCGAAGGCCAGGTCGCTCTCCTGCGTGGTCGCGCAGTCGTCCAGGTGGGGCTTCAGCCGCAGCACCCGGTCGTTCAGGTCCATGGCGGTCGGGCGCTGGGGCTCGGAGGAGGACAGGCGGCTCTTCTCGAGCACGCGCTCGACCAGCGTCGACAGCCGGCTCGTCTCGCGCACGATGCGGCGGTAGTACTCGCGGCGCTTGTCCTCGTCGCGCGCCCAGCCGTCCACCAGCATCTCGCCGTGCAGCTTGATGGCCGAGAGCGGCGTGCGCAGCTCGTGGGTGACCGCGGCGACGAAGTTCTCGGTGCGCCGGGCCTGCTCGAGGTCCTTGTTCACGCTGCGCAGCAGCAGCAGCAGCCCCGTGGCCAGCGACAGGGTCAGCATCCCGGCCATGCCGAAGTAGCGCCAGGCCTGCGAGCGGAAGCTGCGCTCGAGGTGCCCGGTGTCGACGGCGACCTTCATCAGCGCGAAGTCCTTCTCCTGCTCGCCCGCCTCCAGGTCCAGGGCCTCCACCAGCCGGATCTCCGAGTGGTAGTGGAAGTCCATCAGGCCGCGGCAGCAGTCCTCGCAGGTGGGGGACACGAAGCGCTGGGTCGGGTCCAGCACGCTGCGCGCGACCTGGGCCGGCAGCTCGTCGAACAGCCACTCGGGGTCCAGCACGAAGCCCTGGATCAGGTCCATCCCGTGCGAGAACTGCTCGATGCAGGCGTCGGCGCCGCCCGACAGCACCGGGTCGGGCCGCAGGATCACGCGGCGTGTCGCCACGACCGCCGGGCGGTCCTCGAAGTGCTGGAAGCGCAGCTCGAAGGGCGTCACGTTGACCGAGACGCTGCGGTCGCGCGCGGCCGCCGCGGCGCGGTCCACGCAGGCGTCGTAGTCGGTGTCGCGCGCGTGCGCGACGGCGAGCGCGGCCAGGGGCACCAGGGTCTCGTCCCCGGGCCCGGCCCAGTCGCCGTAGGTCTTCCACGACGTGGGGCTCAGGAACGGGGTCGGGTCGCGCTCGTCGTGGGCTCGGGCGGCGACGCGCGACACGAAGCGGTCCAGCCAGGCCACGCGCGGGCCGTCGCGCAGCACGGCGCGCGAGGACCCGAAGAACAGGTCGGTCGGGGCGGTCGCCCCGTCCAGCTGGTCGAACACGAACCAGGCGAGCACGCCCTGGGGCGGCGGCTCGCTGCGCAGCGGCGAGGGCAGCAGCGGGGGCAGGTCCGGGCCGGGCGCCGCCGGCTGCAGGACGTTGGGCGCGTAGTGGGTGACGGGCCGGTCGTCCTCGGCCTCCACGAGGCGCCGGAGCCGCTCGGCGACCATCTCCTGCAGGCGCCGGGCCGCGTCGTCCGCCTTCTGCGGGACCGCGGCCTTGGCGGCCTGGTGGGCCTGCACGATGTCGTACCACTGCAGCCCGCCCAGCACGGCGGTCGGCAGGACGAGCAGGACGCCGTACAGCGCCAGGGCGACGTTGCGCGTCCTCAGCTGTACCAACGATATCCCTTGCCCCGCACGGTCTGGATCAGCGAGGGCTTCGCGGGATCGGGCTCGACCTTGCGGCGCAGGCCGACGATGTGGATGTCGACCGTGCGCGTCTCGACGTTGGCGCTGCGGTAGTGCCAGACGTCGAGCAGCAGGTCCTCGCGCGTCACGACCCGGTCGCGGTGCTGGATCAGGTACTGCAGGATGTCGCCCTCGCGCGGCGTGAGCGGCACGACCTCGCCGTCGCGGTGCACCTCGAGGCGCTGCAGGTCGACCTGGATGCCCCCCGGCAGCTCCAGCATGGCCGGCGGCGACGAGTCGAGGTCGCGGCGGCGGAACTGCGCCTCGACGCGCGCCACGAGCTCGCGCGGCGAGAAGGGCTTCGCCATGTAGTCGTCGGCGCCCGCCTCGAGGCCCTTGATGAGGTCGTCCTCGGCCGCCAGCGCGGTCAGGATCAGCACGCGGATGTCGTGCCGCTCCTGGCGCAGGTTCTTCAGCAGGTCGATGCCGTTCATCCCCGGCAGCATCAGGTCGAGCACGATCAGGTCGAACTGCCCGTTCTTGATGGCCTCGAGGCCGCGCAGCCCGTCGTGGACGATCTGGGTCTCGTAGCCGGCGTGGCCGAGGGCGTCGCCCACGCCGAGGGCGAGGGTCTCTTCGTCTTCGATGATCAGGATCCGTTCGGGCATCGTGGCTCCCTGGGGCGCGGGTCGTCGGGGGGTGGACCCCTAGGCTAGGGCTCGCCGGGGCCCGGTTGAACGCCGGGACGTCGGGGTGGGGAGGGGCAGCGGGCGCGCCGTGGCCCATGGGGCGGCCAGGCGGGTCCTCCCCGTTAACGGCAGGTCAAACCTCGTCCCATGAGGCCCCGGGGCCCCGCGGGTCGTCCAGCGACCGCTCCGCGCCGTCCCGCGGCCCAGGTCTGGGAGCGGCGGCCCGCACGGCGGCCTCCCGCCCCTCCCCGGGCAGCTCGGCGGGGGCGGTCGCCGGGCAGCCGGCGCAGTCGGGCGCGGGGCGGCAGGGGCCGGTGGCACCGCGGACGAAGAGCGCGTGGGCCTCCTGGTAGACGAGCAGGTCCGGCTCGAGCCGCTCCTGGAACCAGGCGCGCAGCGCCGCGTAGGAGCCGCCCGCGTCGACGAGGCCGTGGCGCGAGGTCACCCGCCGCGCGTAGGCGTCCACCACGAACGTGCGGCGGCCGGCGGCGTAGCAGAGGATCGCGTCCGCCGTCTCGGGGCCGACGCCGTGGACGGCGAGCAGCTCGCGGCGCAGCTCCTCGAGCGGCCGCTCGCGCAGCGCGGCGAGCCCGCCGACCTCGAGGTACCAGCGCGACACCGCGCAGAGGCGCGCGTACTTCACGCGGTACGTGCCCGAGGGGCGGATGGCCGCGAGCACCTCCTCCCGCGGCGCGCGCAGCACGTCGGCGGGCGTCGTCCCGATCGCCCGGTCCAGCCCCGCCAGCGCGCGCTCGACGTTGCGCCAGGCCGTGTTCTGCACGAGCACGGCGCCGGCGACGACCTCGAAGGGCGTGCGCGCCGGCCACCAGCGCTGCGGGCCGAAGCCCGCGTGCAGCTCGCCCAGCAGCGCGTCGAGCCGCGCGTCGCGCGCGAAGCGCGCCACGCCCCCCGGCGGCGGCTCGACCCCGACGTAGGGGCCCTCCGGGCCGCGCAGCGGCGTCGGCTCGAGGCCGGGGTCGCCGGGCAGGTTCCTCACGGGCGGCGCGCGCGCAGCACGCGGCTGACCCCGAAGGGCACGCGGGCGACCGACAGGACGGCGCGCTCGAGCGAGAGCACGCCCGCGAGCGCCGCGTTGACCGGGCCGGGCACGTGGAAGAAGTCGGTGCGCGCCGGCTCCCCGCCACGCGGCGCGCCGCGCAGGAGGCGCGCGCCGGCGACGACGGGCAGCAGCAGGAAGTTGAACCCGTGGCGGTCGACGACCTCGAGCCCCGCGGCGCGCACGCGCTCCTCGAGCTCGCCCGCCGCGTAGCGCCGCAGGTGGTGCAGGGCGACGTCGTGCTCCGACCACAGCCGCGGGTGGGCGGGGACGCTGACCACGAGCTGCCCGCCCGGCCGCAGCGCGCGGAACACCTCGCGCAGCAGGGCGCCGTCGTCGGCGCAGTGCTCGAGCAGGTCGAGCGCCACGACCACGGCCGCGCCCGCCTCCGCCAGCGGCAGGCGCTGCGCGTCCGCGCGCACCAGCGCCGCGTCCAGGCCGCGCGTGGCGGCCAGCCGCAGCGTCTCGTCGTCGCGGTCCACCCCGACGGCGCGGCGCCCCGGCACCAGCCGGCGCAGCCACGCGAGGTTGCCGCCCGTCCCGCAGCCGAGGTCGACCAGCGGGCCCGGCGGCGCCGCGGCGTGCGCGGCCAGGACGTCGGCGGCGAGCACGGCGCGGCGGCCGCGGAACCACCAGTGGCGGTCCTCGATCGCGCGCATCTCGACGGTGGCGTGCCGCTCCATGCGCGCCTCGCTCAGCCGGGGGTGTCCGCCGTCGTGGCGGCGGGCGCCGCGGCCGGCGCGCGGCGGTACGCGCCGCGCGCGCTGCGCCAGGCGACGGCCAGCAGGTCCAGCAGCGAGCGCAGCGCCGCGCGCCCCACGCGCACCTTGCTGCCGGACTCGTCGTGCCAGCGCACCGGGACCTCGCGCAGGACGAGCCCGCGGTCCCTGGCGATCGCGATCCACTCGGCGTCGAAGGCCCAGCCGTCGACGCTCGCGTGCGCGAGCACCTGGTGCGCGGCCTCGGCGCGCAGCCCCTTGAAGCCGCACGTGAAGTCGCGCACGGGGCAGCCCAGCAGGCGGCGGGCGAGGGCCGAGAAGCCCTGCCCGAGCCACTGGCGCAGGCGCGGCTGGCGCCGCGCGACGAGCGAGCCGGGCGCGCGCCGGCTGCCCAGGGCGAAGTCGCAGCCCGCGTCGAGCTCGCGCAGCAGCGGCCGCAGCGCGGTCAGCTCGGTGGACAGGTCGGCGTCGAGCAGCACGATCCGCGCGCCGTGCGCCGCCGCCACGCCGGTGCGGAGCGCGGCGCCCTTGCCGCGGTTGCGCGCGTGGCGCAGCACGCGCAGCCGCGCGTCGTCCGCGGCGAGCCGGGCGAGGAGCTCGGCGGTGCCGTCGGTCGAGCCGTCGTCGACGACGACGAGCTCGTGCGGCCGGCCCAGCTCGTCCAGCGCGCGGCCCAGCGCCTCCAGCGTCCCCGGCAGCCGCGCGGCCTCCTGGAAGGCGGGGACGACCGCGCTGAGCTCGACCTGGACCATCTGGGGACGCGCTCCGGCCCGCGGGGGGCGCGCGCCGGACGCGGGGGCAGCCTACCTCTTCGGGGGCACGGCACCCACGGCTTGACCGCGCGGCGCGGATCGCATCCCCTGGGCGCTGGCATGGCCGATCGAGCGAACGACGCGCCGGGTCGCGTCGAGTGGCTGGTCGCGGCGCTGGCCGCCCTCCTGCTCGCGGCGTGGCCCCTGCGCGAGGGCCTGCTCGACGGCGACACCGTGCTGTTCGGGGTCGACACGGCCACGGTGCAGGAGCCGTGGGCCAGCGCCCTGCGCGCGGCCGGCACGCCCGGGCCGGAGGCGCCCCGGCAGGACGGGCTGGCGGACCAGGGCGTGTTCTTCTACCCCGTCCACCGCTTCGTCGTGGAGAGCTGGCTCGCAGGCGACCCGCCCTTCTGGAACCCCTGGATCTACGCCGGGGTGCCGTGCGCGGGGAACCCCCAGGCGGGCGTGTTCGACCCGCAGGTGCTCGCGCTCGCCGCGTTCGAGCTGCTGGGCGGGCGCGAGCTCTTCGACCGCGGCCTCGCGCTGCTCGCCTGGCTGCGGCTCGCGGGCGCGGCGCTCGGAGCCTACGCGCTGGCGCGGCGGCTGGGGCTCGGCCTCGCCGGCGCGGCGCTCGCCGGCGTGGCCTTCGGCACCTCCGGGTTCCTCGTCCTGTGGGTGAACGCGAGCCCCGGGCACGTGGCACCCTTCCTGCCCTGGTTGCTCTTCGCGCTCGAGGGCACGCGCGGGCCGCGCCCGGGGCGCGCCGCGGCGTGGACCGCGCTGCTGCTCGCCGGCGCGATCCTCGGCGGCCACCCGGAGACCGCCTTCGGCGTCGGGCTGACCGCGGGCCTGTGGGCGCTCGCCCTGGGCCGCGGGGTCCGGCGCGCCGGCGCCTGGTCGCTGCTCGGCCTCGCGCTGGGCGTCGGCCTGGCGAGCCTCTCGCTCGCGCCGTTCCTCGAGTACCTCGCGGACTCCGGCGCGCTGCTCGCCCGGCAGCTCGCGGACGTCGACCGCAGCGTCGACCTCGTCGCGCTCGGCGTGCTGGCCGTCGGCCTGGGCCTGGTCC
>JAUIDW010000506.1 GCA_030428395.1 bacterium | reverse complement strand
GGCACGCCCGGCAGGTGGATCGAGCAGATGGCGTCGACCCGCTCGGCGCGCCCGGCCTCGGCGCCGGCGGGCGCGAACGGCAGCTCGCGCGCGGCGGGCAGGGCGGCCAGGCCCTCGAGCAGGATCCGGCGCGCCGTGGCGGTCGCGCGGACGGTCGCCTCGAGCTCGTCCGCGGCGAGCTCCACGGCGCGCCCGAGGCCGACGATCCCGGGCACGTTCTCGGTCCCCGCGCGCAGCCCGTGCTCCTGGCCGCCGCCGAAGACCAGCGGCCGCGGCTCGCGCGCGCCGGGCCGCAGCGCCAGCGCGCCCGCTCCCTGCGGGCCGTGCACCTTGTGCGCCGAGACGGCCAGGCTGTCGACGCCGAGCTCCTCGAGGTCCAGGTCGAGCTTGCCCAGCGCCTGCACCGCGTCCACGTGCACGTGGGCCCGCGGCGCGCGCGTCCGCGCCAGGCGCGCGACCTCGCGCACCGGGTAGACCGTGCCGAGCTCGTTCTGCACGAGCATCTGCGCCACGACGCAGGTGCCCTCGTCGAGCAGCCCGGCCAGGTGGTCGAGGTCGAGCCGCCCGTCGGGCGCCGCGCGGCCGGTGCGCACCTCGAAGCCCTCCTCCGCCAGCGCCGCGGCCGCGTTGCGGACGCACGGGTGCTCGGTGGGGCCGACGACGACGCTGGGCGCGCCCGCGGCCCCGCCTCGATCCAGGCGCGCGGCGCGCGCGCCGCCCAGGACGGCCAGGTTGTTCGCCTCGGTCCCGCCGGAGGTCAGCACGACGCGGTCCGGCTCGGCGCCGAGCGCCCGCGCCACCCGGGCCCGCGCGCGGTCGACCGCCTCGGCCGCCCGGACGCCGGTCGCGTGGCGCGAGGATGGGTTGCCGAACGTCTCGGCGAGCCAGGGCTCCATCTCGACGCGCACCTCCGGCGCGAGCGGGGTCGTCGAGGCATTGTCGAGGTAGACGAGGCGCATGGGGCTGCCCTCCAGCATACGCCGTCGGGCGCGCGGACCGCGCCGGCGCGCCTACGGCCCGGCGGGCTCGTCGCCGGGCGCGTCCGCGGGCGGCGCGGGGGCGCGGGGCTCGAGCGGCGGGAGCTCGGGACGGTCGACCCGGCCGTTCGAAATCTCGACAGGCACGTCGCGCAGGCTGCCGTCGCCGGCGCGCAGCGTGAGCACGTACCCGCCCGGCGGGAGGTCGTCGAAGCGGAACGTGCCGTCCGGCTCCGTCGTGACCGGCGGCCAGACGCGGCCGGGGGGCACGGGCGCGCCGGCGGGGTCGGTGCGGCGCTCCAGCACGACGAGAGCACCGCCGATCGGGCTCGCGCGCCCGTCCTCGACGCGGGCCTCGAGCGCGCCGAAGGCAAGCTCGAACGCCAGCTCGCCCCCCGCGGCCGAGTGGCGCAGGAAGCGCGTGCGCGGCGCCACGAGCTCGGGCCAGCTGCCGCCGCGCGCCCAGGGCGGGCGCACCTCCAGCGCGTAGTCGCCGGCCGCCAGGTCCTCGAACAGGAAGCGCCCCTCGGCGTCGGACTCGGTGCGCCGCTCGATCTCGGGCCCGAGCTGGTCGGCCGGGCGCGCGGGTCGCAGGGAGACCTCGTAGCCGGCGAGCGACTGCTCGAGCGGCGCGATCAGCTCGCCGATCAACGGCGCCCGCAGGACGACGGGCAGCTCCGGCGAGGGGGCCATGCGGCTCACGAGCTCGATGCGCACCGAAGTCTGCCCCGCGGCGACCTCGAACGTCTCCGGGTCGAAGCCCCAGCGCATCACGTCGAGCCGGAGCGCGGCCTCCGACAGGCCGTGCAGCTCGAAGACGCCCTCCTCGTCGGTGAAGTCCCAGACGGGCCGGTTGCCGTCGCGCGTGTACACGCCCGCACCGGCGAGGCCGGCGCCCTCGGCCAGCACCCGCCCGCGCAGCGACCGCGAGCCGACGTCGAGCTCCACGACGTCCAGGTTCGGCTCCTGGGGCGGCCGCAGCAGCGGGAACGACTCCGTGGGGTCGCCGGCGCGCTCGAACAGGAAGCCCGCCACCAGCACGAGGAACACCCCGAGGGGCAGGAACAGGGTCACGCCTTTCAAGGGAGGGCTCCCGGGGCCGCCGCGCGGCCCGCGGCCCCCCAGTCTCGGCCCCGGCCCTCCCGCGGTCCACCCGTCGGCCCCCCGCGGTCCCGCGGGCGGACCGCGGGCGGACCGCGGGGCCCGCCGGGGGCGGGCGGGACGGCCCGAGGACCGACCCCGAGCTGACTGGGTTCCGTGTGGACGAGGCGGCCGGGGGCGCGGAACGCGCCGCAGCCGGCACCTCGCTGGACGGGGGCCGGGCCGGCGGCGCGGCCTCGCCCGCGGGGCGGTCCGACCCGGGCGGGGTC
>JAUIDW010000127.1 GCA_030428395.1 bacterium | reverse complement strand
GTCGAGCAGCGGCGCGGGGTCGGGAACCTCGTCGATCATCGTCTTCGCGCCGGCGCGCATGCGGCGCAGGTCGACGAGCTGGCGCCCGACGTCGCGGCGCTCCTGCACCGGGCGCAGCCGCGCGCGGTACAGCGAGGAGAACGCGCGCCACAGCGCCAGGTCCTTGCGGTGCAGGCCCCAGGGCAGCCGCGGCGTGACGGCGAACATCTGCCGCTCGGGGATCGTGCCGTCCACGAGCTCGGGCGGCGTGCCGCGCTCGAGCCAGTGCACGACGTCGGAGGCGCCGACGAAGAAGACGATGGCGTCCAGGCGCCGGTACCGCGGCAGGATGCGCGCGAGCATCGTCGCGAGCGCCTCGCACGGGACGAGCGAACGGGACACGTTGCCGACGTGGGCGTCGCGGGCTCCCAGGCGCTCGAGCGCGGCCGGCTCGCGCAGCAGCTCCTGGACGACCTGCGGCCAGTTCGCGTCCTGGTCCAGGTAGTAGCCCTCCGCCGCGCTGCCGCCGGCCACCAGCACGCGGAAGCAGCCGTCGAGGTCCCGCGGCGGCTCGGTGCCGCGCTCGCCGTCGCGGTTGAACTCGATGCGCACCAGCGGCTCGAGCGTGGGCAGCGCCTCGGGGTCGAGGTGCATGCGCGTGCTCTGGTGGGGCGTCCAGACGTACCAGCGGTCGCGCAGGCGGAGGCCCGCGCGCAGCGCGAGCTCGGCCAGCACCAGCAGCCCGGCGAGCCCCGCCGCGACCAGCAGCGCCGTCTGGATCACGACGCCGCCCCCGCGCGGCGCGCGCGCAGCTTGGCCAGCAGGTCCAGGTGCGGGTCGTCGCGGTACACGAAGAGCACCCACACGACCGCGAAGGTCGCCGTCGAGGCGAGCCCGGCGAGCAGCAGCGGCAGGAAGCCCTCGACGCCCAGGCCGTGCTTCAGCGCCAGCAGCAGCCCGGCTGGGGCCAGCGCGCCGACCAGGCCGCGCCCGAACACGTGCCGCGCGTAGGTCCACGGGCCGGTGCCGATCTCGCGGCACGCCAGCCAGGCCACGAAGGCGGCGAACACGACGTTGGGGATCGCGGTCCCCAGCGCCACGCCGAGGATCCCGAGCGGCCGCACGAGCGCCACGCTGATGGCCAGGTTGACGACGCCCATCAGCAGCAGGCCGAGCGCGGGCCGCCCCGGCTTGCCCAGGCCCATCAGGATCGGCAGCGCCACGCCGCGCACGGGCAGGTACAGCAGGAACGAGACCGTCAGCACCTGCAGCACGGGGCCCGACGACGGGTCGTAGTCCGCGCCCAGCCACCAGGACAGGAACTCGGGGCCGACCGTCGCGAGGTACACGCCGACCACCATGACGATCGAGAACGCCACCTTGGACCAGCGCAGCAGGATCGCTCCCAGCTGGTCGAGCTGCCCCTGGGTGCGCAGGCGCGTCGCCGTGGGCATCACGACGACGGCGATCCCGAGCACCAGCTCGGTCAGCGGCTCGAAGAACTTGTTGGCGACGTCGAAGTGGGTGACCTCGGCCGCGCCGAGGAACGAGCCGATCACCAGCGCGTCCGAGCGGAAGGCCAGCATGGCGCCGGCGTTCAGGAACAGCGTGAACACGCTGAACCCCAGGATGGCGCGCACGGCGGCGCGGTCGAACGCGCCCAGGCCGAAGCGGATCGCCGGGTAGCGCGCCCGGATCAGGACCATCAGCGCCACGAACTCGGCCACCATGCAGACGATCTGCACGACGGCCAGCACGACCACCGAGGCGTCCAGCGCCAGCAGGCCGAGGGTCAGCGCGTAGCGCAGCACCAGCTCGCCCGCCATCACCCAGTTGCGCGTGACGAAGTCCTGGTGCGCGTCGAAGATGCCGTAGGGCAGGCGCAGCGCGAACCCGACGCCCACCTGCGCGACCACGAGCAGGTAGGCCAGGCGGGCGGCCTCGAAGACCTCCGGCCCGAGGTGCTGCCAGCGCGGGTTCTCGAGCAGCAGGCGGTCGAAGAAGAAGTACAGCCCGCCGCCGATCAGCGCCGCGCCCGCGCCCAGGAAGATGCAGATGCCGAGGCACGTCGAGACGGCCTCGTTGGCCTTCTTCGTGTCGTCGTTCGCGAGGTGCTCCGCCAGGAACCGCACCGACGCCATCGGCACGCCCAGGATCAGCAGCTTCAGGAAGCCCGTCAGCGAGACGATCGACACCCACACGCCGTTCCCCTCGGGCCCCAGCGCACCGATGACGTAGGGCGTCAGGTGCATGAGGACCGCGATCCTGAGCACGTTCAGGATCCAGTTGGAGCCGATGTTGCGGAGCATCGTCCGGTGGGGGCGGGGGCGGCGAGGGAGCGCGGGGAGCCCCGCGGGGCCATCGGCCGGTCCGGGCCCCCGGCTTCAGGGATCCCGGCTTCCCGGCGGAGGGCCGGCCGCCTACCCGCCACCCGGGGCGGGGGAGGTGCCCCCCAGGATACCGGCGAGGGGTCCGCCCTCCGCCAGGATCCAGTCCGTCAAGACGGCGTAGCCGCGGGCGTTCAGGTGCAGGTCGTCGGCCGAGCAAGCGACCGTCAGGCGGCCCTGCGGGTCCACGAGCGGCGGCCGTGCCGTCTCCAGGAACGCGACCCCGCGCGCCCTCGCCAGGGCGCGCAGCGCGGCGTCCGTGCGCCGCAGGCGCTCCACGAACCCCGGCGGCGCGTCGCGCTCCGACTGGAGCCCGAGCAGCAGGGTCGGCACGCCGGCGTGGGCGGCCGCGAGCGCGTCGAGCACGCGCCCGACGCGCGCGGCCACGGCGTCGGGCGGGGCGTTCTCGCGGCGGAAGTCGATGCTGGCGGCGTACACGACGAAGCCCGCCGGGCGCGCCGCGGGCAGGCTCCCGGCGAGCCGCTCGAGCAGCTCCGCCGAGGACTCGTTGCCGATGCCGCGGTCCACGCAGGTCGCGGCGGGGAAGCTCGTCTCCAGGGGCCAGCGCTCGATCGTGGAGGACCCCACGAACACGACCGCGCCGGCGGGGACCGCCGGGTTCTCGCGCCGGAACAGCGCCAGGCGCGCCGCGCTGCGCTCGCGCTGCTCGCGGGCGGCCCGCTCGGCGTGGGGCTCGACCCAGCCGCGCAGCGTCCAGCCGCCCGGCAGCACGTCGTTCCAGACCAGCACGAGCACCACCAGCGCCGCGACGAGCAGCGCGGCGACGACGGCGGCGGGGTGGCTCGCGAGGCGCTGCACGGCCGCATCCTAGCGGCCGCCCGCCGGGGCTCCCCCCCGCCCGGTCCCGCCCCCGTCCCGCGGCCCGTCTCGCGTCCGGTGGGCGCGCGCGCAGGCGCCGAGGTCCGTTACGCCGCAGGAACGCGGTGCTCCGCGGGCCGGACGCGAGGGTCCCGGCGGGGCGCTCCCCGGGTTCTCCCCGGGGTGACGGAAGCCACTGCACGGCAAGGACTTGGAGCCTCCGTGCGCGCCGCCGCGGCGTCCCCGCGGGCCTGGCCCGCCGGTTGCGAGGGGGGTGGCGAACCCCTCCTCGGAGATCGCCATGAAGCACCTGCTGCTCCCCGTCCTCGCCCTGCTCGCCGCCGCCCCCGCCCTCGCCGTCCAGGCGCCGGGACCCGCCGGATTCGAGCCGCCGCCGCCGCCGGAGGACCTGGACTACCGCGCGCGGGCCCGGACCCACTACTGGCGCGCGATCCGCGAGCTGGAGCGCGCCGACGTCGCGCACCTGACCGACGCCCAGCGGGCGGCGCGGGCCGAGCTGGTCGAGGAGCTGCGGCGCTACCGCGCCCGCGGCGAGTTCGGGCGCAACACCCTGTTCCCGCTGGAGCGCATGCCGTACTTCGTCGACGCCGGCGGTCGGCGCTGCGCGGTCGCCAACCTGCTCGACGTGTCGGGCGAGCGCGACTACGTCCTCGCGGTCGCGGCCGAGCGCAACAACCACTACGTGTGCGAGCTGGCCGACGACCCCGTGCTGGGCGCTTGGCTGGACCGCGTCGGGCTCTCGCTCACCGAGGCCGCGCGCATCCACGTCCCCGTGCCGCCCCCGGCCTCGGACATCCCGCAGCGGCGCCGGGGACCCGGGACGAACCGGGGACCGGGGGACACCGTCGGCGTGCCGAACGTGCCCGGCGCCAGCGGTCCCGCCGTGCCGGCCACGGGCGGCCCCGGGACGCCGTCCGCGCCGGCGCGGCCGCGCATCGCGACCCCCGCGACCGGCGGCCCGGGCATGGACCCGCGCCTCGCCGCGATCCCGACCGCGAGCACCGTCGTGCCCGACTGGTGGACGTGGTGGGAGATGAACAAGCTCGAGTTCCTGAGCCCGAACATGCTGCGCATGGCGCCGACCTCGGGCTACGCCTACGGCGACGACCTGCCGCCGGTGCTCTCGCGCCGCCTGCGGGGCGAGCTGCTGCCGCTGCTGCGCGAGGGGCTCGCCGACCCGAACGCCCAGGTGCGCGCCGCGGCGACCGTCGCGATGGGGCGCGTGGCGGGCCCGGAGGCGACGCCGCTGCTCGAGCCGATGCTGGACGACCCCGACCTGGCCGTCCGGCGCCGCGCGCTGCTCGCGCTGGGCGCCACGGGCTCGAAGCCCGCGGTCGCGCTGCTGCTGGAGGTCGCCGAGAGCGGGGACGAGGCCCGCGGCGAGTACGGGGGCATCGCCCCGAACGCGCGCGCGCTCGCCATCGTGGCCCTGGGCCTGGCGCGCCGCCACGGCGCCGGCGAGGAGGTCGACGCCGAGGTGGCGGAGATCGTGAGCAAGTCGCGCCGCCGGCGCTCCAGCGAGCTGAACAACGCGATCCTGATCTACCACCAGCTCGCCCCGGGCGCGGCGACGAGGCCGTTCGTCGAGAGCATCGCCGAGGGGCGCCGCGACAGCGTGTCCGAGCGCTGCCGCGCCATCGAGCTGAACCAGGGCGAGCACGACAACCGCGCGCTGGCGCGCCTGACGCGCGAGCTGCACGGGGCCAGCCTCGACCGGCGGCGCTCCGCGGCGCTCTCGATCGGCAAGCTGAACACGCCCCTGGCCCTGCCCACGCTGAAGACCGGGTTCGAGATCGAGAAGGAGGCGCTGACGCGCGGCTTCCTGCTGATCTCGATCGGCCGCCAGGGCGGCCCGGACGCGCGCGAGTACCTCGTGGACGCGATGCGCGAGGAGCCCGCGCCGCTGCGCCCGTGGTGCGCGCTGGCCCTCGGCATCCTGGCGCGCGCGGACGACGACGCGCAGGCCCGCGCGGCGCTGCGCGAGGCCTTCGAGGACGAGCGCAACGCCTCGTCGCGCGGCGCGTTCCTGCTGGCCTTCGGCATCGCCGGCGACAGCGCGTCGATGGAGACCTGCGCCCGGTACCTCGACACGGCCGGCGAGCCGCGCCTGCGCATGCACGCGGCCCTCGCCGTCGCCATGATCGGCGGGCCGCGCGCGCGGTCTGTCCTGCTCGAGCGCCTCGCGGACGAGGAGTCCGAGCCGGTGCGCGTGGTGATCGGCCACGGGCTGGGCACGCTGGGCGACTCCCGCGACGCCAAGCACCTCGTCGGCCTGCTGCGCGACCTCGAGGACCCCGCCCTGCACCCGCTGACGTCCGTCGCCCTGGGCTTCCACGGCACGGGCGAGGCGCTGATGGGCCTCTTCGAGATCGCCCGCAGCCCGCGGACGACCTACGCCGGCCGGGCCGGGGCGCTGTCGGCGCTGGGCATGCTGCTCGACGAGCGCTCCAGCCTGGAGCTGGCGCAGATCTCCGTGCACGCGAACTTCACGGTGTTCCCCTACTGGGTGAACGACCTGCTCGACGTGACGCTGTAGCGGCTCCTCGAGGAACGCACTCCCCGGGAGGAGCTGCCTCCGGGGAAGGGATGGTGGACCGCGGTTCCTGGCGGTGCGCGCGAACCCGGCCGGGTCCGTGGACCCGGCGAGGCTCGCGGGTGCCGCCAGGGGCCGTGACTCGACGCGCCTGCGCGGAGCGCGCTCCGCCGCGGGCCGTCGGCGCTACTTGCCCAGCGCGGCGGCGATCCGGTCGATCGCCTCCTGGTTGAACATGCGGAAGAGGAACTCCTCGTCCTCGGGGCACTGCACCTCGACCACGTGCTTGTCCCAGACCAGGACCTGCAGGTTGAGGCGGCTGCCCTCGGTCTTCAGCACGGCCTTGTGCTCGTTGTACTCGATGAGCTCGGAGTTCTCGCCGAGCATGGCCGGGTTGCCGAAGGCCATGCCGAGCATCCCGACCATCGGCGAGTCCGCCGTGACCGTCACCTGGATGCGCTGCGACGAGTCGGTCTTCTTGTAGACCTGCTCGACGATGTTGCCGATGGCCATGCCCATGGCGGCCATCATCGCGTTGCCCTGGTCCTGGTTGGCGGGCTTCTGGCGCTCGTAGCCCTGCGGGGCGGCGGGCAGCGCGGCGCGGATGGCCTTGGCGCGCTCGGCGGTCGCCAGGGTCAGCGCGTCCTTCAGGCTGGACACGCAGCTCGCGTAGTCCTTGGCCTCCCAGGCGGCGCGGGCGGAGTCGAGGGTCGACGGGAAGTCGGCCTCGCCCTTCGGCGTCACGCGCTTCTGGGCGACGGGGGCGAGGGCGAACGAGAGGGCGATCAGGGGCAGGGCGAGCAGGAACAGCTTCTTCATGGGGGGTCACCTCCAGGACCGTGGGCAGGACCTCGGGAACGCTCGGTCGTCGCGGGGGGGGTCCCCGCCGGCCCCGCAGGCCGCCCACGATAGCCGCGGGGCCGTCCACCGCCCGGGCGGGATGGCGGGAATCGCGGCCGGGTCCCGGGAGGGGGGGATTCGCGCCCCCGGCTCCAGCCGGCCGGGGGCCGCGGTCGATCCTGGAACGTCCGTGGTCCCGGATCCCCGGAGGACCCCCGTGAGCGAACCGGCTCGTCTCCCCAAGCACCGCCGCGAGGAGCTCGTGGCCCGCCTGCGCGCCCCGGAGTCCGGGGAGTTCGAGGGCCTCGTGGTCCAGGTCGACGCCGCCGGCGTCGTGGTCGAGTTCCCGCGCTCGGCCGCCCCGACCCTGCCGCTGGCCCAGCCCTACGACGTCGCGTTCCGCGGCGCCGGCCTCGACGGGACCGTGCTGCTGCCCGCCACGGCCGTGCGGCGCGACGAGGGCGTGCTGAGCCGCCGCTACCACCTCGAGCTGGACGAGCGCAGCGGCCTCGAGCTCGGCCGCGCCTTCCTCGGCCGCCGCGTCCCGCGCGTGCGCCCCGCGGAGGCCTTCGAGGTCGAGCTGCGCGGCCCCGTGGACGAGACCGTGTTCCGCGGGCGCGTCCACGACATCTCGAGCTCCGGGCTGTCGGTCGTCGTCGCGCCGACCGACGAGCAGGACCTGTACCGCCTGGGCGCCGTGCGCCTGCGCTTCGGCCTGCCGGGCGACGAGGGCACGATGGACTTCACCGGCATGATCCGCCACCGCCTGTTCGAGGACGGCGCCATCCGGTACGGCATCGAGTTCTACCGCGACCGCTCGAGCGACTTCGAGGCCAACGTGCTGCGCGTCGGCCAGTGGGTCGACGCCCAGGCCTCCGCCGCCGGGCGCGAGGACGCGGCCTGAGCGGGCTCAGCCCGCGGGCCAGCTGAAGAGCCGCGGACCCGGCGCCTGCGCGCGCGCGACCTCCGCCTCGACGTCCAGCAGGTCGGGCCACCGCCGGTCGACCGCCGCGCGCCCGGCGACGTCGCGCGCCAGGCGCAGGAAGACGGCGTGGTGCCCCCGCTCCGACGCCAGCAGCGAGGCGTAGAGCGCCGACACCTCGGGCGCGGCCGCGGGGCACGCGACGAGGCGCTCGAAGCGCTCGGCGGAGCGCGCCTCGATCAGCGCGGCCACCAGCAGCCGGTCCACCAGCTCGGCCGGGCCGTCGCCCAGCCGCACGTGCTGGCGCAGCTCGTTCGCGTACGCGTTCGTGTGGACCTTGGGCAGCTCGCCCCCGCGCTGGCGCAGCAGGCGCGTCACCTGGAGCAGGTGCAGCGCCTCGTCGCGCGCGACGCGCGCCAGGCCGTCCACCCAGTCGGCGGCTGGGCGCCCCTCGGGGAAGCGCTGCAGCAGCTCGAGCGCGTTGCTCGCGGCCTTCTTCTCGAGGTGCGCGTGGTCGCCGAGCAGCGCGTGCTCGTCCGCCAGGGCCTGCTCCGCCCAGCGCTCCGGCGTGGACGCGCGCAGGGGGGACGGGGCGGCCCGGACGGTCTCGGCCACGCGCCTACTCCGACCGCTCGAGGTCCAGGGAGACCGAGTTGATGCAGTACCGCAGCCCCGCGGGCCCCGGGCCGTCGGGGAACACGTGCCCCAGGTGGCCGTCGCAGCGGCTGCACGTCACCTCGGTGCGGACCATACCGTGGCTGGCGTCCTCGTGCTCGCGCACGGCGTCGGCGGCGACGGGCTCGGCGAAGCTCGGCCAGCCGGAGCCGGAGTCGTACTTCGCCCCGCTCGAGAACAGCGGCTGGCCGCACCCCGCGCAGCGGTAGGTGCCCGTGCCCTTCTCGCGCTCGTAGGCGCCGGTGAAGGCGCGCTCGGTGCCCTTGCGCCGCAGCACCTGGTACTGCTCCGGCGTCAGCTCGGAGCGCCACTGCTCGTCGGTCTTCTCGATTCGCTCGCTCATGTCGTTCGCGGTCGGGGGGCGCGGCGGGCCGTGCCCCGGTACAGGTGGCTCGCGACCCGCGGGCCGCGCATGGTGAACTGCTCGACGGCCTCGAGGCGCAGCGGGGAGGCCTGCACCAGCTCGTCGATCCGCCGGTTCAGATGGCAGCCGCCGGCGAACAGTTTCTGGATCGGGTTCAGGCGGTGCTGCCAGCGCGCCACGCCGGGCTCGGGCGACAGGCCGTGCTCGAGGAAGCGCAGGATCCCCCCCGGGCGCAGCACGCGCGCGACCTCGCGCAGCGCGGACTCGACGTCGGCGATCGTGCACAGGGTCCACGTGGAGACCACCGCGTCGACGCTGGCGTCGGCGAGCGGGATCGAGGCGCCGTCGAGGCCCTCGAACACGACCGGCAGCGGGCTGCGGGCGACGCGCTCCGCGGCCAGCCGGCGCGCGACGCGCGAGGGCTCGAGCGCCACGACCTCGCTCACCGCGGAGGGGTAGTGTTCCAGGTTGAGGCCCGAGCCGAACCCGAGCTCCAGCACCCGGCCGGCGACGTCCGCGAGGACGGCGGCGCGCTGCTCGGCGAACTCGGGGCGCGCCATGCACCAGTTCACCCCGCGCGGCAGGACGTGTTCGCCGTAGAGGCCCACGGCGCCATCTTAGGACCCTCCCGGAGCCCCCGCGCGGCGGCCGCTGCCCTAGAATCGCCCAATCGGGTCCCGCCAGCCCGGACTCCCTCGACCCCAGACCCCCGACCGGCATCGCCCCAGAAACGGAACGACCATGAGCCTCGACAAGACCGCTCGCGCCGGAGCCACGCTCGCCGCGCTCCTCCTCGGCCTGGCCGGCAGCGCCGCCGCCCAGTCCATCTCCGAGACCACGCGCGTCGCCGCGCCCAACCCGGAGGGCGACGCGCGGCTCGGCAACGCCGCCGACGTGGACGGCGACACGCTGATCCTCGGCGCTCCCCGCGGCAACGGCGACACCGGCACGGCCTACGTGTTCGTCCGCAACGGCACGAGCTGGGACTTCCAGGCCCAGCTGGTGCCCAGCTCGGGGTTCCTCGGGGCCTGGTTCGGCGGCTCGGTGGCCGTCGAGGGCGACCGCGCGGTGGTCGGCGCGCGCCGCGACATCGACTCGACCGGCATGATCCAGCCGGGCCGCGCCTACGTCTTCGAGCGCACCGGGACGACGTGGACGGAGACGGCGGTGCTCGAGGCCCTGGACGCCTTCGACACCGACTGGTTCGGGCAGTCCGTGGACCTCTCGGGCGACACGATCGTCGTCGGCTCGAACTTCAACCAGGCCACCGTCGGCTTCGCGGCCGGCGCGGCCTACGTCTTCGTCGACAACGGGACGGCCTGGGCGGAGCAGACCAAGCTGATCGCCAGCGACGCGACCGGCGGCGACTTCTTCGGCTGGGACGTGGCCGTCGACCAGGACACGATCGTGGTCGGCTCGGAGTTCGACGACGACAACGGGTCGGAGTCCGGCTCGGCCTACGTGTTCACGCGCAGCGGCATCGTCTGGACCGAGCGCACCAAGCTCGCGCCCGCCTCGGGCGCGGCCGCCGACGACCAGTTCGGCGTCTCGGTGGACATCGAGAACGGCACGATCGTCGTCGGCGCGATCGAGGCGCCGTTCATGGCGCCCTGCTGCACCGGCTCGGCCTACGTCTTCACCGGCAGCGGCGCGACGTGGAGCCAGGAGGCCCAGCTGACCCCGACCGGCGGCGCCGCCGGGGACCTGTTCGGCAGCTCGGTCTCGCTCGACGGCGACACGCTGGCCGTCGGCGCCATCAACAGCGACGTGATGGGCACCGACTCGGGCGCGGCCTACGTCTTCTCGCGCGTCGGGACCGTCTGGTCGCAGGACGCGGAGCTGCGCGGCAGCAACTCGCTGACCGGCGACCTCGTCGGCGACGGCCTGGGCCTCTCGGGCGGCGTGGTCGTCGCCGGCGCGCCCTACGGCGACCAGCCCGGCTTCGCCGACGCCGGCGCGGCCTACGTGTACGACCTGAACGCCGACTCGACGCCGTACTGCCAGGGCAAGATCAACTCGGTCGGCTGCGTGCCCTTCATCAGCTCGAACGGCACGCCCAGCGCGACCGCGACGACGTCCTTCGCCGTGCGCGCCAACGACGCCGTGCCCGCCGAGGCCGGCATCCTGCTCTACAGCTTCAAGAAGGCCAACCTGGCCTTCCACGGCGGCACCCTCTGCGTGAAGGCGCCCTTCGTGCGCACGCCCGCCAAGTCCGCCAAGAACCCCGGCGGCGGCTGCTCGGGCTGGACCATCACGCGCAACTTCAACAACACCATCCAGTCGGGCAACGACCCGGCCCTCACGGCCGGCAAGGTCGTCCGCGCCCAGTGGCGCCAGCGCGACCCCGCCGATCCTGCGGGCTTCGGCGACTCCCTGACGAACGGCCTGCAGTTCACGATCCAGCCGTAGGGCTTCCCCGCCCCGCCGGTTGCCCCGGCGGAGCAGGTCGACACGACGCGCGTCCTTCCCCCCCGGCGGGAGGGCGCGCGTCGCCCTTCGTGGCCGCGAGTCTGCGCCGTCGACCCGGCGCCGGATACGTGCAAGGCGCCCGCCGGTCGAGCGCACGTGCGAATGGGGGGCCGCGTCCATCCGCGGCAGGATGGCGCTTCGGCCCGCGCCCGGCGGGGCCTCGCTCGAGCGGTTCGCCGTGCGCCCAGCACAGGAGGCTGTCATGCAAGCCAAGTTCCTCCGTCCCCGTTCCGCGTTGCTCGCCTTGTTCCCCGCGCTGCTGGCTCCAGGGGTCGTCTCGGCGCAGTCCCACGTCTGCTGGCCGGAGGAGGTCGAGCTCTCCGCGGCCGACTCGGATCAGATCGCACGCCGGTTCGGATGGACACTCGACGTGGACGCCGACACGGCGATCGTGGGGACGCCCAGCGTCTACCCCTCCGGTTCTGCCGGCTGGGGAGCTGCCTACGTCTTCCGCAACGCAGGCTCGGGTTGGCAGAAGGAGGCGAAGCTGGTTCCAGGTGACGCGGCTGCCGGCATGTCGTTCGGGACCTCGGTGGCCCTCCTCGGAGACCTGGCCCTGATCGGTGCCGAGAACGAAGGGGGCACGCCGACCATGGGCGGTCCCGGGGCCGCCTACCTGTTCGCTCGGAGCGGGACGGCGTGGACCCAGCAGGCCAAGCTGACCGCGAGTGACGGCGTGAACGGAGACAACTTCGGGAACGCCGTCGCGTTCGATACCGGAACGGCGGTCGTCGGTGCCTGGACGGCGAGCTCGGGAGCGGGCGCGGTCTACGTGTTCGGAGGCGGCGGATCCACCTGGACCGAGAACGCGAAACTGGCGGCGAACGAGAGCACCTCGGCGTTCGGCCACTCCGTGGACGTGCGGGGAGCCACCGTCCTCGTCGGGGCCCCGAACCTCCCCGTCACCGGTGCGGCCTACGTGTTCAGCGTCTCGGGCACGAACTGGTCCCAGCTCGCCAGGCTGACGGCGAGCGACGCTGGCTCCGGCGACAAGTTCGGCTTCAGCTGCTCGCTGGGCGACGGCACCGCGCTGATCGGGGCGAATGGCTGGGACCTGGCCGCCAGCAACGAGGGAGCTGCCTACGTCTTCGTCGGCAGCGGCTCCGCGTGGAGCCAGCAAGCGCAACTGCTTCCCGCGGACCCGGAGAACCTCGACCAGTTCGGCGTTTCCACGTCGCTGTCGGGAGACCTGGCGCTCGTGGGGGCGACCCAGTCGGCCCCGCGGACCGGCAAGGCCTACATCTTCGAGCGCGAGGGGAGCACCTGGGGCGAGACCGCCAGGCTCCTGCCCAGCGACGGGGGCAGCGGAGACGTGTTCGGCTGGGCCGTCGCCGTCAGCGGTTCGACCGCGATGGTCGGCGCGTACAACCACGACCACCAGTTCGTGAACGACGGCGGCGTCTACGTCTACGAGGGAGTCCCGGCGCCGCTCTTCTACTGCACCGGCAAGACCAGCTCGGTCGCGTGCATCCCGTTCCTCAGCGTCGCCGGCCGCGCCAGCGCGACGGACACCGGCAACTTCACGATCACCGCGAACGACGTCGTCCCGAGCGAGTCGGGGTTCGTGATCTACTCGTTCAAGAAGTCCAACCTGGACTACCACGGCGGGAAGCTCTGCGTGAAGAGCCCGATCACCCGGACGCCGGCGAAGGCGGCCGTGAACACGGGCGGCGGCTGCTCGGGCTGGGTCCTGCGGCGCAACTTCAACGCGACGATCCAGAGCGGCAACGACCCCGCGCTCACTCCCGGCCAGCTCGTGTTCGCGCAATGGCGCCAGCGGGACCCGGCCGACCCGGCCGGGTTCGGCGACGCGCTGAGCGACGGCGTCCGGTTCACCATCTGCCCGTAGCCCGCTCCCGCGGAGTAGGCTGGGGGCCTCCCGGGCTCGCTTGCGGGGAAGCGGGCGGCCCGAGGAGGCCGATCCGTCGGCGGGTGGGCGTGCGCACGACGCAGAGGTCCCAACGCCCGCGGCGTGAAGCCACGCACGACCGTGCCGGCGGATCGGCCTCCTCGGGCCGCCCCGTGTCTCCCGCCCCGCGGCGCGGGGCTCCTCCGAAACTCCTCGGGGCCGGCGTCCGGGCGCCGGCGGGCGCCGCGGTCAGCCGGACGCGGCGCGGATCCGCACCGGGACGCGCAGCGGCGCGTGGCCCTCGACGTGGACCTCGACGTGCTTCTCGCGCTCGGCGCCGGGCTCGCGCGGCGCCTCCATCACGAGCGGGATCTCGACCGCGGCGCCGGGGACGAGGATCGTGCCGGCGACGTCGGTCACGGCGGTGCAGCCGCAGCTGGGCTCGGCGCCGTGGACCATCCAGGGGCGCTCCCCGCCGTTGGTCAGCCAGATCGAGCCCGAGCCGGCCTCGCCGGGCGTGACCTCGCCGAGGTCGAGCTCCGCGGGCAGCGCGCACACGTCGGTGCAGAGCGCCTCGGCCACGAGCGCCAGCTGCTCGTCCGCGCCCGGACCCGCGGCGGGCGCGGGGGCGCGCGCCGGCGCGTCCTGGGCCAGGGCCAGGGCGGCCCCGGCGGCGGCGGTCAGCGCCGCGGCCGCGCCGGCGAAGCG
>JAUIDW010000505.1 GCA_030428395.1 bacterium | reverse complement strand
GTCACCCGCACGCGCGAGTAGCGCTTCTGCGCGCCCGTGTCGATGCGCAGGACGAGCTCCTCGACCCGCGCGGCGTCGACGCTCCAGCCGACCGGGGACACGATCTCGCCGCGCGGCTTCAGGTCGACGGCCAGCAGGTCGCCCTCGCGGCGCACGTTCGACGCGTTCGTGAAGCGCCAGCCCGCCAGGTCGTCGGGCCCGGCGCGCATCGCCGCGCTGGCGAGGTCCACCGACGCGCCGGCGAGGCGCGCGCGGTCGGCGACGTCGCCGAGGAAGCAGTGGCCCTCGACGCGCACCGGCTCCGCACCGCGGTCGGCGCAGGCCGCGGGAAGGCCGGCGAGGAGCGCCGCGAGCGCGAGCGCCGGGAGACCGCGTCCGGGGAGCATGCCGGACATGATGGAGGCTTCCCGCCTCAGTACCAGCGCCAGTCCGACTCGAGCGCGCGCCGCCACGCCTCCCGCAGCGCCGGGTCGCCCGCGCGCAGGGCCTCGTCGCTGGCCTCCGCCGGCGCCGGGGCGAGCTGCGCCAGCTTGGCGTGCACCGCCGACCGCAGCTCCTGGGAGGGCGCGTCGAGCAGGTGCCAGAGGGACAGCGAGTCCTCGCGGCGTGCGGCGGCGATCAGGGCCTCCACGTCGGCGGGCCGCGGCCGGGGGTCGCGCTCGACCGCGCGGAGGGCCGCCACGAACTCCGGCTCCGCGTCCGTGAAGACCGGCGTGTCCGGCCCGCGCTCGGGGTGGGCCGTGCAGACCGCGCGCGCGGGGACGAGCACCTTGCGGCCGGCGGTCTCGAAGGCCACGCGCCCCGTGCGCACCGCCAGGTACGCGACGCCGGCGTCGTCGACGTCGAGGTCGTACTCGCAGCCGAGGTCGACGGTCAGGCCCGCGGGCGTCCCGACCTGGAACACGCGCGGCTGCGCGAGGATCTCCGCGCGGATCGAGCCGCGCTCCAGGTAGAAGCGGTGGCGTCCGCCCTCGCCGCCCCGGCCGCGGTCGACGCGCAGGCGCGACCCCGGCCGCACGGTGACGCCGCCGAGGTCGGCGACCTCGAGCCAGGCCTCCGTGGCGGCGTCGGTGACGAGCTCGTCGCCGGGCTGCACCCGCGCGACGCCGGCCAGCCCCTCGACCGCGTAGGCGGTCGCGCCCGCGCGCCACGCCAGCGTCGCGCCCCAGGCGACCAGCAGCGCCGCGGCCGCCGCGAGGGCGACGCGGGCCGGCGCGGAGCGCAGCACGCGCCGGGGCGGGCGGTAGCGCTGCGTGCCGAGCAGCCGCTCGAGCCGCAGCGTCTCCGCGTCGGGCGCGCCGCGTCCGCTCCAGAGGTACTCCTCGTCGAAGCCCTCGGCCCCGCGCTCGCGCGCGTCGCCGAACCCGCGCTCCTCCGGGCGCTCGCGTCCCGCGCCGCTCACGGCTCGACCCCCAGGCGCTCGCGCAGGAGCTTCATCCCGCGGCACAGGTTGACGCGCACCGACCCGGGCGTGCGCCCGGTGCGCGCGGCGATCTCGGGACCCGGCAGCCCCTCGACCAGGCGCAGCGCCAGGGTCTCGCGGTAGGCCTCGGGCAGCTCGCGCAGGACGGCCAGCACGCGCTCGGCCTCCTCGCGGTCCTCGTCGACGCCGCCGGAGGCCGCGGCCAGCGCGCGGTCCGGCGCGGCGACCGGCTCGACCTCGAGCGCCTGCTCGCGCGGCCGCGCGCGGTGCGCGTCGCGCCCGACGTTGCGCGCGATGGTCGCGAGCCACCCGGCGAACCGCGCCGGGTCGTCCAGCGACGCGACGCCGCGCAGGGCGCGCACGAACACCTCCTGCACGAGGTCCTGGGCCTCCTGCGCGGGGACGATCGCGACGAGCACGCCGTGCACGGTCGGCGCGTAGCGCTCGTACAGCCGCGCGAAGGCGCGCCCGTCGCCCGCGCGCGCCCGCTCCGCCCAGCGCGTCTCCCGCGGCGCGGGGCGCGGCGCGCGCGCCGCCCCGTCGTCGTCCGGGGTGGTGAGGGACCAGGCCAGCGCGCCCTCCCCCGCCGTCACGGCGCCCTCCGCCGGGCGCGCCTCGCCGGACCGCGGCGCCGCGCGCGGCGAGCCGGGCGCGGGTCCGCCCGCCCGGGCCGGACCCGACCCGAGGCGCGCCGGCTCGCCCCCGCTGCCTGCTCCCCGCGGCATGACCCGATGCTGGCGCTCCGGGAGCCGCCTGCGTAGGGGCCAGCGCGCCTTTCCGCGCGGGGGGCGCCGCACGGGCCGCGACGGGCGGCCCCGGCGCGCCCGCGCGGCTTTGCGCCGCTACGAATCGGCGCGGGAAGCGTCCTCGAGCACCGCGAGTTCCCGCAACACCGAAGTGGCGAAGGTTCCCGACGGCAGGGCGAATCGCAATTCC
>JAUIDW010000504.1 GCA_030428395.1 bacterium | reverse complement strand
GGTGGGGGGCCGAAGGGCGCAGAGGCGGGCAGAATTCGGCGGACGGCGCGAATGGGGGACGCCCGCGCGCGTTAGCGGGGGCGATCCGGCCCCCGGCACGGCGACCGGCGGGCCCGCGGAGGCACCCATGTCGACCCACTACGACCACACCCAGACCGGACGGTTCCACTGGCTCATCGCCGCGCTCGGCGTCGGCTGCCTGGTCGGCTTCGCCTTCGCGCCGTCGCCGTCGCGCCTGATCCTGCTCGTGATGGCGGGCGTCTTCGGCGTCCTGACCGCGTCCTTCGCCCGGCTGCGCGTGCACGACGACGGCGACCGGCTGCGCCTGCGCTTCGGGCCGCTGGCCTGGCTGGGCTGGAGCTTCCGCTACGACGAGGTCGAGGACGTCGCGGTGTCGCGCTCGCGGCTGATCGACGGCTGGGGCCTGCACTACGTGCCGTGGCGCGGCTGGACCGTGAACCTGTGGGGCTTCGACTGCGTCGAGTTCCGCGTGCGCGGCGGCGGCCGCCGGCGCATCGGCACGGACGACCCCCGCGGCCTGGCCGAGCACCTGCGCGAGCGCGCGGCGGCGGCGCGCGCGCCGACCGACCGCTCCGAGCCGGGGCGGCGCGACTACTCCGCCACGCGCGGCTCGGGATAGATCCCGTTCGGGTCGACGGTCGCGGCGTAGGGCGAGCGCCAGGTCGAGCGGAAGAACTCCGCCAGCGGGCCCACCACGCGCTCGCCGTCGATCAGCAGGCCGACGTTGCGGCTCTCGTAGAAGTAGTCGCGGCTCCAGTTGCTGGTCCCGATCCAGGCGCGGTCGTCGTCGACCACCAGGTACTTGGCGTGCACCGTGCGCGCGAAGGGGATGAAGCCGGTCGAGGCCTGCGGGATCGTGACCAGGCGCACCTCGAGCCCGTCGAACTGCTGCAGCCGCTGGAGGCCGCGGATGCGGCTGCCGGCCTGCTGCCAGTGGGACAGCATCAGCCGCACGTCGGCGCCGCGCTCGACGGCGCGCAGCAGCGCGGCCTCGAGCTCGCGCCACGGCTCGCCCTCGCGGTCGGTGGACTTGTACGAGAGCAGCTGCACCCACACGCGGTCCTCGGCGGAGTCGATGCGCTCGACGATGCGCGGCAGGTCCCACGGGACGCCCGCGGGCATGCGGTCGACGGGGCTCGCGACGAGCTGGATGCCCGCGGCCGGCGCGGCGGTCGCGGGAGCCGGCGAGCGCTCGGCCGCGGCGCCGCCGGCGGCCGTCCAGTCCTGCTCGAACACGCTCGTGAGCTGCCGGGCGACCGCGGCGTCCCGCACGCGCACGCCCAGCTCCTGGATGTGCTCCAGCGCGCGCCAGTCGAAGTTCTGGCTGCCGAGGAACGCCTCGCGGTCGTCGACCACGAAGAACTTGGCGTGCAGCACGCCGCCGGTCAGCTCGCCGTAGTCGACCGTGCGCACCTCGGCGCCGGCGCGCTCGAGGCGCGCGAGCGTGTCGGGGTAGGTCTCCACGAAGTTCGCGCTGCCGAGGAAGCGCACGACCACGCCGCGTTCGATCGCGGCCTCGACGGCTTGCACGACGGCCTCGAGCCGGGTGCCGGGCTCGTTCGAGGCGTAGAACTGGGCGAAGTCCAGCGAGCGCTCGGCGCCGCCGATCATCTCCAGCCACACCTCCTGCGTGTCGGGGATGCCGCGGTGGTCGAGGTCGGTCTCGACCGGCCACGTCTCGACGAGCTGCACCGCGGCGCCGCTCCCGCCGCCGGTCGACGCGCACGCGCAGAGCGCGACCGCGGCGAGCGCCGCCGCCAGGGCGCGGGCCCTCACGCGCTGAGCCCCGGCCAGCCGCGCTCGGGCGGCGCCTCGTGCTCGACCGGGAACCCCAGCGCCTGCCAGCCCGGCTGGACGACCTGGCCCGCCGCGTCCTGGCGGCCCGAGAAGCCGCCGTCCATGTTGACGAGGCTGGTGTAGCCCTCGGCCGCCAGCAGCTCGCAGGCGCGCTGCGAGCGCCCGCCGGCCGCGCAGCCGACGACGAGCTTCGCGTCGGGCGCGAAGTGACGCTTCACGACCTCGACGAACTGCGGGTTCGGCGTCATGCCGGTGGTCGGGTCGAAGTGGGCGAAGGGGACGTTGAACGACGCGGGGACGTGGCCCTGCTCGAACTCGGGCTGGCTGCGGACGTCGAGGTACGTCCAGCCGCCGTCGCCGTCGAGCAGCCCCTTCGCGTCGGTCGGATTCGAGGTCGCGTGGCTCATGGACGAGCAGGATAGCGCGCGTCCACCCGGGGTGGGCGCCGCTCCCCGCCCGCCCGCGCCGCCGTCCCGGCGGGAACGGCCCGCGGCGGCGGCGAGCGCCCCTCGGGCCCCGCGCCGGGGGGCGCGGTCCCAAACGGCGG
>JAUIDW010000126.1 GCA_030428395.1 bacterium | reverse complement strand
GTGCGCCCGGTACTTGGTGCGGCCGGTGACCGAGAGGCTCCCGAGGGTCTTCCCGTGCAGGGAGTTCTCGGTGTGGACGAAGCGGTCGCGCTGCCCGCGGAAGTACCGCATGGTGAGCTTCAGCGCCCCCTCCACCGCCTCCGTGCCGGAGTTGCAGAGGAACACGGCGTCGAGGTCGCCGGGCGCCAGGCACGCGAGGTTGTGCGCCAGCGCCGCGGCGTACGGGGACGGGAACTCCTTGCAGAGGTCGGGCTCGCCCCGCTCGTCGAACCAGCGCGCGGCGCGCACGACGCGCGGGTGGTTGTGGCCGTGGTTCAGCGCCCCGTACGAGGACACGAGGTCCAGGAGGCGCCGGCCGTCCGCCGTCACGAGGTAGGCGCCCTCGGCGCGGACGATCCGCTCGCGGTCGTAGCCGCCCAGGCGCATCAGGGAGATCAGGCCGGGGTTCAGGTGCCCCCGGTGCCAGTCCAGGACGGTCTCCGCGGGGAGGTCGGGGACCTCCTCGAGGCGCACGAGCTCGGTGGGTGCCGCGACGGTGGTCACGCGATCCGTTCCTTCCGCGAGTCCGCGGTCCAGGGGTACAGCCGGAAGAAGTCCTCGAGCGCCGTCGCGGTCGCGAGCGCCTGGAACAGGTCGCCGCGCACCTGGACGCGCTGCTCGAAGAAGAGCTGGGAGGGCCGCGACCGCGCCGCGGCCACGTCGAGGAAGTCCGCGGCCGTCAGCGAGTAGTCGTAGTCGCCCGCGGCCCCCGCGGCGGGCTCGACGTCCTCCAGCGCGCCCGCGACGATGCGCAGGCGGTGGCTGCCGACGCCGTGGACCGTGACCGTGAAGTCGGCGCGGAGGGACTCGAGCCCGGGCACGAGGACGCGGCCGCGCAGCCCCGCGAGGTACGCGCCGAAGTACGTCCGCACCTCGGCGGCGAGGGGGTCGCGCCGCGGCGTCCGCTCCCGCGCGCGCGCCGCCGCGCGCCAGTCGGCGACGTGGGCGGCGAAGACGTCCTGCAGCCACGCGCGGTCGCCGGGCGCGGCGAGCGAGAGCTGCTGCTCGGCGCGCGCGCGGTCGAAGCGCCCGCGCAGGCCGTAGTAGGGTCGGTACACGGCCGCCCGGCGCGCGAGCAGGCGCTCGTACCGGTCCGGCTCCTCGAGCCGCGGCACGAGCCGGACCCGGACGCCCTCCAGGCAGGCGTTCGCGGCCTCCTGGACCTCGTCCACGCGCAGCGAGCGCGCCGCGGTCAGGTGGAACGTCCCCGCCGCGGGGCGCTCGACCAGCCGCGCGAGCGCCGCGACGACGTCGTCCAGCGGGACGAGGTTGAGGCGGCCGCCGGGGTCGGCCTCCAGCCGCAGCTCGCGGACGCGGTCCCCGCGGTCGCCGACGAGGCCCGCGAGGACCTCGAGGTGCACCAGGGGGCCCGGTCCGGTGGCGAGCCCCGCCCGCGGCCGCGGCGGCAGCACGATGCCCGGGCGCACCACCGCGAGCGTCACTCCGCGGCGCCGCGCGAAGCGGCGCACGAGCCGCTCGGCCTCGAGCTTCGACTCCTCGTAGGCGTTGTTCGGTCGCTGCCCGACGTCGACGTCGTCCTCGCGGAACACGCCGGCGTGGTCCCCGGCGACGTAGGCCGTCGAGGCCAGGAGCAGCGGACAGCCGTGGCGCGCCGCCAGCTCGGCCGCGCGGAGCGCGCCGTCGACGTTGGTGGCGCGGTAGTCCGCGACGTCGTCCGAGCCGAAGTCGGTGCGGGCCGCGAGGTGCACCACTCCGCTCGGCGGATGCGGCAGCGGCGGCAGGTCGCCGGCCAGGTCTCCCTCGACGACGTGGAGCGCGCCCGCGTCGAGCGCGGCGCGCGCCGGCGCGCGCAGCAGGTGCTCCAGGCGCTCCCGCGCCGTGGCGTGCTCGCCGCGACGGACGAGGACCTGCAGGGGCCGCGCGCCGGCGAGGCGCTCGACCAGGTGCAGGCCGAGCCAGCCGGTGGCGCCGGTGACCAGGAGCGTCACGGTGCGGCCTCCACGCCGAGCGGGTCCAGGAAGGCCCGGCCGCGCAGGCTCCGCGGGTTCAGGTCGCAGGCGCGCTCGAGCGCGTCGACGGCCCCGCTGCGGTCCCCCGCGGCGACCCGCACCTGCCCGAGGAAGCCCCAGGCGGGCTCCAGGTCGGGGTGCTCCGCCAGCAGCGCGAGCAGCTCGCGCTCGCAGCGCTCGAGGTCGCCGCCGAACCCGGCGGGCAGGTAGTAGAAGCGCTTCGCCAGCGCCAGGCGCGCCTCCGGCAGCGGGCTGCGGCGCAGCCAGGCCTCGCTCTCGGGGCCGAGCCGGAGGCCGGAGACCACGCCGTCGATGCGGAACGCGAGGAGCTCGCCGGCGGTGAAGGCGAGCTCGCCGTCGTGCGGGTCCGCCTCGAGCCCCGCGAGCAGGTGCGGCAGCGACGCGTCGACCACCGCCAGGCGGCGGGTCGTCGCCTGCTTCCGGTCCGCGGCGTCGGCGGCCAGCGTCTCGCGCAGCTTCCAGTGGTCGGCGACGCCGTGGGCGAGCCGGCCGAAGGTGTGGAGCTCGGCACGCTCGATCCAGCCCGCTGCCTCGAGCCGGTCCAGCCGCTCGCGCCACAGCCCCTGCAGGCGCGCGAGGTCGTAGTCGCGCAGCGCCGCCTGGACGTCGGCGTCGACCGACCGGCCGCCGGCGTCGAGCACGCGGATCTCCGCGGCGGCGCCGACCCCCGCGCTCGAGCAGCCGGCCAGGGCGGCGCCCACGACGGGCGCCGCGGACAGCCACGCCGCCGACCTCACGCAGCCCCTCCGCGCGCCACCAGCGCCTCGGTCGCGCGGAGGGTGGTCCGCACCGCGGCGAGGTAGGACGCGCCCATGCGCTCGGCGAAGGCGCGCTCCTCCACGCTTCCGGGCGCGAGCCCCTCGACCTCGAGGCGGAACGTGAAGCGCAGGCCCAGTCCGCCCCGGTCGTCCTCGACGATGCGGTTCTCGATCGTCCCCCAGGCGGGGCCGGTCAGGCGCTCGAAGTGGACGGCCACGCCCGGCTCGAACGTCACGCGCTCGCGCACGCGGTCGCCCCGCAGGACGACCTCGCGCTCGAGCTCGCGTTCGTCGCGCCGCAGCACGCGGCTCGCCGTGATGGCGCGGACGAAGGGCTCGGGGAACTCGGCCTTGCGGACGAGGCCTTTCCACAGCTGCTCGCGCGTCAGGGCACGGACCGGCTCGGTGCGGGCGACCTCGAACATCAGGCGCTCCCGCCGTCGAGCAGGTCGCGGGCGAAGCGGCGCACCATCTCGCTGGGGTCCTCCTCCGCGAGGCGCGCGAGCTCGTCCCGGGCCGCGTCCCCGCCGATGGCGGACAGCGCGTACGCCGCGTGCCAGCGGACCTCCTCGTCCGCGTGCTCCGCGGCGAGGGCGCGCACGAGCGGCACGGCCGCCGCGTCGCGCTGCTCGGCGACGGCCCCGAGCGCGGCCACGACCGAGGGCTGCTCGTAGTCGTCGGGGTGCTCGAGGATCCGGTGCAGGTGCGGGGTCAGCGACCCGTCGTCGTTCGCGGCGCCGGCCGCGAACACCTCGACCTCGCCGACGGCGGGGTCGTCCGCCCGGAGGCTGTCGAAGGACTGGCAGCCGGCGGCCAGCAGCGCGCTCAGCAGGATGCAACGCCCCCTCATCGCCCCGCCTCCATGTCCGCGTGCACCTGCGCGACGAGCCAGGCGGCCTCGGGGTTGCCGGGGGCCAGCTCGAGGCCCTTCTGGGACCAGAAGAGCGCCTGGGGCAGCATCTCCTTCTTGCGGTACGCCTTGGCCAGGTACAGCACGACCTGGAAGTGGTCGAACGACTCGGCGACCTTGCGGAACTCGTGGAGCGAGAGGTCGAGGTCCCCGCCCACGAAGGCCGGGTTGTGGAAGTGCATGCGCGCCTGGGCGTACAGGGCCCAGCCGTTCTGCCGGTCCATCTCGAGGGCGCGCTCGATCGACTTGCGGGCCTTGGGGCCCTTGCTCATGCCGGCCACCATCCCGCGGATCTGGTACGACAGGAGCTCGCCCCGGACCCGGAGGGCGTCGGAGTGGTCCGGGTGCGCCTCCGCGAAGCGCCCGATCGCCTCGAGCCCGTGCTCGGCGAGGGCGTCGAGGTCGGCGTCGCGCAGCGAGGCCGGCATGTGCTCGGCGTCGTGGCGCTCGAAGAAGCGCTGGGCGACGAGCACGTCGAGGTAGCCGAGCGCGACGAGGTAGTCGTCGACGTCCTGCGCCTCGCCGCGGCCGCGCCGCTCCTCGAGCTGTCCGAGGCGCGCGAGCATGCTGTCGACGTCGTAGGTCTCGAAGGCCTCGAACACCGACTGCGTCAGCGGGTCCGCGGTCTCGATCGAAGCGGCGACCGGGTCGTGGTATTGCGGCTTCTGGGGGCGGCGCGGGCGCTGAGCCGAGGCGGTCCACGCGAGCGTGCCGACGAGGCACACGGTCAGGGCGAGTCTGGAAGCGTTCACGGATTCGTTCCTCCCGACGGGTTCGGTTCGTCGAGCCGCATTGCACGCACGGCGCGCGCCGCCGTGCGTTTCGCTTCCTTAATCGAGGGGCGCGGACGAGCGCTTGATTACCCTTGCGTCATGCCCCGGCGGCTGCGGCCGTTCTCCGCGCCGTCGCGCGGGTCGGGCTCGCCGGGACGCCGCGTCCGCTCACGGAAACGTAATCGGCGGAACGCGGGATTCGCGCCCGTGTGGACGCGCGGCCGTTCGCCATCGCTCGCGACGAGCGCCCTGGCGTTCGGAACCGATCGGCCGAAGCGGCCGGATCAGCCGGAGGCCGCGTGCGAGCTGCGGTGCAGCGACATGCGGAAGCGCGCGCCGCCTCCGGGAGCGTCCTCGACGCCCAGCGCGCCGCCCTGTCCGTCGACCGCGCGGCGGACGATCGCGAGACCCAGCCCGTATCCCAGGCGCTGGCCCTTCACGGCCGGACCGCGGTAGAAGGGCTCGAAGATGCGGTCGCGCAGCTCGGCCGGCACGCCCGGGCCCGCGTCGTCGACGGTGACCACGACGGAGCCGTTGCGGCCCTCGATGCGGACGCGCACCGCGTCGCCGCCCGCCGACCACTTGATGGCGTTCTCCGTCAGGTTGCGCACCGCGCGCACGACCGCCTCGCGGTCGCCGTGCATCCGGGTGTCGCCGGCGGTCTCCAGCTCGAGCGCGACGCCGCGCTGCTCGGCGGAGGTGCGCTCGCGCTCCAGGCGCAGCTCGACCTCGCGGCCGAGGTCGAAGTCCTCCTCGACCGGCGCCCGGGCGCCCGCCCGCGGGGAGCAGATCGACACCAGGTTGTTCACGGCGTCGCCCAGCTCGCGCAGCTCCTCGAGGTGCGACCGCAGCACGGCCTCGTAGTCCTCCGGCTTGCGGCGCGACAGCAGCGCGACCTCGGTCTCGCCCACCAGGTTCTGGATCGGGGAGCGCATCTCGTGGGCCAGGCCGGCGGTGAAGAGCTTGGCGTCCTCCTGCTCCTTGCGGGTGCGCGCGAGCAGGTCCTCGAGGGCGTCCACGACCTCGCGCATCTCGTCGGGCAGGTGGCGCAGCGGCGGGGGCGCCTCCCCCCCGGCGCCGGCCCGGCGCGTGCGGTCGGCGATGGCGTGCAGCATCCCGCAGCCCCGGCGGATGAGGGCGCGCCCGACGAGCAGCGCGAGCAGCAGGCTCGCGGCGATCAGCCCCGCGGCCGCGACCCCGTAGCGCCGCAGCATCGCGAGCTGGGCCGAGCCGTCGAGCACGAGGCCGACCACGCGGTCGGAGGTCAGCTCCTCGGAGCGCCACCGGCGCCCGCCGTCCAGCCGGTAGGAGCGACCGAGGGGCTCCATCGCCGGGACGTCGGGGGTCAGGAAGCGCCGCGGGCCGAACTGGTCGAGCACCTCCCCGGTCTCCGCGTCCCAGACGCGCCACGCCATGCGGTTGGCGGGGTGGTGCTCCTGGAGGTCCGCGGCGATGGCCTCGATGGCCTCGTTGCCCTGCTCCGACGCCGCGTGGAGCGCGACCATCTCGTGCAGCTCCTCCACGAGCAGCGCGTCGAGCTCGCGGTGCACCGACTCGCGCAGGTACCAGGCGCTGAGCCCCGCGATGGCGACCACGAGCACGAGGGTGCTCGCCGTGAACGCCCAGGTGAGGCGGGTCGCCAGGGACCAGCCGCGCTGGCTCACGCCGGCTCCTCCGTGCCGTAGGCGACCGAGTAGCCCTGCCCGCGCTTCGTGCGGATGGGGGACGACCCGCAGGCCTCGAGCTTGCGCCGCAGGCGCGCGACGTGGACCTCGACCAGGTTGGTCCCGGGGTCGAAGTCCATGCCCCACACGTCGCGGAGCAGCTCCGTCTTGGGCACGGTGCGTCCGCGGGCCTGGAACAGCGTCCGCAGCAGGTCGAACTCGCGCGGGGTGAGGTCGACGGTGCGCCCGCCCTTGCTGACGCGGCGCGCCTCGAGGTCCAGCGTCAGCCCGTCCAGCTCCATCCGGCTGGGGCCCGCGCGGCGCCGGGCGACGGCCTCGATGCGCGCGAGCAGCTCGCTGAACGCGAAGGGCTTGATGATGTAGTCGTCGGCGCCGAGCTGCAGGCCGCGCACGCGCTCCTCGACGGCGTCGCGGGCCGTGACGAACACCACGGGCACGTCGCGCCCCTTCTCGCGCAGCTCGCCGAGCATGTCCCAGCCGGTCTTGACCGGCATCATCACGTCGAGCAGGACGACGTCGAACGGCGCGCCGCCGGGCTCCTCGACCAGGCGCAGCGCCTCCTCGCCGTTCTCGGCCGTCTCGCACTCGTGCCCGGACTCGCGCAGCCCGGTCGAGACGTAGCCGCGGAACTTCGGGTCGTCGTCGACGACCAGCAGGCGGAGCGGATGGCGCGAGGATTCGGGCGGGTTCATGGTCCAGGGTGTCGAGGTCAGGATAGCGGCCCGGGACGTCGACGGCCTCAGTCCACGTAGCCGAGCTCCTCGAGCCCCTCGCGGTCCTCCTCCTCCAGGGCGGGCGGCGGCGGGACCCGGGGCCGCTGGCCGGCCTTCCAGCGGCGCAGCACCTCCTCGAGGCGCCGGGCGACCTCGGGCCGCTGCTCGGCCAGGTTCTCGCGCTCGACCGGGTCCCGGGACAGGTCGTAGAGCTGCGGCCCGCCCTCCTCCGGGGCGAGCACGAGCTTCCAGGGTCCGTCGCGGACCGCGAGCTTGGCCCCCTTCACCACCACGGGCTTGCCCTCGAACTTGGTCTCGTTCCGGGCGTAGGCGCGCCGCTGCAGGAACACCGGCCGGGTGCCCTCCGGCCCCGCCTCGCCCCAGGCGCCGACCAGCGAGGCGCCGCGGAGCTCCAGGTCGGGGCAGTCGACCCCGAGCAGCTCGAGTACCGTCGGCATCACGTCGATCAGGCCGACCGGGGCGGCCACGCGCGCCCCCGCGGGCAGGCGCCCCGGCCAGGACAGGGTCAGCGGCACGCGCACGGCCTCCTCGTACAGGTGGATCCCGTGCCCGGGCCAGCCGTGGTCCTCGAGCCCCTCGCCGTGGTCGGACGTGATCACTGCCAGCAGGCCCGGGTCGCGCGCGCGCGCCCGCAGCGCCGCCAGCACGCGCCCGACCTGGTCGTCGGCGTAGCGCGTCTCCGCGTCGTAGCGCGCGATGCGCCAGCGGACGCGGTCCTCCTCGGTCCCGCCCGGGCGGCCCGGACGCCACATCTGCCCGAGCTCCGCGCCCAGCACCGCGCGCATGGCCTCCGGCGGCGGGCGGTAGGGGTTGTGGGGCTGGTAGGAGTGCAGCCACAGGAACACCGGGCGGTCGGCCGGCTCGCCGGCGAGCCACTCCAGGGCCCGGTCGGCGGTGTCCGCGGCGCGGCGGTCGAACTGCCCGCGGACCTCCTCGCCCTGCACGGCCTCGCGGCGGACGGCGGAGCTCTCCCCGCTCGCGAACCGGTCGTCGAAGGCGTCGAACCCCTGGGCCATCCCGGCGTCCGCCTTGACCATGTACGAGCTGACGAAGCCGCCCGTGCGGTAGCCGGCCGCGCCGAGGACCTCCGCGAGCGTGACGAGCTCGCCCTGCAGCTTCCAGCGGTTGGACAGGACGTGGTGCTCGTCGGGGTAGAGCGAGGTGAAGAGCGTCGCGTGCGAGGGCCCGGTGGTCGGGGTCACGGCGTAGACGGTCTCGAACAGCACGCCCTCGTCCCCCACCTCGTCGAGGGTCGGCGTCGTCGGCCGGGCGTAGCCGTAGGAGCCGCAGTGGTCCGCGCGCAGGGTGTCGAAGGTGACGAGCAGCACGTCCGGCAGCTCCGCCGGCGCGGGCGCCGTGCAGTCCTCCGGCCGCGCCGGCGCGGGGTCCGGGGGCGTCGTGGGCGCGTCCCCGCAGGCCGTCAGGGTCTGCGTCAGGGCGAGCGTCAGGGCGGCCGCGGCGAGGCGGATCGGGGGCGCGGTGCGGACCATGGTCGACCCGCCAGCCTACCGCGCGGCCCGCCGCGGCGTCAGGGCGCGTCGTAGGCGCCGGCCTCGACCGTGCCGACGCGCGCGGCGCCGGTCAGGTCGACGGGCTCCTCGTGCAGCACGTCGCCGCTGGCGGGGATCGCGCCGCCCGGCGCCGGCCGTGCGTCGCGGCTGCTGCCCGTCCAGGTGACGCCGGCGAAGTCCGCCAGGCCGTTGCCCGTCGCCCAGCCGCCGCCCGCGCCCATCACCGGCCCGACGACGAGGTTGCCGGCGAGCTGGACGCCGGCGGAGCCGCCGGCGAAGCGCACGGAGTCGCCGTTCTGGCTGTAGCAGACGTTGTTGGCGAAGACCATGCCCGGCCGCCCGCCCCAGGACGACAGGTTCACCGCGCGGCCGGTGTTGACCACGGTGTTGTGGACGAAGACCAGGTCGCGGCTCTGGCCCTGGTGGTCGTGGCTGGAGAAGCCCACCGCGCCGTCGAGGATCAGGTTGTTGCGGACGATCGCCTCGCCCTGCACCTGCATCACGTTGTCGTTCGAGCCCCAGCACGTGTTGCGCTCGACCACGTTCGGCGCGTTGCCGTCCGTGCCGTAGACCAGGATGCAGGGGTAGTTCGTGTCGTGGACGACGTTCTCGGCGATCAGGTTGTCGTAGGAGCCCTGCTTCAGCTCGATGCCGTCGCCCTGCGTGCCGCCGCAGTTGTAGACGAGGTTCTGCGCGATCACCGAGTGGCGCATGACGTGGACGCCGTTGTTGGCGCCCAGGTACATCCCCTCGCCCGTGCCGCCGGTGTCGTGGATCTCGTTGCGCGTCAGCCAGATCCAGGCCGTGTCGTGCGAGTTCACGGCCACCGCGTTGTCCTGGCAGTGGTGGATGTGGCAGCTGTCCACCTGCACGTTCTGGACGTCGTGCATGCGCAGCGCGATCGAGCCGCCGATGATCTCGAGCCCCTCGATCCGCAGATAGCGGGCGCCGCCGTTCTGGCCGACGTTGACGGTGTTCTGGGAGGCGTTCACCCGCGTGATCACCGGGGTCGCGCCCGCCTGCGCGGCGACCACGATGGGCTGGGTCGGCGTCCCGACGAGGTCGATCGAGAAGTAGGAGTCGACCGAGTACGTCCCCGCGCCGATCTCGAGCCGGTCCCCCGGCTGCAGGGCCTGGACGGCGGCCTTCAGGGCCGCGCCGTTCTGCGCCGCGGTCATCCCCCCGTCGAAGTCGAGGGTCAGGACCCGCGCCGGCGTCGCCCGCGCCCAGGAGGGGTCGTAGGTCGAGCCGCCGGGCCCGGTGGCGCCGCCCCCGCCGCCCCCGCTCCCGCCGCCGCCGCAGGCGGCCAGCAGGAGCAGGGACAGCGGGGCGAGCGGCGCCCGCCGCGCCGCTTCGCCCGCCCGGCCCCGGTCGGCTGCGCGCCGCCGGAGCCGCCCCCTCGAGGTCCACTCCATTCCGATCCCCGACGGACTGCCCGTCGCGCCCACTCCTTCGGCCGGGCGGGCCGCCGAAATGCAGACTCCTGGGGGCGGGCAGCGTAAGGGATGCGTTGGCGCCGCCGGCGCCGAGGGCCGCCGCGCACGGACGGGTCGCGCGCTTCCCCGACACCCCCGCGCCGCGGCGGCATCCGAGGGATCGAGCGTCACGTGGCGCGCCGCGCCCCCGTACGCTGCGCACCCCCACCGGCCGCGCCCCGCGCCGGACCGCGGACGCCGAGAGGACGAGAGACCCGATGACCGCAGCCAGCCCCCACGTCGCGATCCTCGGCAACGGCGTCGCCGGGATCACCGCGGCCCTGCGCCTGCGCAAGCGGCGGCCGGACTGGCGCATCACCGTGATCTCGGGCGAGTCGACCCACCACTGGTCGCGCCCCGCGCTGATGTACGTGTTCATGGGGCACGTGCGCTACCGGGACACGAAGCCCTACGAGGACTCGTTCTGGGACGAGCAGCGCATCGACCTCGTGCGCGACTGGGTCACGCGCATCGACGTCGAGGGCAAGCTCCTCGAACGCCACCGCGGGCCGCCGATCCACTGGGACAAGCTCCTGATCGCCACGGGCTCGAAGTCCAACCGCTTCGGCTGGCCGGGCCAGGACCTCGACGGCGTGCAGGGCCTGTGGGGCCTGCAGGACCTGGGTCAGCTCCACGCCACCTGCGAGCGCACCCGCCACGCGGTGATCGTCGGCGGCGGCCTCATCGGCATCGAGCTGGCCGAGATGGTCCACAGCCGCGGCATCCACGTGACCTTCCTGGTGCGCGAGGCGTCGTACTGGGACAACGTCCTGCCCGCCGAGGAGTCGGCCATGGTCAACCGCGTGATCCGCGAGGCGGGCATGGACCTGCGGCTCGGGAGCAACCTGCGCGAGATCGTCGACGACGGGACCGGGAAGGTCGCGGGCGTCGTGGTCGAGGAGACCGGCGAGCGCCTCGACTGCCAGCTCGTGGGCCTGACGCCGGGCGTGTCGCCCAACGTCGACCTGCTGGAGGGCAGCGGGATCGAGACCGGCCGCGGCGTGCTCGTCGACTGGAGCCTGCGCACGAACGTCCCCGACGTCCACGCCGCGGGCGACTGCGCGGAGCTCGTGAACGACGGCGACCGTCGCAACACGATCCAGCAGGTCTGGTACACGGGCAAGCTGCAGGGCGAGGTGGTCGGCGACGTGCTGGCGGGCTACGAGCGCACCTACGACCCGGGCGTCTGGTACAACTCGGCCAAGTTCCTGGACCTCGAGTACCACACGTACGGCCGCGTGAACCAGGACGTGCCGGGCGAGCGCAACCTGTACTGGGAGCACCCCGACCACCGCCACGCGCTGCGCGTCGTGCACACGCCCGACGACGGCGTGATCGGCTTCAACACGATGGGCTGGCGCTTCCGCCACGAGGTCTGCGAGCGCTGGATCCGCGAGGGACGCGACGTCCCGTACGTCCTCGAGCGCCTCGAGGAGGCGCACTTCGAGCCCGAGTTCTTCCGGCGCCACGAGGCGGACGTCCGCCGCGCCTTCGGGGAGCCGCTGCGATGATCGACGCGAAGGTGCTGGAGTACGACTTCGACGAGGAGGCCGAGGGCTTCGGCGAGCCCGCGACGCCCGCCGAGCCGCCCGGCCTGACCGGCACGCAGCGCCTGGCGCTCGCGCTGGTGGGCGTCGGCCTGCTGAACCTGCTGATCCAGTCGTTCGGCGGCCCGCTGGCGGGCACGTGGCCCGGCATGCTCTCCTCGTTCGGGGCGCTCGCGGTCGGCGCGGCGTGGTTCTTCTGGCTGGACCTGAAGGACACGACGCCGGGCATCAAGCACGACGGCACGTACTTCCGCGGCCTCACCGCACGCGGCGTCGCCGGGTGGATCGCCGGGGTCGGCATGACCGGCTTCTACGTGCTGATCTACTGGTACCCGGAGTACCTGGGGCACGACCCCGAAGGCAACCCCACGGGCCTCGTCCGCGTGGTCGACCCGCTGGCGCGCGTCGCGACCGGCTACCCGGCGTCGCAGTGGTTCCTGTACGGCGTGCTGTACACGCTGTCGATCCTCGTGTTCGGCGTGCGCATGCTGATGAAGTACCGCCACAACCGGTACCACCAGCTGCGCACCCTCAGCGTGTCGTTCTTCCAGTTCGCCTTCGCCTGGCTGCTGCCGAACCTGCTGGTGTACTTCCGCAAGCCGTACATGGAGTTCAACGGCGTGTGGCCGCTGAAGTACGACTACCTGTGGCCCTCGAAGGTGATGGAGTTCCAGAGCGCCGCCGCGGTCGGCACGTTCCTCCTCTTCTGGGCCCTGATGGCCGCGCTGGTGGCGACGCCGGTGCTGACGTACCTGTACGGCAAGCGCTGGTACTGCTCGTGGGTCTGCGGCTGCGGCGGGCTGGCGGAGACGCTCGGCGACCCGTGGCGCCAGCTGTCGGACAAGTCCACGCGCGTGTGGCGCATCGAGCGCTGGCTGATCCACTCGGTCCTCGGGATCGTGCTCGTGGCCACCGCGCTGCTGTGGGTCGACCACTGGACGGACCACGCGGTGCTCGGCGAGGCGCGCTGGAAGGTGAAGTCGTGGTACGGCTTCTACATCGGCGCCGTCTTCTCCGGCGTCGCCGGCGTGGGCTTCTACCCGCTGCTCGGCAACCGGCTGTGGTGCCGCTTCGGCTGCCCCCAGGCGGCCATCCTGGGCCTGATCCAGCGCCTGTGGTCGCGCTTCCGCATCACGACCAACGGCGGGCAGTGCATGTCGTGCGGCAACTGCTCGACGTACTGCGAGATGGGCATCGACGTGCGCGAGTACGCCCAGCGCGGCGAGAACGTCGTGCGCGCCTCGTGCGTCGGCTGCGGCGTGTGCGCGGCGGTGTGCCCGCGCGGCGTGCTGCGGCTCGAGAACGGCGACCCCCGCGACCGCTACGAGGGCGCCGAGACGCCCGTCACCGCGTTCCTGGCCTCGCGCGGCCTGCCCGACCGCAACGGCGCCTGAGGGGCGCGCTCCCCCCGATCACGGGGCCTTCCGCCCCGCCGGGGCCCGTGGTGGGATGGGGTCCGTGGCTCCCCCCGCCTTCCACGAGCGCGACGTGCCCGCGCTCGACCAGGACCTGCGGCGGGTCGCGCGGGCGCTCGTCGCCGACGACCACGAGGCCGCCGACCTGGCCCAGGACGTGTGGCTGCGAGCGCTGCGCTCGGACGCGGAGGTGCGGGACCCGCGTCGCTGGCTCTCGACCATCGCCCGCAACCGCTCGCACGCCCGCCGCGCCAGCGAGCGCAGCCGGCGCTCGCGCGAGCGCACGGCCGCGCGACCGGAGGCGGACGCGACGGCGGCGCCCGCGTCGGACGACTCGCTGGGCGACCTGCTGCGGCGCGAGGTCGAGGCGCTGGGCGAGCCCGCCGGGACGGTGGTCCGCCTGCGCTACCTGGAGGGCCTCGAGACCGCCGAGGTCGCCGCCCGCCTGGACCGCAACGAGTCCACGGTGCGCAGCCAGCTCCGCCGCGGCGTGGCCCGGCTGCGCGAGCGCCTCGACGAACGCTTCGGCGGCGACCGCGCCGCCTGGGCCGCCCCGCTGCTCGCGTGCCTGGTGCGCGAGCGCCCCGTCCGGACCTGGCGCCGGCTTGCCGGGATCGCCGCGGCGGTGGCGGCGGCGGTCGCGCTGCCGCTGCTGCTGCGCGGCGCCGCCGACCCGGTCGAGGCGGCGCCCTCCCCGCGGGCGGACGCCTTCGCCGCCGGCCCGGCGCGTCCGGAGGAACCCGCGCACGGGGCGTCGCTCGCCGCGCGCGT
>JAUIDW010000125.1 GCA_030428395.1 bacterium | reverse complement strand
CCCGACGGCGTGGTCGTCGGCGCCGTGGGCCCCAGCACGGCGCGGGCCGCGCGCGAGGCGCTGGGCCGCGTGGACGTCCAGGGCGACGCCGGGGGCGCCGCGCTGGCCGCCGCCCTGCCGCTCGCCGCCGGGGCGCGCTGCCTGTTCCCGTGCGCCGCCGAGGCGCTCCCCGACCTGCCCGACGCGCTGGCCGCGCGCGGCGTCGAGGTCCGCCCCCTCGTGCTGTACCGTACGCGTCCGCGCGAGGACGCGAGCCTGGCCGCGGACGCGGAGGTTCGCGTGTACCGCAGCCCCGCCGCCGTCCGCGCCGCGGCGGCGCTCGAGCGCCGCGACCGGGCCGCGCCCGGCCTGCGGCTGGCCCTGGGCGCCGCCACGCACGCCGCGCTGGTCGAGGAGGGGCTCGACGCGCCGGAGCCGAGCGGCTCCGGTCCGCGGGCCGCCCTGCTCGACCTGCTGCGCGCCCTCGTCCCCTCCGCCACGACCTCCTCCTGAGCCCGCCGATGCACCGCCTCCGCCGCCTGCGCCGCACCCCCGCCCTGCGCGAGTCGCTCGCCGAGACCCGCCTGCGCCCCGAGCAGCTCGTCCAGGGGCACTTCGTCGTCGAGGGCACGGGCGTGGACGCCCCGCTCGACGCCATGCCGGGCGTCTCGCGCCAGAGCGTCGACCGCCTGGTCGAGACCGTCCGCGCCGACCTCGACCTCGGCGTGCGCGCGGTGCTGCTGTTCGGCGTGTACGAGCACAAGGACGACCACGCCAGCGCCGCGACGAAGCGGGGCAACTGCGTGGCGCACGCCGTCGAGGAGCTGCGCAAGGCGTGCGGCGAGGACCTGACCATCGTCACCGACGTGTGCCTGTGCGGGGCCACCGACCACGGGCACTGCGGCGTGCTGCGGCACGGCTACGTGCAGAACGACGAGAGCCTGCCGCTGCTGGCCGAGATGGCCCTGTCGCACGCGCGCGCCGGTGCCGACGTCGTGGCGCCGAGCGACATGATGGACGGCCGGGTCGCGGCCATCCGCGCGCGCCTGGACGAGGTCGGCTTCGCGAACACCGCGATCCTGGCGTACTCGAGCAAGTTCGCCTCGGCCTTCTACGGTCCGTTCCGCGAGGCGGCGGACTCCGCGCCGAAGTCGGGCGACCGGCGCTCGTACCAGCTCGACTTCCGCAACGCCCGCGAGGCGCTCCGCGAGAGCCTCGTGGACGAGGAGGAGGGCGCGGACATGCTGATGGTCAAGCCGGCGATGTCGTACCTCGACGTCATCGCGGCCGTGCGCGAGTCGACCCTGCTGCCGCTCGCCGCCTACAACGTGTCCGGCGAGTACAGCATGGTGAAGGCCGCCGCCGCGCGGGGCTGGGTGGACGAGGCGCGCATCGTGCCGGAGATCCTCGGCTCCATGGCCCGCGCCGGGGCCGACTGGATTCTGACCTACCACGCCCGCGAGGCCCTCGGAGAAGGATGGATCGCGTGAGCGAGCTCCTGGACCGCGCCCGTGCCGCCATGCCCGGCGGCGTCTCGAGCCCCGTGCGCGCGTTCGGCGCGGTCGAGGGCGACCCGCCGTTCGTCCAGCGCGCGCAGGGCGCGACGATCACCGACACGCAGGGGCGCTCGTACGTCGACCTCGTCTGCTCCTGGGGGCCGCTGATCCTGGGGCACGCGCACCCCGCGGTCGTCGACGCGGTCACGCGCGCCGTGCGCGCCGGGCTGTCCTTCGGGGCCACGTGCCCCGCCGAGGTCGAGCTGGCCGAGGCGCTGCTGGCCCGCTACCCGTTCGCCGACAAGGTGCGCTTCGTCAACTCCGGCACCGAGGCCGTGATGAGCGCCATCCGGCTGGCGCGCGGCGCGACCGGCCGCTCGCGGGTGGTCAAGTTCGAGGGCTGCTACCACGGGCACCACGACTCGATGCTCGTGAAGGCCGGCTCCGGCCTGGCCACGTTCGGCGCGCCGTCCTCCGCCGGGGTCCCCGAGGAGTACACGCGGCTGACCGACGTGCTGCCGCTGGACGACCTGGAGCAGCTCGCGGCCCTGTTCGCCGACCGCGGCGACCAGATCGCGTGCGTCGTGATCGAGCCGCTGCCCGCCAACGCCGGCCTGCTGATCCAGACCGACGAGTTCCTGCGGGGCGTGCGCGAGCTGTGCACGAAGCACGGCGCGCTGCTGCTCTTCGACGAGGTCATCTCGGGCCTGCGCGTCGCCCCCGGCGGCATGGTCGCGCGCTCCGGCGTGACCCCCGACATCGTGACGCTCGGCAAGGTCGTCGGCGGGGGCATGCCCGTGGGCGCCTACGTCGCCCCCGACGCGATCATGGACCACGTCGCGCCGCTGGGCGCCGTGTACCAGGCCGGCACGCTGTCGGGGAACCCCGTGGCCATGGCGGCGGGCCTCGCGACGCTGCGCGAGCTCGAGAAGAAGGGCACGTACGAGCGCCTGGACGAGCTGGGTGCGCGGCTGCAGCGCGGCTGGCTCGAGGCGCTCGAGCGCCGCGGCGTCGCCGGCTCGGTCGCGCGGGTCGGCTCGATCCTGTGGCTGTGCCTGCAGGCCGGCCCGACGCCGCGCACGTTCGGCTGCATCCGGCCGGAGGGCGCCCGGCTCTACGGCCGCCTGCACCGCCGCGCCCTCGACCAGGGGCTGTGGATGGCGCCCTCGGCGTACGAGGTCGCGTTCGTCTCGACCGCCCACGCCGAGGAGCACGTCGACCGCGCCGTCGAGGCCCTCGACCGCGCGCTGGCCGGCCTGCCCGCGGAGGCCGCCAAGTGAGCAGCGCGCGGCGACCGCTGCGCATCTACTGGGCCGTCGTCTTCCTCTGCCTGGCCCTGCTGGCCTGGTGGGGCGTCTACTTCTTCCGCCAGGGCGACCTGCTGATCGAGCGCGCGACCGCGGCCGGCGCGCCCCTGGACGCCACCCAGTCGCGCGCGATCCGCGACGCGACGCGCGACACGATGGTGATGTTCGCCGTGGAGGGCGCCGCGGTCGCGCTGGCGCTCGTGGGCGGGATGGTGATCGTGCTGAAGGCCCTGAAGCGCGAGGCCGAGCTCGGCGAGCGCCAGCGCGCGTTCCTGTCCGGCGTCACCCACGAGCTGCGCAGCCCCATCGCGTCCGCCAAGCTGTGCGTCGAGAGCCTGCTGCTGGGGCGCGTGCCCGAGGAGAAGGGCGAGCGCTACCTGAACCACGCGAAGGAGGACCTCGAGCGCCTCGACCGGCTGGTCGAGGAGATGCTCCACAGCTCGCGCGTGGCGAACAAGTCGATGGAGGTGCACCCCGAGCCGCTCGACCTGGCGGCGTTCGTGGCCGACCTCCAGCAGGAGCTGAAGACCGAGGGCTCGATGAACGGCGCGCTGATCGAGTTCGACGTGCCCGCCGAGGAGGTCGCCGTCATGGCGGACCCCGTGGCCGTCGAGCGCATCCTGCGCAACCTGCTGTCGAACGCCGTCAAGTACGGCGGCGAGCCCTGCCGCGTGGACGTCACGGTGCGCCGCGACGCCGGCGACGGCGTGCTCGAGGTCCGCGACTACGGCCCGGGCCTGGGGGCGACCGACCCCCGCAAGCTGTTCCAGCCGTTCGTGCGCGGCTCCGGCGACGTGGTCAAGAAGCGCCCGGGCGTCGGCCTGGGCCTGTACGTCGTGGCCGAGCTCGCGCGCGCGCTCGGCGGCCGCGTGGACGCCGAGGACGGGATCGAGGGCGGCGGCACGCGCATGCGGGTCGCCCTGCCGGGCCGGGAGGTCTGACGTGAGCGGCGAGCGCATCCTGGTGGTCGAGGACGAGCGCCACATGGCCGAGGTGATCGCCGACAACCTCGAGCTCGAGGGCTGGAAGGTCGACGTCGTCGGAGACGGCGCCGAGGCCCTGGAGCTCATCCGCGCCGACCCGCCCTCGCTGGTGCTGCTGGACGTGATGCTGCCCGGCATGGACGGCTTCGAGGTCTGCGAGAACCTGCGCCGCGAGGGCAACCAGGTGCCGATCCTGTTCCTGACCGCGCGCAGCTCGGGCGACGACCGCGTCCGCGGGCTGGAGCTGGGCGGCGACGACTTCCTGCCGAAGCCCTTCGACCTGCGCGAGCTGATCCTGCGCGTCCACGCGATCCTGCGCCGCCGCCAGTGGTTCGGCTCGCCCGCCCCCGGCGGCGACGTGCTGCGGCTCGGCGACGCCGTGGTGGACTTCAAGTCCTACACGGCGCGGCTCGGGAAGCGCGAGATCGAGCTCTCCCAGAAGGAGACGATGATCCTGCGCTGCCTGTCCGAGCGCCCCGGCGAGGTCGTCTCGCGCGCCGACATCGTCGACCGCGTGTGGGGCTACAACGCGTTCCCCACGCTGCGGACCGTCGACAACTTCATCGTGCGCCTCCGCCGGCTGTTCGAGGAGGACCCGCAGAACCCGCGCTACATCCAGACCGTCCGCGGGACGGGCTACCGCCTCTCCCCCTGATCCACTCCCTCCCCATGGACTCCGAAGACCGCCTGCTCCTGCGCGCCCTGCGGCGCGAGCCGCTCGCCCGCCCGCCCGTGTGGCTGATGCGCCAGGCCGGGCGCTACCTGCCCGAGTACCAGGAGGTCCGCCGCCAGGCCGGGGGCTTCCTCGAGCTCGTGAAGAACCCCGAGCTGTCCGCCGAGGTCACGCTGCAGCCGATCCGGCGCTACGGGCTCGACGCCTCGATCGTGTTCAGCGACATCCTGGTGCCGCTGGAGGCGATGGGGATGGAGCTGCGCTTCGACGAGCGCGGCCCCTCGTTCCCGACGCCGCTGCGCACCGACGACGACGTCGAGCGCCTGCGCCCGCTCGACCCCGCCGCCAGCCTGGGCTACGTCGGCGAGACCCTCGAGCGCGTGCGCGCCGGCCTGCCCGACGAGGTCGCGCTGATCGGGTTCTGCGGCGCGCCGTTCACCCTCGCGAGCTACGCAATCGAGGGAGGCACGGGCCGCTCGTTCCTCGAGCTGCGCCCGTTCATGTACCACCGCACCGCCGCCTTCGAGCGGCTGATGGACCTGCTCGCCGACGCCGTCGGGCGCCACCTCGTCTACCAGGTCGAGCACGGCGCCGAGGTGGTGATGCTGTTCGACACGTGGGCGGGCACGCTGACGCCCGAGGACTACCGCCGCTTCGCCCTGCCCTGGGCCCGGCGCGCGCTCGAGCACGTCGGAGACCGCGTCCCCCGCCTCGTGTTCGTCCACGGCGGCGGCCACCTGCTGGACGAGGTCGCCGGCCTGCCCGCGGAGGGCCTGGCCCTGGACCACCGCATCCCGATCGGCGCCGCCTTCGACCGCTACGGCGACCGCCTGGCGCTGATGGGCAACCTGGACCCGGCCGCGCTGCTCTCGACCCGCGAGGACGTCGCCCGCCGCACCCGCGCCATCCTGGACGCCGTCCACGGCCGCCCCGGCCACGTCCTCAACCTGGGCCACGGCGTCCTGAAGACGACCGACCCCGCCAACGTCGCCGCCCTCGTGGAGGCGGCGCGGGCCTGAGGCCGGGCGGCCACGAGGGACCGGCGGCGACGCGGGGTCCCGTGGGGCCCGCGCCGCCGCCGGCGTAGGAGCAGCCGGGGGGGCTGTTGCGCTACTCGTCCTCGTCGCCCTCGTCGACGAAGAGCACGAGGTTCTGGAGGAAGCGGACGACGTCGTCCTGGGCGGTCTGCGGCAGCGCCGCGAAGGCGTCGCGCTCGACCTGGGCGTCGCCGGCGTGCAGCAGGATGGCCTCCGACAGCGTGGTCGCGCGGCCGTCGTGCAGGTAGGGCGCGGTCGAGCCGACGCCCCAGAGGTTCTCGGTCATCCAGACCGAGGCCCCGGTGCCGATCTCGTCGACGCTCTCGGCCAGGCCGGGCCCCATGTCGTGGCGCTTCAGGTCGCCGAACAGCTCGACGATCCCGTGGCCCATCGCGTCGGTCTTCAGCGCGCCCAGGTGGCGCACCAGGACGCCGTTGTCGTCGAAGATCTGGTTGTCCGGCTGGTCGCTGCGCAGGTCGTAGGTGACCGCGAAGGCCGGGTCCAGGCCCTCGGCGACCGGGTCGAGCCCGCTCGGGAACACCGTGTCCCGGTAGTTCGGGTTCTGGCTCGGCTCGCTGAAGATCGGGTCGAGGAGCGTCATCGACGGCACGTGGCACGTCGAGCAGCCGACGGCGATGAAGGTGGCGCGCCCGCGGTTGATGGCCCGCACGTCCTCGATCGGCAGCGGGTCGATCAGGTCCAGGCGCGACAGCTCGAGCTCGGTCGTCGGGCGGGGCTGCGCGGTCGTGTAGATGACGATCGCCGTCTCGTCGCCGACGGTCAGCTCGTCCACCACGCTGTCGCCGTCGCCGTCGACGCCGTAGCCGACCAGCTCGATCGGCTGCATGCCGAGCTCGCGGTGCGACGCGTTGCGCGAGAAGTCGCGCGAGGTCGTCGTGTCGCCCTTCCAGCCGAACGGCTTCGGGACGAGGTCCTCGTCGATGCCCTCGAGCCCCGAGGTGTCGAACGCGACCGTGCAGCCGCCGCCGACACCCGGCAGCGACGGGATCGCCGTCAGGGTCCCGAAGGAGACGCCCTTGGAGACCAGCTCGACCTCGACCTCCAGTCCGGAGGCGCAGGCGTCGGCCGCGGCCTGGTCGCGCAGGGCCTCGAGCTCCTCGTTCATCTCCTCGGCCACGCGCTGCAGCGCACCGGACGCGAACAGGTGCGTGGTCTGGCGCTCGATGAACATCGAGATGTCGCCGGTCTGGAACGGGTCGCGCACGGCGTTGTGGGCGATGAGGCCCGCCCCGTCGCCGAACGGGATCGTGTGGCACGCGCCGCACGACTGCTCGTTGGGGCCCGTCGGGCGCGCGGGGAAGTGGCTCTTCCACTGCCCGGGGCCGTCCAGGTCCGCGCGGGGCACGCGCGTGAAGCGCTGCCCGTTGCCGACGTTCGCGCCGACGCCGTCCGCGACGTTGAAGAAGTTGAAGAAGACCTCGTCGCCGCCGTCGAACGCGGCGATGAAGGCCTCCTCGTCCATTCCGGCGGCGACGAGGTCGCGGAGGGCTCCCTGGTCGACGTGCGCGTCGAAGGCCCCCTCCTGCGCCACGGCCAGAGCGCCTGCCAGCGGCAGGACGGCGGCGGTGGCGGCCCACCGGATCCGGTGCAGTTGCATGTCGTTGACTCCTGGTCGATCGGGGCCGCTCGGCGGCCCCCTGCCCATCCATCCATCCGGCCCGGCGACGGGGTGCCGAGCGCCTCGATGTCGAACGCTACCCCGGGATCCCGGAATTGGACAGATGCGATCGAGTCTCATTAACGACAAGGCCCTGGATCCGTAAGTGGCCGCCAGCGGGGAGCTTCCGACCAGGAATACGCATTTGTTCGTATGGATTCTCTGCGCAGTTCCAGCCCCGAGGCCGCCCGGACCCCGGCGATTCGTCGCCCCGTTCGGCCCGCCGGAACCCGGGACGCGGGGAGGCCGGAGAGGCCGCGCGATTCTCAACGGGCCGCCCGAAGTCCATGATCGCGGGGACGCCGCTCGCGCGGCGGACCGCCATGCGACCGCCCCCCCAGCTCCTGGCCACGCTCCTCCTCGCCCTGGGCGCCTGCGGCACCCCGGCGGCCGCCGTGCGCAGCGACGTCGACGCCGGGGCGCGGTTCGACCGGTTCGAGAGCTTCTCGTACTTCCAGCCGCTGTCGCTCGAGTCGGTCGGCGGGGTCGACCCGCGCTCCGAGCTGACCCGCGGGCTCACGCGCGCCCTGCGGCTGGAGCTGGAGGCGCGCGGCTACCGCTACCGGCACAGCGGCGGGGACCTGCTGGTCGACGTGCTGCTGCAGCCCGACGACCGCGCGAAGGCCGAGGACGCCGCGGCGACCTTCTACGCGTACCGCGAGGGTCGCTACCTGCCCTGGCCCGGCCACGACGCCGCGTTCGTGGACGACGCGACGCGGGGCACGCTGTCGATCGACCTGGTCGACGCGGCGCTGCGGCGGCTCGTGTGGAACGGCACGGCCGAGCGCCTGCTCGTCGACCTGGACCGCGACGACCCCGACCCCGAGGTCCTGCGCGCGGCGGTCGCCGAGCTGCTGGCGGCCTACCCCCACCGGGCGGCCGGGGCCGTCCCCGCGGCACCGGCGGCGCCCGCGCCGGCGGGCGACCCGGACCCGCCGGACGGGGGCTGAGCGCGGGCCGCAGCGGTCCGCGCGCGTCCCCCGCCGTCCCGCGCGGCGAGGGGCCGAGTAGGCTGGGTCGCCCCGCCCCCCCGTGCGCTCCCGGCTCCTCGTCACGCTCGCCTGCCTCGCCGCGGGCCTCGTGGCGGCCGACCTGCTGGTCGGCCGCTGGCTGATCGAGAACGGCACCTACCGCGGTCGCCGCCTCCCGCCCTTCGCCGACTTCACGGCGCCGGCGCAGGTGCGCTGGCTCGAGCGCGAGCTCGCCATGGCGGAGAGCGGCCGCGAGCCGCCGGTGCTGGGCTGCTTCGACCCGGAGCTCGGCTGGACCAACCGCGCGGGCATCGCCTGGGGGAAGCCCCCGCACTTCTTCAACTCGCTGGGTGCGCGCGGGCGCCGCGAGTACCCGCCCCGGCCCGAGGAGGAGTCGTTCCGCCTGGTCTGCTTCGGCGAGTCGTTCGTGTACGGCACGGAGGTCGAGTTCCGCGAGGACTGGGCCGGCCAGCTCGAGACGATCGACCGGCGCCTCGAGGTGATCAACTTCGGCGTCGGCGGCTACGGCACGGACCAGTCGCTGCTGCGCTTCCGCCGCAAGGGGCGCGAGCTGGGCGCGCACGTCGCGATCCTCGGCATCACGTTCCAGAACATCCTGCGCGACGTGAACCGGCTGCGCGTGCTCAACCACCCCGCGCACCGCCGCCCCTCGGTGAAGCCCCGCTTCGTGCTGCGGGACGACGGCGCGCTCGAGCTGGTGCCGATCCCGTTCGCCACCTGGGCCGAGGTGCTGCACGCCGCGCGCGACGAGGCGCTCGTGGACGCGCTGGCCGAGCACGAGCACTGGAGCGACGCGCGTCCGTGGATCCCCGGGTCGACCCTGGCGCGCTTCCTCGCCGCGCGGCGCGCCTACGACGCCCGCCGCGCCGAGGACCTGTGGCGCGACCCCGCGGGCGAGCCCTTCCGCACGACGCTGGCCCTGATCGAGACGTTCTGCCGCGAGGCCGCCGAGGCGGGCATCGACCACGCCGCGGTGTTCGTCTTCCCCACCACCCGCGACCTGGAGGCGCACGACCGGGTCGGCCCGTTCTGGGAGCCCCTGATCGACGCGCTCGAGGCCCGCGGCATCGCCCACGTCGACTTCACGGAGCTGCTGCTGCCGGCCGCGCGCGAGCGCGAGCTCTACCGCGAGCTGCACCTGAACCCGGCCGGCAACCGGCTGGTGGCCGAGCACGTGTACGCGTGGATCCGCTCGGACCTGGGGCTGCCGCCGCCCTGAGGTCCCCCCGGGCCCGGTCGCGGGGCGGGTTCCCGCTCTCCCGGAACCGGGCTACGCTGGCGGGCGGCATGGAAGAGGGAATCAAGACCGCCTGGAGGCGCTGGCGCGAGCGGGGAACCTGGGAGGACCCGCAACGCAAGTACCGCACGCTGCTGTCGTTCTCGGAGACCGAGGAGGACGGCGGCAAGGACCTCGTGCGCGCGGCCCGACGCGTCGCCGACCCCGAGCTGCGCACGCACCTCGAGCGGCACGCCGCGGACGAGATCCGGCACGCCGCGATCTTCCGCGAGCGCGCCGCGAGCTTCGCCGCCGAGCACGGGCTGGCCGCCGGCACGGGCGACTCGCCCGACCGGCCGTACGACCTGTCGGGCGCGCGGCCGGGGCTCGAGCTGGACGCCCACGGGTTCTTCAACGCGGGCCTGGTCGACGAGCTGGGCGAGCTCGAGTACGTCGCCATGCTGCACGTCGCCGAGCGGAAGGCTGCGGAGCTCTTCACGACGTACCGCGACCTGAACGCCGACGACCCGGACACGCGCGAGGTGTTCGAGAGCATCCTGCGCGACGAGAAGTACCACGTCGCCTACACCGGCACGTTCCTCGACCGGTGGCGCCGCGAGGGCCGCGGGCCCGAGGTCGACAAGGCGCTCGGCGAGGCGAAGGACAGCCGCATGTGGAGCGCGTGGAAGCGCCTCGGGATGCGCTCGGCCGCGGGCTTCGCCCACGTCGTGCTGTTCGTCCTGTACTGGACGCTGCTGCTCCCCTTCGGCCTGTTCGCGCGCCTGCGGGAGCTGCCCGCCGGATGGCAGGACCCGCGGCCCCTGCCCGAGCCCGCGCGGCGCGGCGGCGAGTACTGAGCCGGCGCGTGCGCGTCCTCGGTCTGTCCGCCTTCCACCGCGACTCCGCGGCCGCCCTGGTCGCGGACGGGGAGGTCGTGGCCGCCGCCCAGGAGGAGCGCTACACCGGCGTGCTCGTCGACTCGTCCTTCCCTCGCCGCGCCGCGCGGGCGTGCCTGGACGCGGCGGGCCTCACGGCGGGCGAGCTCGACGCGGTCGTGTTCTACGAGAAGCCGCTGCGCAAGTTCGAGCGCGTGCTGGCCGCCCAGCTGGGCGCGTTCCCGCGCTCGTCGCGCGCCTTCGCCAAGGGCATGTTCCTGTGGCTCGGCGATCGGCTGTGGCTGCGCACGCGCATCGCCGACGAGCTGTCGGTGGCACCCGACCGCGTCGCCTTCGTCGAGCACCAGCGCGCGCACGCCGCGGCCGCCTTCTTCGGGTCGCCCCTCGAGCGCGCCGCCGTGCTGACCCTGGACGACGCGGGCGAGTGGGCCACGGTCGCGCTCGCCCGCGCCGAGGGCGCGCGCCTGGAGACGCTGAAGGAGATCGGCTTCCCCCACTCCCTCGGGCTGTGGTACTCGGCCTTCGCCCAGTTCCTGGGCCTCGAGCCGGGGCTGGACGAGGCGCGCCTCGAGGTGCTGGCGGCCCACGGCACCCCGCGGCTGCGCGACGAGGTCGCGGGCACGCTGCCCGCCCGCCCCGACGGCTCGTTCCTCGTCGACGAGCGGCTGTTCCGCTTCCCCTACGACGCGGAGCGCCTGTGCGACGACCGGCTGGGCGAGCGCGTGGGCGCGCCGCGCCCGCCCGGCGACCCGCTGCGGATGGCGGGCGACGACACGCGCGACGCGGACCTGGCGGCCAGCGTCCAGGCCGTGCTCGAGGACCGCGTGCTGGCGCTGGTCGCGCGCCTGCGCGAGCTGGCGCCCGGCGAGGACGCGCTGTGCCTCGGCGGCGAGCTGGCCCGCAACCGCGCGCTCGTCGCCCGCGTGGTCGCCGACGGCGGCTTCGATCGCGTGTTCGTGCCGCCCGTCCCCGGCGAACCCGGGGCGGCGCTGGGCGCGGCGCTCGAGTACGTGACGGCCGTCGCGGGCGGTCCGCGGCCCGCGCCGCTCGTCCGCGCGGCCTGGGGCGAGTCGGTCGACGTGCGCGCGGAGGAGGGCGCGCGCTCCCTCGGCGGCGCGGACGAGGCCCCGCGCGAGGTCGCGCGCCGGCTGGACCGCGGGCAGGGCGTCGCCTGGGTCCGCGGCGCGCTCGAGCTGGGCCCCGAGAGCTGCTCCACCCGCCTCCTGCTCGGCCCCGCCGACGGGCCCGGGGCGCGCGCCGGCCTGCTCGAGCGCGTCCAGCGCGCCGACCCGCTGGCCCCCGTCCGCGTCGCGGTTTCCGCCGAGCGCGCCGCGGAGCACTTCGCCGTGCCCGCCGCCTGCCCCGAGGCCGTGCGCCGCGGCCAGGTCGCGCTGGCGGCGCGGAGCGACGCCGCGCGCGCCGTGTCGCTGCCCGACGGCCGCGCCTGGGCGCAGGTCGTCGACGCCGAGCTCGATCCCGGCCTGCACGCCGCGCTCGCCGCGCGCGCGGACGCGCCGCTGGCCCTGGTGACCGACTTCCACCTGCGTTCCCAGGCGATCGTGCGCAGCGAGGCCGACGCCGTCGAGGCCTTCCAGCGCAGCGCGCTGGACGCGCTCGTGGTCGAGGACCGCGTCTACGCCCGCGACTAGGTCGAGGCGCGCGCCGGCCCGCGGCGCATCACCACGACGACGAGCCCCGCGTCGGGGTCGCCGAGCCCGCGCGCGAGCCAGCCGGCGCGCATCGCCGTCATCGCCGCGGGCGACGGCTTCGGCGCGCCCTCGAACAGGCTCGCGCCCGAGGCGGCCGGCGGGATGCTGCGCACCCAGCGGAACCCGCGCGCCTCGAGGTGCGCCACGACGCGCGGCAGCGGCAGGATGTGCTCGAGCGGGTGCTCGTACTGGTCCGCGATCCAGATGCGCTTCTTGTCCTCCGACAGGTCGCGCCGGCGCAGCACGGGGTCGAGCGCGCGGATCCAGCGGCCCGTCGCCCGCCCCAGCGCGCGGCGCGAGGCGTGCAGGAAGCGCCCCCACGTCTCGTAGAACCCGAGCACCAGCACGCCGCCGGGCGCGACGCGGCGCGCGACCTGGTCGATGGCGCCGTCGGGGTCGGGCGTGTGGTGGACGACCCCGCGCGAGATCACGACGTCGAAGCGGTCCTCCTCCAGCGGCAGGTCGAACAGGTCGCCGCGCACGAGCTGCAGGTTGCCGATGCGCGCGCGCGCGCGGAACCCGTCGGCGCAGGCCAGCGACTCCGCGCAGCCGTCGACGCCGAGCACGCGCCGCCGCGGCCCGGCGAGCGCGAGGAACGCGGCCAGCTGCCCGGTCCCGCAGCCGACGTCGACCAGCGTGCCGTCGGGCGGCACGGCGCGGTCCAGCGCGACCAGGAACGGCGCGCGGCGCGAGCGGTCGATCAGGCCGGGCCCGTCGTCGCCGGGCGCGTAGCCGGGGAACGGGTTGGCGGTGTAGAACGCCTCGACGTCCGCCGCGCGGCGCTCGCGCTCGCGGGGGCCGATCGTGTCGACGACGCCGCCGCGGCGCACGTAGGCGAGCCCGCACCCCGGGCACGCCTCGCCGGCGGGCTCCAGGTCGCCCAGGCAGCGCGGGCAGAACCCCGCCGCCGGCTCCGCGGTCGCCTTCTCCACCCGCGCCAGGATACCCGCGCTAGAATCGGGCCCGCTCCCCGCGGAGCTCCGAGGACGATGAGGCGACTGGCGATCCGCATGCGCACCCGGCTGGCCACGGCCGCGGAGCTGATCCGCTCGCTCTGGAACGGCCCCTTCTGGTGGCTCGTGCCGGTGCTCTGCCTGCTGCTCCCCGCGGCGGCCGTGTTCATCTTCCTGCAGGCCGCCCCGGTCGTCGCGCCGTTCGTCTACACGGTGTTCTGAGCGCCGCCCCCCCGCCCCGGTCAGCGCGCGGCGCCGTACGGCAGCCGCTCGAGCTCCGGCGCGCCCTCGGTCAGGCGCAGGCGCGCGTCGAGCGGCAGGTCGGTGAAGGTGTCGACGGTGCCCGCGGGCCAGCGGACCTCCAGGCGTGGGAGCCGCGCGGCCGCCCCGAGGCCCAGCTCGAGCCGCGCGGGCGAGCCGCCGAAGCTCGACACGCTGCCGACCGCACGGTGCAGCGTGCGCTCCGCGCCCTGCTCGTCGGCCACCGTGAGGGCGACGCGGGCGCCGTACCCGGCGCGGTTCGACGCGGTGCCCACCAGCTCGACGACGAGGAAGCGGTGCCCGAACCCCGGGTTCTCGAACAGCGCGTTGGCGAAGCGGTCGCCCGGGTAGAACCCGCCGAGCTGGTGGTAGACGTCCTGGTCGCCGTCCTGGTCGAAGTCGAGGAAGGCGACGCCGTGGCCCTTCTGCAGGTGGCCGAAGCCGCCGGCCGCGCTGACGTCGACGAAGCGCTCGCCGCCGTCGTTCAGCAGCATCACGTTCGGCACCAGGGTCTCGAAGTCCGGGTCGCCGGTCGTCAGGTACACGTCCAGCCAGCCGTCCCCGTTCACGTCGCCGAAGT
>JAUIDW010000503.1 GCA_030428395.1 bacterium | reverse complement strand
GGGCACGCCGCTCGCCGTCGCCGCGGCCCTCGGCCTGCTGCTGACGCTCGCGCGCGCGGCGCTCCCGGGCGCGCGGCGCTGGCTCGACGCCCGCGCGCTCTCCGCGGAGCCGCGCGTCCGCGTGGACGTGGCGACGCCGCTGCTCGCCGGCGGCGTGCTCGCCATGGCGACCTTCTACCGCCACACGCTCGACGCGCAGCACGACTTCCTGATGTGGGTCGCGCCGGGGCTGTGCGCCCTGGCCGCCGTCGCCGTCGAGGCGCTCGGGCGCGCCGCGACGCGCCTGCGCCTGGGCTTCGCGGCCGTCGTCCTGGTCGCGCTGGCGCTGGCCCTGCCGGGCCTGGCCGCCGCCGAGCGCCTGCGCGCGCGCCACCGCGCGCCGCTGGACGCGGGGCTGCCCGCGCACCTCGCGCCCGAGCTCGCCTTGCCGGCCGTCGCGGGCCGCGCGATCGGCGCCGCCACGCCGCCGCGCTCGGTCGTGCTGCACCCGCGCGCCCTGGGCCTCAACCTGGCCCACGGGTTCTACGCCTGGCGCACCCTGCTGCCCCTCCAGCACCTGCCGCGCGGCTGGCCCGAGGCGCTGCCCGCCCGCTTCGGCCTCGCGGACGCGCCGCGCTTCGTCGTCCTGCCCGACGAGCCGCCCCCCTCCGCGGCGCCGACGATCGACGCGCTGCGCGTCCAGGCCGCCGACTTCCCCGGACCCCCGCGCCGAGCAGCGGGCTGGACCGCCTGGCGGCTGCCCTAGTCGCCCGCGGGGACCAGCGGGAACTCGACGTCGAAGGCGAGGGTCGTGTTGGCCCGCTCCGGGCCGCCGGGGCCCTCCATGCCGTAGGGGTCCTTGATGGGGAGCTCGAAGGCGCCCTGGGCGACGAGCAGGGGTCCGCCGGCGTCGTCGACGACGGCCTCGAGCTGCAGGCGCATCGTCAGCGGCACGCTGAGCCCCTTCAGCGTGAACGTGCCGGTGGCGACGCCCGTGGTCAGGCGGCCGAAGGCGAGGGCGTCGGCGTCGAGGGCGAGGCGCTCGAGCTCGAAGCGCGCGCGCGGGAAGCCCGGGCCGTTCAGGCGGCGCTCGCCCTGGATCCACTCGTCGAGGGCGGGGTCCCCCATCGACACGGTCGCGACGGCGGCCTCGACCCAGCCGGCCGCGCCGGCGAAGGCGCGGTCGGGGCCGAGCACGAGCTCGCCCTCGACCTGGCCGACCTCGCCGCGCATGCCGTCGAGCGGCGACAGGAAGTGGAACGCGAGGCGCGGCGGGTCGTCGGGCCGCGCGGCGCGCAGGCGCCAGGCGGACGGCAGGTCGGCGGCGGCGAAGCCGGGCGCGGGGCGCTCGGGCGCCGGCGGCAGGGCCAGCCCCAGCGCGTCCCACGCCGGCGCGGGCAGGTCCGCCGGCAGCGGCTCGAACCCGTCGCCGCCGTCGGGCGACGCGGCGGTTCCGACCAGAACGCGCTCGAGGACGCGGCCAACCTCGGCGTAGAGCGCCGCGCGCTCGTCCCACGTCCCCTCCAGCGGGTCGCCGAGGCGCGAGAACACGGGCTCCTTGCAGTGGAACTGCGAGTACACCTCGGTCGTCACGAACAGGCGGCCGGCGCCGTCGCGGTAGGAGTGGACGTCGAGGTAGAAGCGCCGGTCCGTGCGGCGCAGCTCGACGCGGTCGACGAAGCGCAGCGTGTCGAAGCCCGCGGCCAGACCGGCGCGGACCGCGGCCTCGAACGCGCCGTCGTCGTGGCCGTCGGGGCGGACTCCGGTGAGCGCGGTCACCTTCAGCGGCGCGCCAACGCGCGCGCGGCCCTCGAGCCAGGCGGGGACGTCCTCCAGCACGAGCGGCTCGCCGCCCTGGGGCGCGACGCGCGCCGTCCGCAGGAAGTTGCGCAGGCGCTCGGGCGTGGTGGTGCGCCCCTCGTACACGGAGCGGCCGCGGAAGTTCTGGTAGACGAGCAGCGGCGCGATGGCGACGTCGGCCGGCGCGCCCTCGCGCGCGTCGCGCACCTCGAAGGCCACGCCGAGCTCGTCGGCCACCCCGCGGGCCAGCGCGACGCCCTCGGCGGCGAACCCGCTGGCCACGGCCGAGCCGGAGGGCAGCACGAAGGCGACCAGGCGGCCCCGATCCGCATCGGCGGGATCGGCGGGACCGGCGAGATCGAGGGGGATCCCGGCGGGCGCCAGGGCGAGGGGGGCCGCGATCAGGAGAGTCAGCATCTTCTGTGATTCGGCTCGCGAGGCCGGGTGGACGCACGGGCCCTTCCCCGGGGCCGGCGGAAGCGTCCCCGCGCTCACCCAGCCCGCGGACCGCCCTTGAACAGCGGCAGCAGCGTCCCCTCGAGGCGCTCGTAGAGCTGGGCCGTGGCGCGCACGTCGCGGAGGCAGTACTCGCCGATGTCCTCGATGCGGCCCTCGCGGTAGGCG
>JAUIDW010000124.1 GCA_030428395.1 bacterium | reverse complement strand
CACCGGCCTGCCCCTGGGCGCGCCGCTGGCGGCGGCCGGCCTGCTGCTGCTCGCGGCGCGCGCGGCGCGGCGCCCGGACAGCGAGCGCGCGCGCGAGGCGCGCCAGGACGCGGCGCTCACGTGCCTCTGGCTCGGCGTCGTGCTGGTCGGCACGACGCTGTGGCTGCCGCTGGACTGGGACCGCTACTTCTTCGTCTACGTGGCCGCCACGGCGCTGCTCGAGGGCGTGGCCGTCGGCGTGCTGGTCACGGCGCTGCGCCGCCGCGCCGCCGACCTGGCGACGGCGCGCGACGCGGCGCCGGAGCTGCCGACCCCGGCCTGAGGACGAGATGAGCACACCTCTCCCGTGTCCCGCCTGCGGCGCCGCGATGGCCCCCGAGGGGTTCGGCAGCGCGTTCGTGGAGGTCTGCGCGGGCTGCCGCGGGCTCTGGTTCGACGCGGGCGAGCTCGGGCGGCTCGACTCGAGCAAGAAGGGCATCGGCCCGCGGCTCGAGGCCGCCCTGCGTGAGCCGCTCGAGATCCCCGAACACGCCACCTCCCGCTCCTGCCCGCGCTGCGCGGTGGAGCTGGACCCCGAGACCTACGAGCTGCAGCCCGAGGCGGACGTCGACGTGTGCCCGGAGTGCGGCGGCGTGTTCCTGGATCCCGGCGAGCTCGCGCAGATCCGTCGCCGGCCGCTGACCGCGGAGGAACGGCGCGCCGCCCGTTCCCGACGGCGCAGGCGCCGGGAGCGGGCGAAGCGAGCCGCGGAGCGCGAGGAGCGCGCGATGTTCGTCGCGATCCTCGTGGGCATCCTGGCTTCCGGCTAGGCGGAGACGCCGGCGGCGGAGCGGCGTAGCTCGGCGACGACCAGGTCGCCGACCTCGGTCGTCGGGTGCATGCCGGTGCCGACGCCCTTCAGCTCGCCCGAGCGCAGGAGCTGGGCCACGGCCTCCTCGACGCTGCGGCTCGCCTCGGTCTCGCCGAGGTAGTCCAGCATCATCGACACGGCCATGATGGCCGCGACGGGCGAGGCCTTGTTCTGGCCGGCGTGCTTGGGCGCCGAGCCGTGGATGGGCTCGAACAGGCTGACGCGGCCGGGGTGCAGGTTGCCCGAGGCGGCGATGCCCATGCCGCCCTGCAGCATGGCGCCGAGGTCGGTGACGATGTCGCCGAACAGGTTCGGGGTGACGGCGACGTCGAACCACTCGGGGTTCTTCACCAGCCACATGCAGGCGGCGTCGACGTAGGCGTGGTCGGTCTCGACCTCGGGGAAGTCGCGGGCGACCTCCGCGAAGGTCCGGGTCCAGATGTCCTGGGCGCGGACGGCGTTGGCCTTGTCGATCAGGGTCAGCTTCTTGCGCGTGCGGGTCCGCGCCAGTTCGAAGGCGTAGCGCGTGACGCGCTCGACCCCCTCGCGGGTGTAGACCATGGTCTGGGTGGCGACCTCGAGGGGCTGGCCCTTGTGGCAGAAGCCGTGCATGCCGGCGTAGGCGCCCTCGGTGTTCTCGCGCACGATGACCATGTCCACGTCGGCGGGGCCCTTGCCCTTCAGGGGGCACAGGCGCTCGTCGAAGAGCTTGATCGGGCGCAGGTTGACGTACAGGTCCAGCTCGAAGCGCATGCGCGCGATGATCCCGTACTCGATCAGCCCCACCGGGACGCGCGGGTCGCCGATCGCGCCGAGGTAGATGGCGTCGCGCTGCCGCACCTCCTCGAAGGCGTCGTCGGGGAAGATCTCGTTCGTCTTCAGGTAGTGGTCGGTGCCGAAGGGGTACTCGGTCCGGCGCGTCCCGAAGCCGAAGATCTCGGCGGCGACGTCGAGGACCTTCATGGCCTCGGCCGTGACCTCGGGGCCGATGCCGTCCCCGCCGATGACTGCGATGTCGTGTTCCTTCATGACGGTCCTCTCGTCCGGCGCGCGGCCGGCGGCGGGCGGTTGCCCGCCCGATTGCTGCAGGTCCCGCGGGCGTCCCTAGGCCCCGACGGGCTCGCGGAACATCCCCGGGTGGTAGGCGACGATGCGGCCCTCGACCGCGCTGGCGGCGACCGTCAGGGGCGAGGCGAGGTAGAGCTTGCCCGGCCCGCTGCGGCCCGCGAAGTTGCGGTTGATGGCGCTGACGGTGACCTGGTCGGCGGTCTCGGACACGCCGGGGCCGCAGCCGATGCACGCGCCGCAGCCGGGGTCGATGACCTCCACGCCGGCGCGCTCGAAGACGTCGAGGTAGCCGCGGGCGCGGGCGTAGTCGCGCACGGCCTCGCTGCCGTACTGCAGCACCATGCGGACGCCGTCGGCGACGCGCCGGCCGGCCTCGACGGCCTCGCCCAGCACGCGGGCGTAGTAGTCCAGGTCGTGCTCCTTGCCCGCCGTGCACGACCCCGCGTAGGCGATGTCGATGCGCGTGGGCTCGAGCTCGGCGACGCGCGCCCCGAAGGTCGGGTCGCCGGGCTTCGCGACCATCGGCACGATGGCGCCGAGGTCGATGCGGTGGACCCCGCCGGCGTACTCGGCGTCGGGGTCGGGGGCCACGAACGAGGCCTCGATCGCGGCGCGGTCGAGGTCGGGGCGGCGCGCGGCGAGCCAGTCCGCGGTGGCGGCGTCCGCCTCGCAGATGCCGGAGCGCGCCGAGCACTCGGTGGCCATGTTGCACAGCGTCGCGCGCTCGTCCATCGAGAGCGACGCCAGGCCGGGTCCGCCGAACTCCATCACGCGGTTCAGCGTGTCCTCGCGCACCGCGAAGGTCTCGAGGATGCGCAGGATGACGTCCTTGGCCGTGCAGCCGGGGTCCAGCTCGCCGTGCAGCTCGAAGCGGATCGCCTCGGGCACCTGCACGAACGTGAAGCCGGAGTAGATCAGTCCGGCGTACTCGGTCGCGCCGACGCCCCAGGTCAGGGCGTTGTTGCCGCCGCCCATGCAGGTGTGCGAGTCGGTGGCCTGGATGAAGTCGCCGGGGTCGACGAACTGCTCGCGCGCGACCTGGTGGCAGATGCCCGGGGACACGCCGTCGCGCGCGGAGTAGTCGCGCACCCCGGTGTGGGACTGGAACTCGCGCTGCAGGCGGCGCAGCGTCTCGATCTGGTCCTGGAAGGGCATCATCTTCTTGACGCCCGTCGCGTACAGCAGGTGGTCCTCGAACACCGCGAACTTGCTGGGGTCCGGGATCCGGTAGTCCTCGCCGTACTCCAGGCCGAGGAAGTAGTGCACCTGGGCGGTCGTGAACTCGTGGCTGTAGCCGCCGTCCACCTTGACCAGGCACAGGTCGCCGGGCGCCAGGTGCTCGCCGGCGCCGACGAGCTTCGACGCCAGGATCTTTTCGGTCATGTTCTGCGGGCGCGCGCCGGTGCCCGGGTCGGGCACGGCGACGTCGCCGCGCTGGTAGGCCGCGACGAACGGGAACAGCCCGCCGGCCTCGAGGATCGCGCGGGTGACCGGGTCGTACCGCGAGGTCAGCTCCTCGAGCGGCACCTCCTCGCCCGCCTGCAGTCGCGCCAGCATGGCGTGGTCGCACATCAGCTGGCCGAGGTTGACGTTGTTGCGCGCGTGGATCGGCGCGAAGGACGAGGCCACGGCCAGCTCGATGCCGCACCACTTCTCGGCCTGCGGCGCGGTCTCGCGGCTCGAGCCGGTGCCCTTGCGCTGGCCCGACACGATGACCTCGAACCCGCCGTCGAGCAGGGCGCGCGTGGGGACGACGCGCTCGCCGGACTCGTCGACGAGGCCCGCGTAGGCGTCCAGCGCCAGGTCCTCGGGCCGGTGCCGGAAGCACACCCAGGCCGGCGTCATGACGTCGGTGTTGATGTCGTCCAGCAGGTCCGCCGGGTCGACGTCCGCCATGCGCAGGTCCAGCTCGCCGCGCAGCTGGGCGCGGATCTGCTCGAGGTCCTTCGTCAGGAACAGGACGCGCTTGCCCGGCGTCAGGGCGACGACGCGCCGGCCGTCCCGCTCGCGGATCAGGCTGTTCAACGCGCCGCCCTCACGCGTCCGGGTTCTCGACCAGCATGGCGATGCCCTGCCCGCCGCCGATGCACGCCGAGGCCACGCCCAGGCGCAGGCTCGAGCGGCGCAGCTCGTAGACGAGCGTCAGCAGCAGGCGCGTCCCCGTGGCGCCCAGCGGGTGGCCCAGGGAGATGGCGCCGCCGTTGACGTTGCACTTGTCGCGGTCCAGGCCGAGCTCCTTCTCGCAGCCCAGGTACTGGGCCGAGAAGGCCTCGTTGATCTCGAAGCGGTCGACGTCGCCGATGGCCACGCCGGCCCTCTCGAGGCACTTGCCGATCGCCGGGACGGGGCCGATGCCCATCTCGGTGGGGTCCACGCCGACCGTGGACCAGGCGCGGATCTTGGCCAGCACCGACAGGCCGTCGGCCGCCGCGCGGTCGGTCGTCGTGATCACGAGCGCGGCCGCGCCGTCGACGATCCCGCTGGCGTTGCCGGCCGTGACGGTGCCGTCCTTCCCGAAGGCCGGGCGCAGGCGCGCCAGCGCCTCGAGGCTGGTGTCGGGCTTGATGTGGTCGTCGGTGTCGATGCGGATCTCGCCCTTGCGCGTCTCGATGACGTAGGGCTCGATCTCCTCCGCGAAGCGCCCCTCCTGCACGGCGGCGGCGCCGAGCTGGTGGCTGCGCAGGGCGTACTCGTCCTGGGCCTCGCGCGGGATGCCGCAGCGCGCGGCGACCTTCTCGGCGGTCTGCGCCATGAACAGGCCGGCGTACGGGTCGAGCAGCGAGGCGAACAGCATGTCCTTCAGCTTGGGCTCGACGCCGAAGCGGAAGCCCTGGCGCGCGTCCTCGAGGACGTAGGGCGCCTGGCTCATGTTCTCCATGCCGCCGACCAGGCAGGTGGTGGCCTCGTCCAGCAGGATCTGGTGGACGCCGCTGATCACCGACTGGATCCCGGACCCGCACAGGCGGTTCACGGTCAGCGCGGGCGTCTCCTGGGCGACGCCGGCCTTCAGGCCGACGTGGCGCGCGCCGTAGATCGCGTCCGAGGACGTCTGGAGGGCGTTGCCGACGACGACGTGGTCGATGCTCTCCGGGTCCACCTTCGCGCGCGCCAGCGCGGCCTTGGACGCGTGGGCGGCGAGGTCGATCGCCGACACGTCCTTGAACTTGCCGTAGCCCGGCGTGCCGCTGTACTCGCACATGGCCGTGCGAGCACCGCCGACGATCGCGATTTCCTTGGTCATGGAGCTTCTCGTTCTGGGGGGCGGTCGGCCGCCGGGGTCGGGAGGAGGGCGGTGCCCCGCGGGCGCGGGCCGGCGGGGCGCTGGGTCGGAGCGCGGGCGCTACTTGCCCGTGAAGTTCGGGCGGCGCTTCTCGAGGAAGGCCTGCATGCCCTCGCGCATGTCCTCGGTGGCGGCGGCCAGGCCGAAGGCGTCGGTCTCGATGATCTCGCCCTCCTGCTGGCTCATGTTCATGCCGCGCAGGATGGCCTCCAGCCCCAGGCGCACGGCCACCGGGCCGCGCGACAGGATGGTCTTCGCCAGGGCGTGCGTGCCCTCGACGAGGCCGTCGGGCTCGAACACGCGGTTCACCACGCCGAGGCGGTGCGCCTCCTCGGCGCCGTACATGTCGCCGGTCAGCACCCACTCGCGCGCCACGCCGGGTCCCGCGATGCGCATCAGCCGCTGCGTCCCGCCGTAGCCGGGGATGATGCCCAGGCTGGTCTCGGGCAGGCCGAAGCGCGCCGACTTCGAGGCCGTGCGCAGCGTGCAGGCGAGCGCCAGCTCGCAGCCGCCGCCCAGGGCGAAGCCGTTCACCATGGCGATCGAGGGCTTGCCGAGCTTCTCCAGGCGCGCGAAGACCTGCTGCCCGAAGTAGGCCAGGTCCTTGGCCTGCAGCGGCTTCATCTGCGCGAGCTCGTTGATGTCCGCGCCGGCCACGAAGGCCTTCTCGCCCGCGCCGGTCAGGATCAGCAGGCCGACGTCGTCGTTCGACTTCAGCTCGTCGAAGGCGTGCGCCAGCTCGCGCAGCGTCGCGTCGTTCAGCGCGTTCATCACCTTCGGACGGTTGACCGTCACGGTGGCGACGCGGTCGGCGACCTCGACCAGGATGTTCTCGTAGGCCATGGCGGGATCCGGTGGGAAGGGAGGCCCCTAGGAGGGCCGGACGATGGTGACCTTGGCGACCTTCACGGGCTCGACGGGCTTCGAGCGCTCGCCGCCCGGGCCGGACGAGACCGGCGCCTTGGCGATGGCGTCGAGCGTCTCGTCGCCGTCCTTCAGGCGCCCGAAGGCCGTGTACTGGCCGTCGAGGAAGCCGGCGTCGCCGTGGCAGATGAAGAACTGCGAGCCGGCGGAGTTCGGGTCGGCCGCGCGGGCCATGCTGAGCACGCCGCGCTCGTGGTGCACGTCGTTGAACTCGGCGTCGATCTGGTAGCCGGGGCCGCCGGTGCCGGTGCCCTTGGGGCAGCCGCCCTGGATCATGAAGCCGTCGATGACGCGGTGGAACACCGTGCCGTCGTAGAAGCCCTTCTCGGCGAGCTCGACGAAGTTCTTCACGTGGCCGGGGGCCTTGTCGGCGAAGAACTCGAGCGTCATCGAACCGGCGCTCGTGTCGAGCACGGCGGTCACGTCCTGCAGGTCCTGGGTCATCGGCGGTCTACTCCTCGTCCGCGAAGACCACCGTGGCCTTCACGATCTGCTGCGGGTTCTTGGGGCGGTAGGTGGTGTCCTGGGCGCGCACGCCGACCTCGCACGTGGCGATGCGGTCGAGCGTGTCCATGCCGCTGATCAGCTTGCCGAAGGCGCTGTACTGGTTGTCGAGGCCGGGGCTCGTGCCGTGCATCACGAAGAACTGGCTCGAGTGCGAGTTCGGGTCCATCGTGCGCGCGGCCGACAGCACGCCCTTGACGTGCTTGCGGTCGCTGGTCTCGAGCTTGACGCGCCGCGGGCCGCTGCCGGAACCCCACGTGGAGGGGTGGCCCTCCCGCGTGTTCGGGTCGCCGCCCTGGATCATGAAGTTGGTCCCGACGCGGTGGAACAGCGTGCCGTCGTAGAAGCCGCTGGCCGACAGGTCGAGGAAGTTGCGCACGTGGTTCGGCGCCACGTCGGGCCACATGCCGAGCAGCATGTCGCCGCGGTTCGTCTCGAGCAGCACGTCGTACTTCGAGAGCTCCTCGACCGGCACCGTCATGAAGTCGATGCCGCCCGGCGCGGTGCGCAGCATCGACACCCGGATGGGCTCGCTGCGCAGGTACTCCTTGGCGTAGGCCAGCTCGAAGCTGCCCTCGACGTCGAGCAGCGGGCCGAGGTCCACGTCCAGCGTCAGCGTCGTGCCCACGGGCAGCTGCACGGTGCCGCGGTCCTCGCGCTCGGCGAGCGGCTTGCCGTCGACGGTGAATGCCGCGGGGGTCAGCAGCCAGCCCACGAGCGTGGCGCCGCCCTCGGGCGCGGTGACCTCGAGGTGGACCTTGTACGGGCTGCCCTCGAGGTAGCGCTCGGGGGCCTCCCAGGTGATTTCGGGACCGCCGGCCAGGACTCCGGCCAGCGCCAGCGAGAGCAGTGCGGTCATCGCTTCTTGTCTCCTTCCCAGACGTAGAAGCCCTCACCCGTCTTCCGGCCGAGCTTGCCCGCGGCGACCTTCTCCTCGAGGCTGCGCGGGATGGCGAAGGCGGGCTCGTCGGGATAGCGGTCGACCCAGCCCTTCAGGATCGAGAGGGTCGTGTCCAGCCCGACGTAGTCGGTCAGCGTGATCGGGCCCATCGGGTAGCCGCAGCCGAGCTGCATGGCGGCGTCGATGTCCTCCTTCGAGGCGTCGCCGCGGTCCAGCATCATCAGCGCCTGCACCATGTACGGCACCAGCAGGCGGTTCACGACGAAGCCGGGCGTGTCCTTGCACGACACGGGGGTCTTGCCGCAGGCCTCGCCGAAGGCGCGCGCGGCGGCGAAGGACTCCTCGGACGTGTCGTCGGTGCGCACGACCTCGACCAGGCGCATCAGCTGCACCGGGTTGAAGAAGTGCAGGCCGACCATGTTCTGCGGGCGGCCGGACGCGCTGCCCATCTCGCCGATCGGGAACGACGAGGTGTTCGAGGCGAAGATCGTCTCGGGCTTGCAGATGCCGTTCAGCTCGGCGAACAGCGCCTTCTTGGCGTCCAGGTCCTCGACGATGGCCTCGACCACGAGGTCGCAGTCGGCCACGGCGGAGCGCTCGAGCGAGCCGGTGATCCGGCCGCGGGTCTCCTTCACGAAGGCCTCGGCGGCGTCCTCGGCCAGCTTGCCCTTCTCGACCTGCTTGGCGGCGAGCTTGGCCAGGCTCTTCTCGATGCGGCCGAGCCCGCGATCCAGCGCGGCCTGGTCCGCCTCGACCGCCACCACGTCGCAGCCGCCTTGCGCGGCGACCTGGACGATGCCGTGGCCCATGAGGCCGCAGCCGATCACTCCAACTTTCCGGATTGCCATGGTCGTCGTGGGTTCCTGGGTGGTCGGGGACGTCAGAGCCCGGTGCGGTCGAAGGAGACCGCCAGGCCCATGCCCCCGGAGATGCAGAGCGTGGCGAGCCCGCGGGCGCCGTCGCGCCGGGCGAGCTCGTGGAGCAGGGTCGTCGCGATGCGCGCGCCGGTCGCGCCGATCGGGTGGCCCAGCGCGATCGCGCCGCCGTTCACGTTGACGCGGTCCATCGGCAGGTCGAGCTGGCGGTGGCACGCGAGCACCTGGGCGGCGAAGGCCTCGTTCAGCTCGATCAGGTCGAAGTCCTGCGGCCCGAGCCCGGTCTGCTCGCGCAGCCGGTTCACGGCCGGCACGGGGCCGATGCCCATGATGGTCGGGTCGACGCCCGCCTCGGTCGCGGCCGTGATCCAGGCCAGCGGGCGCAGGCCGCGGCGCTCGGCCTCGTCCCCGTCCATCACCAGCAGCGCGGCGGCGCCGTCGGTGATGCCCGAGGAGTTGCCGGCGGTGACGGAGCCCCTCTCGGGGTCGAACACCGGCGGCAGCTTGGCGAGCTTCTCGACGGTCGTGCCCGGCCGCAGGTGCTCGTCCGCGTCGACCACGAGGTCGTCCCCGCGGCGCTGGGGCACGCGGACCGGCGCGAGCTCGTCGGCGAAGCGCCCCTCCGCGACCGCCGCGGCGGCCTTCGCCTGGCTGCCGGCGGCGAACTCGTCCTGCTCGGCCCGCGGGATGTCGAATTCCCGGGCGAGCTTCTCGGCCGTGCCCCCCATCACCATCTTCGCCAGCGGGCAGTCGAAGCCGTCCCGGTACATGCCGTCCACGACGCGGTCGTGGCCCAGGCGGTACCCGCGGCGCATCTTCGGCAGGAAGAACGGCAGGCCGGACATGCTCTCGACGCCGCCCGCCACCACGACCTTCGCGCGGCCCAGGGCGATCGCCTCGGCGGCCAGCTCGACGGCCTTCAGCCCCGAGCCGCAGGCCATGTTCACGGTCCAGGCGGGCACGGTCTCGGGGACGCCCGCGCGGACCGAGACCTGGCGCGCGACGTTGGGCCCGCCGCCGGCCTGGCGGCCGTTGCCGAAGAGCAGCTGGTCGACGTCGCCGCCGTCCACGCCCGAGCGCTCGAGCAGGCTCGCGACCACGGACGTGCCGAGGTCGGCGGCGGAGAGGTCGGCGAACGAGCCCAGGAAGCGCCCGATGGGCGTTCGCAGGGCGTGGGTCACCGCGATCGGACGGCCGTGGAACTGGGGAGTCGAGGTCATGGTCGGGAGTGCCTCGAGCGGCCGTCGGAGGGCTCCCCGGCCGGAAATCGAGGCGAACAGGATAGGCCCGCTAACGGGGTGAAGCAAGGCGCGCGAAAGCGCTCGGCCGCGCCGTCGCGACGCCCCGCGGCGCTCGACCGCGCGCCGGCGTTTCGGCTCCAACGTCCTGCCGCCCAACGGGTTCGGCGCCGCATCCGCGCGCGCCCCGGGCGCGAAGCGCTTGGGTGAGCACGGGGCCGCGGGCATGATGGAGCTCCGGCCCCCGGCACCCCATGGCGAGCCAACGATCGACCGGTCCGCACAACGACCCCCACGGCCCGCCCGCGGGCGACGGAGTCCCGGAGGCTGCCGACCTCGGACCGGAGGCTGCCGACCGTGCACCGGAGGCTGCCGACCGCGAATCGGTCGCTGCCGACCTCGAACCGGAGGCCGCCGGCCGCCGACCCCGTGCCGCCGCGCGCCGGCCGGGCGAGCACGACGCGCGCGTCGCGGCGCTCGTCGAGCTGCTCGGCGACCCGTCGCCGGCGGTGTGGCGGACGGTCCGGCGCGAGCTGACGGCCGCGGGCCCGCGGGCGCGGCCGGCGCTGCTGCGCGCGACGCGGGACGAGCAGCCGGCGCGGCGCGCGCGCGCCCGGCGCCTGCTGCTCGACGCCGCCCGCCAGCGCGTGGTCGGACGCCTGCTGGCGTTCGCCGGCGGCCCCTCGATCGACCTCGAGCGCGGGCTGCTCCTGCTGAGCCGGCTCGAGGACCCCGGCCTCGACGTGCGCCCCTACCTGCGGGCCCTCGACGGCTTCGCCGAGCGCCTGCGCCCGCGCTGGGAGGCCTGCCTCGAGCCCGCGGACCGCGTGGCCGCCCTGTCGGCCTACCTCGGCCGCGAGATCGGCTTCGCCGGCAGCCCGGGCGACTACTACCACCCCGACAACGTCTACCTGCACCGCGCCATCGAGCGGCGCCGCGGGATGCCGCTGACGCTCTGCGCGATCTACCTCTCCGTGGTGCGCCGCCTCGGCGCGGCCGCGGCCATCGTGCCGCTGCCCGGGCACGTGATGCTGCGCGTCTACGCGGGCGAGTCGGCCACCCTGCTGGACCCCTTCCACCGCGGCGAGGTGCGCTCGGAGCGCGAGTGCCTCGAGTACCTGGCGCAGCACGGCCTGGCGCCCCAGGCCGCCTGGTTCCGCGACGGCGACGACGCCGCGATGTTCCTGCGCCACGTGATGAACCTGCGCGGCAGCTACCTGCGCCGCCGGCGCGGGCGCGAGGCGAAGCGCCTCGAGCGCGTCGTCCACGCCCTGCGCGAGCGCCCGGTTCGCGCCGCGGCGGCGAGCCGCGTACCCTGAGGCCCTTGGACGCCCCCGAGATCCCCGACGCCTGGCCGCCGCACGAGGTCGGCGACCCGAAGCTGGTCGTCCCGATGTTCCCGCTGCCCGGCGTGTTCCTGTTCCCGGGCATGCTGCTGCCGCTGCACGTGTTCGAGCCGCGCTACCGGCAGATGGTCGAGCAGTCGCTCGACGGCCCCGGCCGGCTCGTGATGGGCACCGTGCTGACCGACCACCAGTCGCCCGAGCTGATGCGCGGCAACCCGCCGGTGCTGCCGATCGCCGGGCTGGGCGAGATCGCGCGGCACGAGAAGCTGAACGACGGGCGCTACAACATCTGGCTCGTCGGCCTGGCGCGGTGCCGCATCCGCGAGGTCGACAGCGAGTTCCTGTTCCGCAAGGTCGAGGCCGAGGCGCTGCAGGACGGCGTCGCCTCCGCCCAGGACGAGCGCGCCCTGCGCAGCGAGCTGCGCGAGGCCCTGGCCGCGCGCGGCGCGTACCCCGAGGCGCACGGCGAGAAGCTGTCGCTGGGGCACCTGGCCGACCTGCTGCTGATGGCGATGCAGCTCCCGCAGGAGTTCATGCAGGAGTACTTCGTGCGCATCGACCCGTCCGAGCGCGCGCGCGGCGCCCTGACCGAGCACGCGCGGCGCCCGATCCCCCGCGATCCCGGCGGCGAGGGGGGCGGCGGCGAGGTCGGCGACGACCCGACGCCGCCGATCCCGTAGGCCGCGGGCCTAGGCGAACGTCGCGACCACGGGCGCGTGGTCGCTGGGCTTCTCGCGGCCGCGCTCCTCGACGTCGATGGCGACGCCGGTGCACGCCTCGATGGCGGCGTCCGACACGAGGAAGTGGTCGATGCGCAGCCCGTTGCCGCGCTGGAAGCCGCGCGTGCGGAAGTCCCACCACGTGTAGTGGCCGGCGCCCTCCTCGAAGCGGCGGAAGGCGTCGTGCAGGCCCAGGTCGCTCAGCGCCTGCAGCGCCTGGCGCTCGGGCGTCGAGCACAGGATCTTCTCGCGCCACTTGTCCGGGTCGTACACGTCGCGGTCGTCGACGGTGACGTTGAAGTCGCCGCACAGCACGAGCTTCTCGGAGAGGTCCATGCCGGCCAGGTAGTCGCGCAGGCGGCCCATCCACTCGAGCTTGTAGGCGTACTTGGGGCTGCCGACCTCCTGGCCGTTGACGACGTACACGTCGACCACGAGGAAGTCCCCCACCGCGGCGGCGATCACGCGCGCGTCGGCGTCCTCGAGGTCGCCGGGCATGCCTCGCTCGACGTCCTCGATCGCCCCGCGGGCCGCGATGGCGACGCCGTTGTAGGTCTTCTGGCCGTACGTCTCGACGGAGTAGCCCAGCTCCTCGAACTCGGCGCGCGGGAACTTGTCGTCCTCGCACTTGGTCTCCTGCAGGCACAGCACGTCGGGCTGGTTCGCCTCGAGCCACGCCAGCACCCGCGGCAGCCGCGCGCGCACCGAGTTCACGTTCCAGGTGGCGATCTTCATCGCGCCGATCCTACTCGTCGTCGCCCTCGTCGACGTAGCCGAGCTCGCGGAGCATGTCGAGGGTCTGCGCGCCCGCCGCCCCGGCGGCGGAGCCGAGGCCCAGCTCGGCGGCCTCCTGCATCCGGCTGGCCTGGAACGCCTCGATGGCGCGCCGCAGCGTCTCGGCGCGCTCCGGCTCCCGGCGCGCGAGGTCCCGCTGCTCGCCGGGGTCCTCGGCGACGTGGAAGAGGCGCAGGTCGCCGTGCTCGAACGCGGACTCGCCGGCCCACGGCTCGCGGCCCGGTGCCCACTGGAGCGACCAGCCGTCGGCGAGCACGCCGTGGATCGGCGTCTCGCGCTGGCGCTTCCACCAGCCGTGCTCGGTCGCGTAGTGGACCGGGTCGGAAGGCGTCGTGATCCAGGGCATGCTCAGTAGCCCGTCGCCGCAGACGAAGTCGTCGGGCCCCGCGCCGTATCCCACGACGCCGACGAGGGGCAAGAGCCTGCCGAGCCTCGAGTTCGAGATGGGCTCCTCGACCCGCTCGCCCACCGGCACCCCGGGGCCAGCCATCACCCACGGCACGTGCACCAGCTCGGTGAAGATCGTGTGGCCGTGCTCGAGCTGGCCGTGGTCGAGCAGCTCCTCGCCGTGGTCGCTCGTGTACACGACGACCGTCTCCTCGGTCAGCCCCAGCGCCTCCAGCTCGTCGAGCACCTGTCCGACCCAGAAGTCGCCGGTGCGCACGCTCGCGTCGTACATCCGGTCGATGTAGCGGAACTGCCGCGCCGGCACCTCGAAGCGCTCCTTCCGCTCGCCCTCCTCCGTCCACGCGCCACGCCGGCGCAGCCGCAGGCTGTGGTGCAGGAAGCCCTTTTCGGGCAGCTTCGGCGGCCGCTCGACGTCGACCAGCAGCGCCGCGTCCTCCGGCCGCGGCTCGTGGGGGTCGTGGGGGTCGACCAGGTGCAGGTACAGGAAGAAGCGCTCTTCCGCGTGCGCGCGCAGCCACTCCAGCGCCAGCGGCACGACCACGTCGGACTTGCGCATCACCGTGGGCATGGCCTCGAAGCGATCGAAGCCCTGGTCGAAGTTGCGCCCCGACACGATCAGCGGGTTGCCCGAGAAGCCGGCCGTCGCGCAGCCGTGCTCCCGGAACGTCTCGGCCAGCGTCGTCAGGCGGCTGCGCAGGCGCGTCGAGTGCTTGTCGCGCACCCCGTGCAGCTCCGGCGGCAGGCCGGTCAGGATCGAGGCGGTCGCCGGCCACGTCCAGCTGGCGGTCGAATAGGCGCGCTCGAAGCGCACGCCGCGCGCGACCAGCTTCTCGAGGCTGGGCGACGTCGGCCGGTCGTAGCCGTAGGCCGACAGCCGGTCCACGCGCTGCGTGTCCATCACGATCAGCACGACGTTCGGGCTCCCCGGCGTCGCCGTGCGCACCTCGCGCTCGCCCGCGGCCGACAGCCACAGGCGCGCGACGCCCACCTCGACCGGCGGCGGGTCGG
>JAUIDW010000123.1 GCA_030428395.1 bacterium | reverse complement strand
CCGTGCTCGACCTGTGGAGCTACGGCGAGACCGGCTACCACGCGCTGTCCGCGGCCGTCGTGCGCGAGCGCTACAAGCGCGAGGCGATGGTGTCCGCCTTCCGCATCCTCGGCGAGGGTCAGCTCTCTCTCACGAAGTTCCTGCTGCTGACCGACCGCCCCGTCGACCTGCGCGACTTCCGCGCCACGCTGACGCACGTGCTCGAGCGCGCCGACTTCCGCACGGACCTCTTCGTCTTCCCGAACCTCTCGATGGACTCCCTCGACTACGCCGGCCCGCGCATCGACGAGGGCAGCAAGGGCGTGCTCCTGGGGCTGGGCGACCCGATCCGCGCGCTGCCGCGGGAGTTCACGGGACCGCCCGCGCGCCCGGTGGGCGACGTCCGCGTGTTCGCGCCGGGGTGCCTGGTGGTGCAGGGACCGCCGCACGCCGAGGAGCCGGACCTCGCAGCGCGCGTGGCGACCGACCCCGCGTTCGCCGACTGGCCGCTGCTCGTGCTCGTCGACGACGCCGAGCGCGCCGCGCGCAGCTCGATGAACTTCCTGTGGACGACGTTCACGCGCTTCGACCCCGCCTCGGACCTGCGCGCCGCGCGCACGGAGCTGCACGGCACGCACGCGGTGCACCATCCGCCGCTCGCGATCGACGCGCGCATGAAGCCGAGCTACCCCGAGGAGCTGTTCTGCGACGAGGCCACGGCGAGCCTCGTGGACGAGCGCTGGGACGAATATTTTTCGGCGATCGACGGAACCGTGGAGATGGGTGACTCCGCCCGCGGACACCTCGATTAGCGGCCGAATACAAACCGTACGAACGGCCCCGGATCTTTCGGGATTCGCCCGGTAGCCGCCCCGTTCGCTCGTCCTACAGAGGCGCGGCTGGTGTTGCTCGCATGCCGGCCCCGACGCCGTCGCCGACCACCCGCGGCGACCCGTCGGCACAGACAGCGGTCATCAGATCCTGGTCACCGCGCCCGGAAGGGGGTCGTGAGTACCTCCCTGGGACCCTCAGCCCACCCGATCGGCCCCCTTCCATCTTCCACACCGGCCCCGGAGCCCCGCGCTCCGGGGCCGGTGCTCGTTCCGGGACGCGCGCCCCTCAAGCGCGGCCCGGAATCGCGGCCCGCAATCGTGGCCCGGAAGGCAGACCCGTGGCCTCGCCCCGGAACCGCGTCCCGCACCCGCGCCCTGGCCGGCGCTCCGGGACGACGCCCCGGAACGGGTGAGCTCGACCGTGCTTGAAGGGCCCCCGGGGCCTCTCCTAATGGGGAGCCTGCCGCGCCGCGGTGGGCGCTCGACGCCCCGCGGCCTCCGCCCGAGCCCGCCAACCCCAGGTCCCCCATGCTGCGCACCCTCGCTCTCGTCGGCGCCCTCGCGAGCTTCCCCGTCGACCCGGCCGCGCCGGGGCGCGCCCCCGACCTCGCCCTCGCTCCCGCCGCGCGCGCGCAGGGCCCCGCCTCGCGACCGGCGTTCGACCACGCCCACTCCGCGTGGAGCGCGGTCCTCGGGCGGTTCGTGCAGCCGGACGGGTTCGACTACGCGGGTCTGAAACGCGACCGCGCGCTCCTCGACGCGTACCTGGCGCAGCTCGAGCGGGTCGGTCCCGCGGACCTGGCCGCGTGGAGCGCGGACGAGCGCTTCGCCTTCTGGGTCAACGTCTACAACGCCTACACCGTCGCCCTGATCGTGGACCACTATCCCGTGGCGAGCATCCGCGACGTGCGCGACCTGGGCGACGCGGTCTGGAAGGAGCCCCTCGTGCCGCTCGACGGCCTGCGGCCCGACGGGCAGCCCGGCGCCCTCTCGCTGAACGACGTCGAGCACGGGATCCTGCGCGAGCGCTTCCAGGACGCGCGGGTGCACGCCGCGGTGAACTGCGCCTCGGAGAGCTGTCCGCCGCTGCGCGCCGAGGCGTTCCGGGCGGACCGGCTGGACGAGCAGCTCGACGAGCAGGTGCGGCGCTGGCTGTCCGACCCCGCGCGCAACCGCCTGCGGGCGGACACGCGCGTGCTCGAGGTCTCGAAGATCTTCGAGTGGTTCGCGGGCGACTTCGAACGCGAGGCGGGCAGCGTGCCCGCGTGGATCGCGCGCCACGTCCCCGACGAGCAGGCCGCCTGGATCCGCGCGAGCCCCGTCCCGGAGGTCCGCTACCTGGACTACTCCTGGCGCCTCAACGACGCATCCGAGCGCTGACCCCGCGCCCCGCGGTCCGCGGCCCACGGGGTCGACAGACCGCGCGAGGCGCGCCATCTTGGGCGCCGTGAAGCTGCCGCACACCCTCGGGGGCATCGAGCCCGGCGCGTGGCGCGAGGCGCAGGTCCTCGAGCGCCTGGGCGACCCGGAGAGCCGCCTGGTCACGCCGCCCTCGGTCACCGCGGGCATCGAGACCGGCGGCGTGACGGTGCTCGAGTACCCCTCGCGGGGGCTCTTCGTCCTGCTCGACAAGCACGACCCCTCGACCAACCCGCGCGTCGACGCCGTGTACGTGACCGAGCCCTACGCGCTGGTCGACGGGACCGGCCTGCGCCTGGGGATGCCCGAGGCGTACGCGCGCGCGATCCTCGAGGAGCACTTCCACCTCGCCAACGACTGGGGCGACAGCCTGGACTACTGGTTCGACGACGCCCCCGGCGACGCCCGCCTGCAGGTCTGGTTCGAGGACGACGAGCTGCGCCGCGTCAAGCTGTTCCGTCCGGACGACTGAGCCCCTTGGATCCCGAGTTCGAAGGCTGGAGCGACCCCGAGAGGCCGTCTCGCCGGCTGGCGAGCCACCCCGTGCTCCTCGGCCTGCTGGTTTCCGGGGTGGTCGGGCTGATCGCACTCGGCGCGATCGTCGTCGGGTCCGCATCGGCCGGCTACCAGCCGCCCGACGACGTGCGGGCTGCGGCGCAGCTGCGCGCAGACCTCGAGAACGAGTTCCCCTACTGGCGCTTCGAGACCTCGGTGGTTTCCGACGGGCGCCTGGTCGTGGTCGTCCTCCACCGGAGCTTCCGCGATCTGGGCGAGGAAGAGGCCGAGGAGCGCGCCGTGGAGCTGGCCACCTTCGCCGCCTCCCGGTACGACCGGGTGGACGGTGGCTTCACCGGCATCGACGTGCAGCTCACGACCCGCATCGGCATCGGGACACTCCAGTGGACGAACCCCGGCCACGGGTTCCGGTTCCCCCCGGAGTGGGTCGAGAACGTCCGCCGGATCCAGATCCTGGAGCGCAAGCTGGAGCGGCTGACGGCGGAGCGCGAGGCGCCGTGCCCGGTACACGACCTCGACGCCGCCGGGCAGCGCCCCGCGGAGCTCGAGGAGGAGTAGGCGCCCCGGCCCTGCCGGCTCAGCCCGCGCCCGGCGCGGCGAAGCCGTAGTAGCCGGGGTCCTGCAGCTCGGGGGCGGACTCGCGGCGCAGGAGGATCGTGCGGACGGCCCAGAGGTCCTCGAAGACGCGGTACTCGAGCGCGGTCTGGTCGAGGTAGGCGACGCCCGCGCTGCCGCCGGTGCCCGTGCGGCGGCCGATCATGCGCTCGACCATGCGCGCGTGGCGCTGGCGGAAGACGGTCAGGCGCTGCTCGAGCTGGACGATGGTCTCGAGCACCTCGCGCGGCCACGCGAGCAGCGGCAGGTCGCGGTAGGTCTCGATGAAGAGCATCGCCGCGCGCACGCGCCGCAGGTGCGGGCCTCCCTCCGCCTCGGTCGGCTCCAGGAAGCGGCGGACGCCCTGCTTCTCGGCCTCGAAGCGGTCCCCGAGGAGCTCGCGGTCGCGGTCGGTGGCCGCCAGCGCACGAGCGCGCGCGGCGGTGGCGTCGACCTCGGTCGCGTGGGCGGCGAGGTAGCGCTCGACGAACGCGTCGAGGTGCGCCGGCGCGTCCGGATCGTCCGGGCCGACGCCGTCGATCGGCGTGCGGTGCAGCCACGCGTGCAGGGCCTCGCGCAGGCTGGGGCGGTCGGCGAGCTGGCGCTCGACGCGCGCCAGGGCCGGCGAGGCGCCGCCGCCGTGGTCGCGCAGCGCCTCGCGGTAGGAGCCCTCGAGCCCGAGCGACACGCGGCGCTCCTCGGGCAGGCCCATCAGGATCTCGAGCTGGCGGAACTGCGCGCTCTGGAACCCGCTGGCGCCCATCAGCTCGTCGCGGAACGCCAGGTAGTCGCGCGGCGTCATCGTCTCCATGACCGCGAAGTGGTCGGTCGCGACGCGCAGGATGGTCGTGCACCGCCGCAGGCTGCGCACGGCGCCGGACAGCTCCTGCTCGGCGACGCGCTCGCTGCGGAACAGGTTGCGCGCCGTGGTCAGCTCGCGCAGGACGAGCTTGAACCAGAGCTCGAACACCTGGTGGACGGTGATGAAGAGGACCTCGTCGTTGCCGCGGTCCGCCTCGTCGCGCGACACGCCCCCCTGCAGGTCCAGGAGGTCCTCGACGCGGATGTAGTCCCAGTAGTTGACCGGTGCCGGTGCGTTCATGGCGCCGACAGCGTAGGGCCTGCGCGCGCGGTTGTCCGCGCCGATCCGCCGGGTTCAGCGCTCGCCGCGCAGGAGGTCGCGCAGCGCGCCCAGACCGGCCGCGGCGGGGCGCTCCTCGTCGTGGTCGACGACCTCGCGCAGCGCCTCGGCGACCTCGCGCAGGCCCACGGGCCGGCCCAGGTCCTCGGCGATCTCCACCGCCCGGCGGCTGGCGTTGCGGATGGTGCGCCCGCACACCTCCACGCCGGCGGCGAGGCGGTCGAGCCCGTCGCCCTCCGCGAGCCCGGCCGGCAGGTGACGGCGCCACAGGCGGGCCCGCAGCGACGCGTCCGGCGGCGGGAACTCGACGACCACGTCGAGGCGGCGGACGAAGGCCGGGTCCAGGTTCGCGGAGGCGTTCGTCGTCAGCACGGTGAGGCCGACGGTGGACTCGATGCGCTCGAGCAGGTGGCTCACCTCGACGTTGGCGTAGCGGTCGTGGGAGTCGCGGACCGCCGTGCGCTTGCCGAAGAGCGCGTCCGCCTCGTCGAACAGCAGGACGGCGCCGCGGTCCGCCGCGCGGTCCAGGACGCGCGCGAGGTTCTTCTCCGTCTCGCCGATGTACTTCGACGCGATCGCCCCCAGGTCGACCAGGTACGGCGAGGCGCCCAGCTCGTTCGCCAGAGCCAGCGCGGCGAAGGTCTTGCCCGTGCCGGACGGCCCGGAGAACAGCGCGGCGACCCCGCCGGACGCGGCCTCGTCGCGGATCTCGCGCAGGCGCACGAGCTGGGCGTCGGGCAGCACCACGTCGTCGAGCCGCGCCGCGCAGCGCAGGCGCGTCACGCCCGGCAGTCCGTCGAGTGTGGACATCCGTCTCTCCCGCTCTCTCGAGCTCTCCCGGTCGGCGTCGGGTCCGCGGTCGCGGCCCCCCGCCCCACACGGGTTTCAGAGTAGGCTCTCGCCCCCGCGCGCGACCCGGAATCCGGAATCCGCGCGGCCCGCCCCCGCTGCGGGCTCGCCCCGCCCCGGCGAGAGTTCGCGGCCGGGCGCCCGCGCTCTAGAATTCCGCGTCCCATGACTGGCACCGCCACCACCCGACCGGACGTCGACGCGGCCCTCGCGCTGCTCGAGCGCCCGCTGCTGGACCTCGTGTTCGAGGCCGCGCGCGTGCACCGCGAGCACCACGACCCGCGGCGGGTCCAGTGCTCCCAGCTGCTGTCCATCAAGACGGGCGGCTGCCCCGAGGACTGCACGTACTGCTCGCAGAGCGCCCACTTCGACACGCCGGCGCCGCGCGCGCCGCGGATGGACGTCGACGAGGTCCTGGCGGAGGCGCGGCGCGCGAAGGAGAGCGGCGCCGACCGCTTCTGCATGGGAGCGGCGTGGCGCGAGGTGCGCGACGGCGCCGACTTCGACGCCGTGCTCGCGATGGTGCGCGGGGTCAAGGACCTCGGGCTCGAGGCGTGCGTGACCCTCGGCATGCTGGACGACGGCCAGGCGCGGCGCCTCGCCGAGGCGGGGCTCGACTACTACAACCACAACCTCGACACGGGGCGCAGCCACTACGACGCGATCGTCTCGACGCGCACGTACGACGACCGGCTCGCGACGCTCGCGTCCGTGCGCGCAGCGGGCGTGCGCGTGTGCTGCGGCGGGATCCTGGGCCTGGGGGAGGACCGGCGCGCCCGCGCGGAGCTCCTGGCGGAGCTCGCCGCCCTGGACCCGCAGCCCGAGAGCGTGCCGGTGAACACCCTCGTGCCGATCGAGGGCACGCCGCTCGGCGGCTCCGAGCCGCTGCCCTGGACCGAGCTCGTCCGCACGGTCGCCGCCGCGCGCCTGCTGATGCCGCGCTCGGCCGTGCGCCTCTCCGCGGGCCGCAGCGAGCTGCACGACGCGGCGCAGGCGCTGTGCTTCCTCGCCGGCGCGAACTCGATCTTCGTGGGCGACGAGCTCCTCACCACGCCCAACCCCGACCCCGGGACGGATGCCGACCTCCTCGCCGCGCTCGGACTCGAAGCGGTCCGCGGCGCGCGCTGACCCGGCGCCGCGCGCGCTCGAGCGCGAGCTGGCCGCCGACCTCGCCCGCCGCGGGGAGGCGGGCCTGCTGCGCCGGCTCGACCGCCCGGCGGGGACGCCCGGGGGCGCGCTGGACCTGACGACCAACGACGCGCTGGGCCTGTCGCGCCACACCGACGTCGTGGCCGCGGCGCGCGCCGAGCTCGAGCGCTCCGGCGCCGGCGGCCGGGCGTCGCGCCTGCTGGGCGGCGGGTCGGGGGCCCACGCGCGGGCCGAGCGCGCCTGCGCCGCCTGGCTGGGCGCCGAGGCCGCGCTGCTCTTCCCCAGCGGCTACCAGGCGAACCTCGGGCTGGTCGGCGCGCTGGTCGGACGCGGGGACTGCGTGCTGTCCGACGAGCGCAACCACGCCTCCCTGGTCGACGCCGCGCGGCTGTCGCGGGCCCGCGTGGAGGTGTTCGCGCACGGCGACCTCGCGGACCTCGAGCGCCGCCTGGTCGCCGCGGCCGGCGCGCGCCGGCGGCTCGTGGTCGTCGAGGGCGTGTACAGCATGACCGGCGCGCTCGCGCCGCTGGCCGGCATCCACGCGCTGTGCGAGCGCCACGACGCCTGGCTCGTCGTGGACGAGGCCCACGCGGCCGGGATCGTCGGCCCGGAGGGCGCCGGCGCGTGGGCGGCGTGCGCCGCGGCGGGCGAGGTGCCCGGCGAGCTCGCGGCGACGCGGCTCGCGGCGCGCGTCGTCACCGGCGGCAAGGCGCTCGGCTGCGCCGGGGCCTTTGCGGTGGGCAGCCGCGTGCTGCGCGACCACCTGCTGAACGTCGCGCGCGCGTTCGTGTACACGACCGCCGCGCCCCCGGCGACCGCGGCGGCACTCGCGGCCGCCATCGGGGTGTGCCGGGACGCGGAGGACGCGCGCGCGCGGCTGCGCGAGAACGCGGCGCGCCTGGCCGAGGCGCTCGACGTGCCGCGGCCGCCGGCCGCGATCCTGACGGTCGAGACCGACGGTCCGCGCGCCGCGCTCGAGGCCGAGGCGGACCTGCGCGAGCGCGGCTTCGAGGTGCGCGCGGTGCGCCCCCCCACGGCGCCCCGCTCGCTGCTGCGGGTCGTGGTGCGCGCCGACCTCGGGGACGGACCGCTGGCGGCGCTGGGCGAGGCGCTGTCCCGCCGGGTCGGCCCGCGCCCCGCGGGGGCGAGCGCGGCGCGGCCGCCCGGGCGCCGCACGCTGTTCGTCGTCGGCACCGACACCGGGATCGGCAAGACGGTCGTCTCGGCCCTGCTGCTCGCCGCGGGCGGGCCGGACGCGGTGTACTGGAAGCCCGTGCAGACCGGCCCGGACGACGACACCGCCGAGGTCGCGCGGCTGGCCGGGCGGCGCCGGGCCGAGCTGCCCTCGCCCGCCTACCACTTCCCGCTGCCCGCCTCGCCCCACGAGGCCGCGGCCGCGGCGGGGGCGCGGATCGACCCGGAGCGGCTGCGCGCCCGGCTCGCCGGGCTGCGCGCGGAGGCGGGCGAGCGCCCGCTCGTGGTCGAGCTGGCCGGGGGCCTGCACGTGCCGCTGGTGGACGCCTGGACGCAGGCCGACTGGCTGGCGGAGGAGCGCCCCGAGCTCGTGCTGGTGGCCCGGTCGGGCCTGGGCACGCTGAACCACACCCAGCTGACCCTCGACGCGCTGCGCGCGCGCCACCTCGAGCCCCGGGCGCTCCTGCTCGTGGGAGTGCCCCACCGCTCGAACCACGACACCCTGAAATTCCTTCGGAATCCCGCCCGGGTGGTCGAGGTACCGATCCTGGCACCCCTCGCCCCGCCCGCCGTCGAGGCCTTCCTCGAACGGGTCGACCTGGGCTCCCTGCTCCCCGCATGACCCACCCGAGCGACCTGCTGCTGCGCGACGCCCGTTGCGTGTGGCACCCCTTCACCCAGCACGGCGTCGAGCAGGAACCGCTGCCCGTGGCCGGTGCGCTCGACGCGACGCTGCTGCTCGAGGACGGCTCGGAGGTCCTGGACGCGATCTCGTCGTGGTGGGCGTGCCTGCACGGCCACGGCCAGTCGCGCCTGATCGAGGCCGCCAAGGACCAGGCCCGCGTGCTCGACCACGTGCTGTTCGCCGGGGCGACCCACGAGCCGGCCGTGCGCCTGGCGGAACGCCTGGTCGAGGAGGCGCCGCCGGGCCTGTCGCGCGTCTTCTACTCCGACAACGGCTCCACCGCCGTCGAGGTCGCGCTGAAGATGGTCTACCAGGCGTGGGCGCAGGCGGGCGAGCCCGGCCGCGCCTGGTTCGTCGCGCTCGAGGGCGGCTACCACGGCGACACGTTCGGCGCGATGGCCGTGGGCGACCCCGACCCGTTCTTCGAGGTGTACAAGCCGCTGCTCTTCCAGGTGAAGCGCGTGGCGCCGGACGCCGCCGCGGTGCAGGCCGCGCTGGAGGAGCTCGGCACGGGCGCCGCGGGCGTGATCGTGGAGCCCCTGCTGCAAGCCGCCGGCGGGATGCGCATGCACTCGCCCGGCTTCGTGAAGCGCGTGCGCGAGCTGTGCACGCAGTTCGGCGTCCCCCTGATCGCCGACGAGGTCATGACCGGCTTCGGGCGGACCGGCGCGCTGTTCGCGTGCACGCGCGCCGGCGTCACCCCCGACCTGATGTGCCTGGCGAAGGGCCTGACCGGCGGGTTCTTCCCGCTGGCCGCGACGCTGGCGACCGAGCCCTACTTCGAGGCCTTCCGCTCGCACGACCGCTCGCGCGCGTTCTTCCACGGGCACACGTTCACCGCGCACCCGGTCGGGTGCGCCGTGGCGCTCGAGTCGCTGGCCATGTGCCTCGAGGACCACGTGCCGGCGCGCCTCGAGCGCATCGGCGGCCAGATCGAGCGCGCGCTGCAGCCGCTCGCGCGCGAGTCGGACAAGGTCCACAACCTGCGCCGCGTCGGCGGCGTCGTCGCCCTGGACCTGCCGCTGCCCGAGGGCCGCACGTCCGGCTACCTGGCCGACCGCGCGCTGACCCTGCGCCGGGAGGCCGTCCGCCGCGGGGTCCTGCTGCGCCCGCTCGGCAACGTGCTGTACGCCATGCCCCCCGCGTGCACCACGCCCGAGGAGGCCGACCGCATCGCCGCGGTGATGCGCGACCTGGTCGAGCTCTGGTAGGCGCGCCCGGGCACCCGGGGCTCGACCCGCGCGGCTCCAGGAGGTAGACCGCACGGGCATGGACGTCTTCCGCCGCCGCTTCACGCCCGCGGGCGCGCCGCCGGGCGCCGTGGCGCCGACCGACGACGGGGTGCCGCCGATCCTCGAGGTCCTCGTCTACGACGGCCAGGAGCTCGACGAGCACAAGCCCACCTCGCCGACCGCCCCGGAGCTGGACCCGCAGCCGGGCCACGTGACCTGGATCGACGTGCGCGGGTTCGGGGACGGCACGCTGATCCAGGAGCTCGGCGAGCGCGTCGGCATGCACCCGCTGGCCGTCTCGGACGTGCTGAACGTCGGGCAGCGGCCCAAGATCGAGCCGTACGACGGGGAGAGCCTGTTCATCGTGCTGCGCTCGTCCGCCGTGGACGCGGAGGGCGAGCTGCTCTCGGAGCAGGTCAGCCTGTTCCTGACCGGCGACCGCGTGCTGACCTTCCAGGAGCACCACGCGGACACGCTCCTGCCCCTGCGCGAGCGCCTGCGGGCCGCCCGCCGGCGCATCCGCAACGGGACCTCCGACTACCTGGCGTGCATGGTGATCGACGCGATCGTCGACGCGTACTTCCCGGTGGTCGAGCACTACGGCGACCGGCTCGAGGACCTGGAGGAGCGGGTGCTCGAGGGCGCCGACTCCGACGAGCTCGCGCCGCTCTACGCCGTGCGGCGCGACCTGACCGCCCTGCGCCGCGCGGTGTGGCCGCTGCGCGACGCCCTGACGCAGCTGATGCGCGACGAGGACTCCGGGGTCGACGAGTCCTGCCACGTGTACCTGCGCGACGCGCAGGACCACGTGATGCAGATCGTCGACCTGCTGGAAAGCTACCGCGAGCTTGCGGCGGGCCTGGTCGAGCTGCACCTCTCGCTGGTCGGCCAGAAGACCAACGACGTCATGCGCACCCTGACGGTCGTGGCGACGATCTTCATCCCGCTGACGTTCGTCGCGGGCGTGTACGGGATGAACTTCGAGACCGGGTCGCCGTGGAACCTGCCCGAGCTGGGGTGGCGCTACGGGTACCCGATGTTCTGGGCGGTCTGCCTGGTGCTCGCCGGCGTGCTGCTGCTGCTGTTCCGCCGGCTGGGCTGGCTCGGCGGCAAGCCCGACGCCTAGCGGAAGTCGCGCTTCGCCAGGCCGTAGCGGCGCATCTTCTCGTAGAGCGTGCGCGGGTTGATGCCGGCGCGCGCCGCGGTCTCGCCGACCACGCCGCGGGTGGCCTCGAGGTGGTGGACGAGGTAGCGGCGCTCGAAGCCCTCGACGAGTCGCCGGCGCGCCTCCTGCAGCGGCAGGTCCCACAGCTCGTCGTCCACGCCCTCCGCCGCGTCCTCGCCGGAGCGGGACCCCGGCCCGGCCCACACGGCCTCGGGCAGGTCGGCGCGGCGGATCCGCTCGCCCTCGCAGAGCAGCACGGCGCGCTCGACGACGTTGACCACCTCGCGCACGTTGCCGGGCCAGTCGTACCGCAGCAGGGCCTCCATCGCCTCGCGGTCGAAGCCCTGCACGTCGGGGCGGTCGTGGACGCCGACGAAGTGCCGCAGGAACCGGCCGAGCAGCTGGGGCAGGTCCTCGCGGCGCTCGCGCAGCGGCGGCACGGCCAGGGCGACGACGTTCAGCCGGAACAGCAGGTCCTCGCGGAAGCGCCCCGCGGCGACGTCCTCCGCCAGGTCGCGGTTCGTCGCCGACAGCACGCGCACGTCGACCGAGCGGGGCTCCTCGCTGCCGAGCCGCCGCACCTCGCGCCGCTGGAGCACCGTCAGCAGCTTGACCTGCAGGTGCGGGGGCATCTCGCCGATCTCGTCGAGCAGGATCGTGCCGCCCTCGGCCTCCTCGAAGCGCCCGCGGCGCGTGGCGTCGGCGCCGGTGAACGCGCCCCGCTCGTGACCGAACAGCTCGCTCTCGAGCAGGTTCTCGGGCAGCGCGCCGCAGTTGACCGCGACGAACGGCCCCGCGGCGCGCGCGCTGGCCGCGTGGACGGCGCGCGCCAGGCGCTCCTTGCCCACGCCGGTCTCGCCGGTGATCAGCAGGGTGCTGTCGCTGTCGGCGATGCGCCGGACGACGTCCAGGAAGTCGCGCATGCGCGGGCTGCGGGACTGGAAGTCGGCGAGCTTCGGCTCCGCCTGCGCGCCGCCGGCCTCCGGGCCGTCGAGGCCCCCGCCCGCCTCGGCCTCGGTCAGCTCGACGATCTGCTCGCGCAGCCGCGCGTCCGCCGCGGAGCCGTCGAGCACGGCCAGGGCGCCCGCGGCGACCAGGCGGGCCTCCTCCGTCGGCTCGCCGCCCTCCTCCGCCAGCACGATCACGCCGGGGGCGTCCTTCTCCTCCGCGCCCAGGAGCGCCGCGGCCGCGTCGCCGCCGTCCTCCTCGTCCCCCGCGCCGAGCTCGGGCGGGCGCACGACCACGACGTCCGCCTCGGGCGGCGGCCCCTCGCCGAGGGACGGGGCGAACTCCACCTCGATGTGCTCGCGGCGGAGCAGCGCGGCGAGCTCCTCCCGCAGGGCGGGGTCCTCGACCGCGAGGCGCAGACGGCGGGGGGCGTCGTCCGGATCGGAGCGGCTCACCCGATCTGTATCGGGCGCCAGGCTCCGAAACACAAGCCGCGGGCTGCCTGACCGACCCTCTTAGATCGTCACAAGATGTTCACTGTAATGGGTTTACATCGTCTCAAGACCACGGTCGGCACGGCCGTTGCTCCATGGGTCCCCGGAACCACGAACGGAGACCCACCATGACGAACGACACCCGCAAGAGCTTCTTCGACGCCACCCACGACCAGCTCGACCTCTGGGAGGCCCGCCTGCAACGCCTGGAGCGCGACCTCGCCGCGGAGAAGGACGAGGCCCGCCGCGAGCTGCGGAACAAGAGCCGCGAGCTCTCCCGCCGCGCCCGCGAGCTGAAGGAGCGGCTGGGGGAGGCCCGCCGCGAGGCCGGCAGCGGCTGGGAGACGATCCAGGAGGACCTGGAGCGCGCGGTCGGCGAGTTCCGCCGCAGCGCCGGGCGCGTGCTGGAGAAGGTGCAGGGATGAGCCCCCGCACTCCCGACCGGGGGCACGGTTCCCTCGCTCCGCGCCGGCGACCGGCCGGCGCGGACGCGGCGGTGCGCGACCCGCGGGCCGAGGCGCGGCGGTGGATCCGGAACGCGGACCAGCTGATGGACTCGCTGCGCCGCACCGCGCGGAAGGACGCGCGCATGCGCGTCCGCCTCGAGGCCCTGCGGCACCGTCGCGAGACCGCGCGCGTGAAGGCCGTGGCGCTCGAGCGCGCGGGCACGCGCCGCTCGGCGGACGCCCGGGGCGAGCTCGCCGAGGCGCTCGACGACCTGCGCGCCTCCTGGCGCTCGGTGATCGGCGCGCTCGACCGCGAGGGCGTCTACCTCTGACCCCCGCACGCGGCGCCCACCCCCCCTTCGACCCAGACCACGGAGAACGACCACCATGTTGACCAAGATCGAGACCCACGGCCTGTCCGTACGCGGGCACGCCGACGAACGGCTGCGCGACCACTACGCGATCGCCGACCTGAGCAAGTCGCTGCACGTCCACCAGTCGAACCTGTCGTTCGACGACGACTCCCGCCTGCACGGCAGCACGCAGGCGCACGTCTTCGTCGTCGCCGACGAGGCGCGGAGCAAGCGCACCGCGGGCTCCGCCAGCAGCGCCGCCCTCGACGGGGTGGTGCAGTACCTGTTGAACGAGATGCCCTGGTACCACCTGGCGGACGGCGAGCCCCAGGACGTCGTGCTGACGCTGTACGACGCCCTGGAGAACGCGCGTCAGGTGCTGAGCTCGCGCACCGGCGCCGACGCCCTCGGCGTCGACACGGGCCTGACGCTCGCGTTCGTCTCCTGGCCGGACCTCTACCTGGCCCAGATCGGCCGCGGGCGCTGCTTCCGGGTGCGCCAGGGCGAGCTGACGGAGCTGACCCGCGGCCCCGCCACCGCCCGGACCGGCGACGAGGGCCCGGCCCCGCTGATCCTGCACGCGACGCTGGACGCCGGCGACCTGCTGGCGCTGCTCAGCGAGAGCGCCGTCGCGGCGCGGACCGAGGCCGAGCTCGCCGAGCGCCTCACCGGTCCGGAGTCGCCGGGCGAGCTGTGCGCGCGCGTCCTCGCCGGCCAGCACGCCGTCGACCGGACCGCGGTGCTCGCCCGGTTCGTCCCGCGCCGGCTCGAGCCGGCAGGTACCGGCGAGCCGCCGCCCCCGGGACGGCTGTCCGCGCGCCGCGACTCGCCGCGGCCGCGTCGCCCCCACGGCGGCGCGGGCCGGCGCTGGCGCCTGTTCGGCCGCCGCCGCCACCCGGCGCGGCCCGGACCGGACCCGCGCA
>JAUIDW010000122.1 GCA_030428395.1 bacterium | reverse complement strand
CGCCCAAGCGGAAGACACGCAGCGGTGAGCCACCGATGACGACCCGTCCGAACCGCTGCCACGACCCGTCGAGCACGAAGCGCACGTCACCCCTCGCCGCACGGTTCGTCGGGTGCGCTCGGGCTGCTCGCGGCCCCGTCGTGCGCCACCGGCGCGACCGGCCGCCAGCGCTCGATGGCGTGCACCAGATCGGCGACGAAGTCGTTGATCAGCGACTCGCCCTCCGTGCCGGTGGCACCGTTCGGATCGCCGAGCACGCCGGACGGGCTGACGGCGCGGACGCCGTGTCGCCGCAGGTCGTCCACGGCTGCGTCGACACCTGGCCGGGCGAGCTCGAGGCGGACCAGGCCCGGGTCGATCGCCAGCATCATCGAGGTCTCCACCCGACCGGCGTGGAGGTCGCGCGGCCCGTCGGCGCGCTGCGGCCAGCGCGGCCACCAGGTCAGCGCCGTCCGACCCTCCTCCGTGAGCACCTCGACGGCGCGCCTGACCGCTGGATGGTTGCCGCCGTGACCGTTGACGAACACCACACCGGCGGCCCAGTCGGCGCTGCGGCCCAGCTCGAGCAGCACGCGCGCCGTGACGGGTGTGCCGAGCGACAGCGTGCCGGGGTGCCCCGGCGGCCTGGCGGCCGGCGGCGGGGCCTGCGGCGGCGACGGGCTGGGCGGCGGCGTCTGCCGCGGCCGGCCCTGGGGGTCGGATCGTTCCACGTGCGCTCTCCCGGGGCGGCGGTCCTCCACCGCCGCGAGTGCGCTTTTCGACCCCGCGACAGGCGCGTCTTGAGACGAGCCGCGCGATCGCCGGATCAGGACGCCGGGGCGCCGCGGACCAGCGCGCGGAGCCCCTCGAGCCGCTCCTCCACGCCCCGCCCGGTCACCGACGACAGCCGGCGCACGGGGCGGCCCGCGGCCTCCTCCAGCTCGGCCGCGCGCGCCTCGGCGGCCTCGTCCTCGCACTTGCTGGCGGCGACCACGCGCGGCTTCGCCGAGAGCGCGTAGGAAGTCCTTTCCAGCTCGCCCTCGATGACCCGCAGCGCCTCGACGGGCGGCGTCGTCGCGTCCTCCGAGACGTCCACCAGGTGCAGGAGGCAGCGGCAGCGCTCGACGTGGCGCAGGAAGCGGTCGCCCAGCCCGGCGCCCTCGGAGGCGCCCTCGATCAGGCCCGGCAGGTCGGCCAGGAACAGCGTGTCGTAGTCCCCCACCCGGGCGATGCCGACCTGCGGCACCAGCGTGGTGAACGGGTAGTCGGCGACCTTCGGCGTGGCCTCCGTCACGCGCGACAGGAACGTCGACTTGCCCGCGTTCGGCAGGCCCACGAGGCCCACCTCCGCCAGCAGCTTCAGCTCGAGCCGCACGCGCCGCTCCTCGCCGGGCTTCCCGGTCGTCGCGCGCCGCGGCGCCTGGTTCGTCGGGGTGGCGAAGCGCGTGTTGCCGCGCCCGCCGGCGCCGCCCTCGGCCACGACCAGGCGGATGCCCTCCTCCGCCAGGTCGAACAGCAGGTTGCCGCGCTCGGCGTCGATCACCTGCGTGCCGACCGGGACCTTCAGCACGACGTCGTCGCCGCTCTTGCCCGTGCGGTTGCGCGGACCGCCCGGCGCGCCGCTGCGCGCGCGGACCTTGCGCCGGCGCCCGACGTGCAGCAGCGAGTTGACGTCGCCGGCCGACACGAAGACGACGTCCCCGCCCTTGCCGCCGTCGCCCCCGTCGGGGCCGCCCATGGGCACGTGCGCCTCGCGGCGGAACGAGACCAGCCCGTCCCCTCCGCGGCCGGCGATCACCTCGATCTCGACCTCGTCGCGGAACATGGTCGTGGGACGCGTCCGGAGCGTGTGCTGGGCGCGCGCGGCGAGCGCAGTGGCGCGCGCGGAGCACGCACCGGCCGGCGGGCGCGGCCTAGACGGCCAGCGGGTCGACGGTCACGCGGCGCCCGGTCTGGAACCGGACGGTGCCGTCGACGAGGGCGAACAGCGTGTAGTCGCGGCCGCAGCCCACGTTCTTGCCCGGCTTGAAGCGCGTCCCGCACTGGCGGACGATGATCGTGCCGGCGCGCACGGACTCGCCGCCGTAGCGCTTGACGCCGCGGAACTGGGGGTTGGAGTCGCGGCCGTTGCGGGTCGAGCCCTGTCCCTTCTTGTGTGCCATCGGGGTCCTCGGTCGTGCGTTGCGGGGTGGGTCGGGCTCAGCCCTGGATGCCGGTGATGCGCACCCGGGTGTACGGCTGGCGGTGGCCGCGCTTGACGCGGACGTTCTTGCGCCGCTTGAAGCGGAAGGCGTGGACCTTCGGGCCCTTCTCGTCGGCCATGACCTCGGCGGTGACCGAGGCGCCGTCGACGTAGGGCTTGCCCAGGCGCGTCTGCCCCTCGTGGCCGAGCAGCAGCACCTTGTCGAAGGTGATGCTCTGGCCCGGCTCGGTCTCGGCGTGGAGGTCGCAGCGGATCTCGTCGCCCTCGCGGACGGTGAACTGCGAGCCGCGGTCTTCGATGATGGCGTACATGGGTCGGTCCTGGGGTCGGTCGGCGGGGCCCCCCGCCGTGGCGAGCGGAAGAGTCTAGCGGCGCCCGGGGGCCCCTGGAAGGCCTCCCCGGGCGCGATTTCGCGGCCCCCGGGCCCGGGCGGCCGGTCGGGGGTCCGGGGCCCGGGCGGGGCCCGCGCGGGCACCCCCCGGGGTCGCGGGCCGGGCTAGCGCTTGCGCCGGCCGCCGGGGCGCACCTCGCGGCCGTCGGTCCGCAGGTACCGCAGCACGCTGTCCTCCACCTGGTCGGGGACCTGGGTGAGGATCAGCTCGCGGTCGAAGCGGTCGCGCAGGTCGCTGAGCTGCTCGGAGCAGTTCGCCAGCAGGTAGTCGATGACCTCGGGGTGGGCCCGCACCTCGACCTTGGTGAAGCCCTTGAGCGTCAGGGCCGAGCCCAGGCGGCGCAGGATCGCGCCGGCGCGGGAGGCCTCGGTGCGCACGCGGCCCGAGCCGCGGCAGCGCTGGCAGGGCCGGAAGAGCATCTTCGACAGGCCCGGGCCGAGGCGCTGGCGGGTCATCTCCAGCAGGCCGAACTGCGAGATGCGGCCGATCTTGCTGCGCGCGCGGTCGCGCGCCAGGGCGTCCCGGAAGGCCTTCTCGACGGTGCGCCGGTTCCCGGCGCGGGTCATGTCGATGAAGTCGATCACGATGATGCCGCCGAGGTCCCGCAGGGGGATCTGCCGCGCGATCTCGGGCACGGCCTCGAGGTTCGCCTTCAGGGCGATCTCCTCGAAGTTGAAGCCGTCGCTGCGGGTCTTGCCCGAGTTGACGTCGATCGCGACCAGGGCCTCGGCCTGGTCGAACACGATCGAGCCGCCGGAGGGCAGCTCGACGCGGCGGGCGAAGATGCGCTCGAAGTCCTGCTCGGCGCCGAACGTGTGGAACAGCGGCCGCGGGCCCTCGTGGAGCTTGATGCGGTCCACCATCTCCGGCATCAGCTTCTCGGTGAAGTCCGCCATGCGCGCGTGGACGATCTCGTCGTCGACCCACACGGCCTCGGTGTCCTCGTTGAAGAGGTCGCGCATCGTGCGGATGGCGACGTCGGACTCCTCGTACAGCGCCATCGGCCCGCGCCCGATGTTGAGCCGGCGGCCGAAGTCGCCCCACATCGCCAGCAGGTAGTCCAGGTCGCGCTTGATGTCGGCCTTGGTGCGCCCCACGCCGGCGGTGCGCACGATGACGCCCATGCCCTCGGGGACCTCGAGGCCCTTCAGGATGCGCTTGAGCCGGCGCCGCTCCTTCTCGTCCTCGATCTTGCGGCTGACGCCGGTGCGCGCCATCGACGGCATCAGCACCAGGTAGCGCCCCGGGATCGAGATGTACGTCGTCAGCGTCGGCCCCTTGTCGCCGATCGCGTCCTTGGTGACCTGCACCACGACCGACTGGCCGCGCTGGAGCAGGTCGGTGATCGGCAGGCGCGGGCGCGCCCTGGGTCGGCCGTCGCGGCGCGGGCGCCGGCGGCCGCCGTCGTCGTCCCCGTCGGTGACGTCGAGGTCGGCGTTGCGGTCGGTGGCCGCCTCCCACTCCTCGGGGTCGACGCGGGTGGTCAGCAGCTTGTCGAGGCTCCAGTCCTTCTCGCCGTAGGCGGACAGGACGTCGGAGGTGTGGAGGAACCCGTTGCGCCCCTGGCCGAAGTCGACGAAGGCCGCGCCGATGGCCGGCTCGAGGTTGACGACCTTCCCGCGGTAGATGTCGTTGACGAAGGTCTTGTGCTTCTTGACCGTCATCTGGAACTCGGTGATGAGCTCGTCCTCGACGACGGCGACGCGGGTCTCCTCGGGATCGGAGGCGTTGACCAGGATGCGGTTGGGCACGCTCGGCGGAGCGGCGGCGGCCCGGGACTTGGTCTCCTTGGCCTCGCCGTCCTTCGACTTGGACTTCGCCTTGGCCTTCTTCTTGTCCTTCGAGTCGTCCTCGCCCTTGCGCTTGCGCGAGCGGCGCTTGCGACCGCGGCCGCCGGACTCCTCCTCGCCCTCGGCCTCCTCCTCCGGGGGCAGCTCGTCCTCCTCGCCGGGCAGCCAGTCGACCTCGACCGGGGCGGCCGACGACGACTTGCCGCGCCCGCCGCGGCGACGCGGGCGCTTGCGCTTCTTCCGCGCGCCCCCCTCCCCGGCCGCCTCGCCGCCGGAGGACTCCGGCGCCTCGTCGGCGTCCCGGTCGGGGTCGGAGGAGCGCCGCTCCGACTTGGTGGGCGCCACGCGCGCCGAGCGCTTGCGGCGGACCGGCGCGTCGTCGGCGGCCTCCTCGCCCTCGCCGCGCTCGCGGCTCTCCTCGGTCGGACGCTTGCGGGTCCGCGCGCGGCGCCGGCTGCGCCGCGGGCGCTCGGCCTCGTCGGCGCCCTCGCGCGGCTCGCGCGCCTCGGCGCCGGCGGTGTCCTTCGCGGAGGAGTCCGGGGCGCCGTCGCCACCGGCCGCGGGCTCCGCGCTGCGCGCGCGCCGGGACCGGCGCCGGCGGGTCCGCGTCGGGGCGTCGCCCTCGGCCGCGGGCCTGGCGTCCGCGGCCGGGGCCGCGGCGGTCGTCGCCGGCGCCTCGGCGGTCGCCTTGCGCCGGCGGCCGCGGCCTCCGCGGCTGCGCTTGCGGGGCGCCGTCGCTCCCTCCGCGCCGGCCGCCGGGGCGGAGGAGTCGACGCCGGCGCCGAAGCCGGAGCTGCTCCGGGGCTCGCCGGCGCCGAGGGCGTCGGGGAGCCCGGATTCGCGGGTCGTGTTGGAATCGGCCCCTCGGGCCGGGTGGAACTCGTCGGGTTCCGGTGCGCCAGCGGCCACCGGAGTGGAATCGTGGATCATCGAGTTGGGTAGAGCGTGTTCCCCGGAGCGCCGGTGCGGGGGCCCCGGGAACGCCGCGGTCGCGACCGGGCTCCGTCCGGCCGCGGGGCGGCGGGCGGGAGCCGGGCGCGATCCGGAGGCGCGCGCCGGTCGGCGCGGTGGGCCCGTGGGGGCCCGGGGCTCCGGGAGGGAGGTCGTTCGGCGGACGGACGCGCGGCCGGAGCCGCGGCGCGGATCGACGCCGGCCGGGCGCGAGCCCGTCGGGCGGATCCACGCTCCGTCGCACGCCGGGGGTGCGACCTCGCGCAGGATCGTGTTCGGTTAGAGCGGGGGCGGCGCCGGAGCGCTGCCGGGAGGCGGCCACGTCGGCCGGGCCGCGAAGTCGTCGCGCCGGTCGGGGCGACCCGTCGACCCCTCGGACCGCTGGACCCCGGGTGGAGTCTCGGGGCGGCCCGGCTGGGCTCGCCCCACGCGGGCAAGGGGCGGAGGAGCGACCGCCGGACCGACCATTCTTCCGACGACCGCTGGCCGCCGGGCCCGACGCCACGCTCGCGGTGCCTGCGGAACGCCTCGGGCCGCGGCTCGGAGCCGGGGCCGGGGCGAGCCGCCGGGGTGTCCGGGGCCCGGCTCGGGGTCGGGGGTCATGCTCCTCGATCGCCGCCGACGAGTCGAACCCCAACCGGGACAATATTTTGGGGCGACCCGGGGGCCCCGCGCCGTCCCCGTGTCCGGCGGGGCGACGGGCACCCTGCGGCCGGCGCGGAGACCTCCGGACGGGGCCGCGGGGGCCGGCCGGGGTCCGGAGGAACCGCCCCCGGAGAGGTCGGGGTCCCCCACCGGCCGGGGCTCCCCCGCGGGGCCGCCCCGGCAGGTCCGCCCGGCGCGGCGCCCCGGAGGGCGCCCGCCGGGGCGGTGCGGCCGGGATCAGTCGTCTTCGGGCGGGACGTAGTCCTCGCCGAAGAGCAGCTCGTCGATCGACTCGCGCAGGTTCACGCGGCGGCGCTCGACCTCGCGGAGGACCAGGGCCTCCACGTCCCCGCCGGTGTGCAGCACCGTCGGGGTGATGAAGATGTGCAGGTTGCGGCGCTGGCGGTCGCGCAGCTTGTTCTTGAACAGGTGCCCCAGCACCGGGATGCGCGAGAGGCCGGGGACGCGGGAGATCGTCTCGGTCTCCTGGTCGGTGCTCAGGCCGCCCACGACCGCGGTCTGGCCGCTCTGCAGCAGCATGGTCGTGATGATCGTGGACGAGCGCGTGCGCGGCAGGGCGATCGAGCCCAGCAGGCCGGAGGCGCCGATCGTGAACACGTCGAAGCCGGGAGGCGCGAGCTGGCTCGTGCCCGTGCCGGACAGGGTCGTCTCGTCGGGGATGACCTCGAGGTTCACCATGTTCGTCCCGGGGATGACGTGCGGCGTCATCAGGAGCTGGAAGCCCGTCGGGACCGGCGAGTTCTCGGCCTCCTCGAGCGACAGGGAGAGGCCGCCGGCCTGGCCCTGCTCGGTCTTGGCCTCCGCGTAGCGGAACGTCTCGCCGACGAAGATCGTGGCCTCGCGGCCGTCGACCGCGAGGATCTTCGGCGCCTGGATCAGCTCCGCGCTCGTGTCGCGCTGGATCACCTTCAGCGTGGCCTGGATGCCCGTGAAGTCGAGCGCGCCGTAGATCGTGTCCGGGATGATCGTGCCGCCGGCGTTCAGCGTCGGGTCCGCGAAGGGGCCGATGCCGAGGTCGTTGACGATGATGTCGTCCTCGAAGCCGCCGTTGCCGAGCTCGAAGGGCAGCGTGATCGGGATCTGGCCCATGCCGATGCTGATCTGCGGCCCGCCGTCGCCGTAGTCGACGCCGAGGTCGAGGGTGTCGACGTTGCTCGTCTGGACGAACTTCACGTCGATGAACACCTGCGGCGGCTCGATGTCGAGCTCGGTCAGGATGTCGGTGATCTGCGCGTGCACCTGCGCGGTGTCGCGCACGATGATCACGTTGCGGCCCTCGATGTAGTCCATGTCCCCGCCGGGCGTCAGCGCCTTGGCGAGGGCCTTGAGCACGGTGAACTGCTCCGCCACGTTCTGCTGGCCCTGCTGCATGTTGAGCTGCGGGATGGGCTGCAGGAACTCGGAGTCGATCCGCGGGTTGTAGATGGTGTCCGGGCGCAGGTAGCGCAGCTGGTAGCTGTGGGTCTCCATCTGCGCCTGCAGGCTGACCGGGTCGACGACCCGCAGCACGCCCCGGCGCTCCTCGACCACCACGTAGCCCAGGGTCTTCACCGCCACGTTCAGCGCGTCCCGCCACGGCACGTCCTTGAAGCGCACCGACAGCGTCCCCGTGACCTCGGGCGCGACGACGATGTTGGCCCCGCCCAGCTTGGCGACGAGGTCGATGACCTCGCGGATGTCCGTCCCCTGCGTCTCGATCGAGACGCGCTTGGGACGCGTCACGGCGAGGACCCCGGCGGCGCGCTCCTCGACGACGCACCCCGCGGCCTCGGAGGCCAGGTCGAGGGCGTCGCGCCACGGCACGTCGGTGAGCTCGAGCGAGACGACCTCGTCCCCGCCCTCCATCACGACGACGTTGGCCCCCGACTGCTCCCGCAGGTACTGGACCACCTCGGAGAGGGCCCGGCCCTCGACGCGCAAGGAGACGCGCGAGTCCAGACCGATGGTCTGTGCGGGGGCGGGGGTCACACACAGGCCCAGCAGGGCCAGGAGGGTGAAGGGAACCTTCATGGGATTCGTGCACGTCCGCGCTGCGGACGAGAGGGAGTGGGGATAGGGGGTTCGGGTGGGGACTGGGGGACGTTCGGGGGAGGGTCGGCGGTGCAGCGCCCGCTACAGGCGTCGGATGAGGACGACGCCGCGGTAGATGAACTCGATCTCGTCGGGGCGGATGGCGTTGATGACCAGGTCGGTCTCGACCAGGTCGCCCTCGCCGAGGGTGCGACCCCCGATCAGCACGACGGGCTCCGCGCCCTCCATGAGCGCGCGGCCGCGGATGTCGAGCTGCAGGTTCTGGAAGTCGGCCGCGATGCGCGCCTGGTTGGCGACGATCTCGAGCTTGCGCGCCACGATCTCGCGATCGGGATCGTCGCGCACGTAGTCGAGGCGCAGCTCGACGGCGGAGAAGGCCTTCAGCGCGAGGTCGAACTCGCCCTCGGCGATGTACTCCTCCATGCTGGCCAGCACCTCGTTGAGGTTCTCGATGCTGGGCCCGCGCTTGCCGTCGTCGCTGTCGAGCTTGCGGCGGATCGCGGTGATGGGCTCGGAGACCTCCAGCTGGAGGCGGCGCTGCGAGGGGACGAAGCGGATCGCGTTCTCCTCCTCGAGGCGGGCGACGTCGAGCTCGATGTCCGAGAGCAGCGTCTCGATCTCGGAGCGCAGCGTCATCTCCTGGATGACGTTCTCGGCCTCCTGGTACTGCGTCCAGAGCTCGTCCAGGGTGATCGTGCGCTGCACGAGCTCCTCGACGACCTGGATCTGCTCCTCGACCGAGAGGCTGTTCGGGTCGCCCTGGACGGGCACGCGCGGGTCGACCCAGGGGTCGCGCCGGCCGCGCGGGCCGCGGTACTGGTACTCGTCGACCGACAGGGACTTGCGCGTCCGCGCGATCTCGCCGAGCAGCAGCTCGCGCTTGCGCGCGAAGCCCTCGATCTTGACCGGCGGCGGCCCGTCGCTGGGCTCGTACGCGAACGTCTCCACGTCCATCTGGATGCGGTGGGCCGCGATGCCGCGCTTCTCGATGTCCGTGCGCGAGGCCGCGCTCAGCTTGAAGCTCGGGATCCGCATGAAGCGCTGGTGGCTCTCGATGCGGTCGATGAACGACAGCCACTGGAACGCGTCGCCCTCGAGCGTGAGGGTGTACGTCACGGGCTCGAACGCCTCCTGGGGACCGCGCGCGGTGTTGGGCTTCTTCTTCAGCCCGGTGATCCGCACCTCGGACTCCTCCTCGAAGGCGCGCAGACCGCGCACGAAGTTGTTCAGGTCCTCCTCGTCGGGGAGGATCTCCTTGATGACCTCCTCGCTCTCGCGGAGGACGATCACCTCGCGCTCGAGGCCGGCGGTGCCGGTCAGGAGCTGGCGCGACGAGTTGATCTCGTTGCGCATGGCCACGACCTCTTCACGGGACCGGCCGAGGTCCGTGTAGGTCTTGTAGACGAGACCTCCGACCGCGAGCGCCCCGAGGGCGCCGCCGGTCACGATCCCGATCCACCAGCGCTTCTCGTTCACTGTCGGTCCTCCGGGCTCTTCAGTTCGAGGGACAGGGGGAAGGCCCAGACGACGGACGGCACGAGCTCCTCGTCGATGAGGGTCTGCGTGCCCTCCGGCGGTGCCGGCGGGGTGAAGTCCTGGACGAACGGCGAGTTCTCCAGGTCCTCGAGGAAGTTCGCGACCTGCGCGAAGTTGTCCGAGCCCGAGTGGCCCGCGGCGCGCAGGCTCCCGAAGCTGTTCTTGCGCGGGTCGGCGCGCTGGTCGACGGTGAGGTCGTCCATCCACACGAAGTGTCGGGCGCCCTCGCCCCCGCGGTTGACCACGTCGATGAGCTCGTCCACCTTCCGGGTCCAGGACACCCGGCTGTCGGTGATGGTGGCCAGGGCCGTCTCGCGCTGGCGGAAGCGGGAGCGTTCCGTGTCGAGGGCCTTGTGGTACGTCACCTGCGGGCGCAGGCCGTCGAGCTCGAGCTGCAGGACGTTCTTCTCGCTGTCCACCTCGGCGACGACGCCGAAGAAGAGCCACGCGAGCCAGGCGATCCCGAGCGAGTTCACCGTCACGGCCGAGGTGAACCCGACCATGAGCTTGACCGGAGTCCGCGAGCGGCGGCGGTACTCGGCGGGGAGCAGGTTGATGGTGATCATGCGGCGCGAACCCTCGAAGCGAGCCCCAGGGCGACGACCATGGACGGGGCCCAGGCCTCCAGTTCCTCGACGTCCACGCGGTCGACGGCGATGCGCAGGCCCTCCAGGGGGTTCCAGGTGCGCGTCGCGCGGCCGGTGGCCTGCTCGATGAAGGTCACGGCGCCGGGCGCGAGCACGCCGCCGCCGGAGAGCAGGATCTCCTCGACCTGCAGACCCTCGTGGTGCTCGACGTAGTCGAGCGACAGCGCGATCTCGTTGGTCAGGTCCTCGAGCACGGGGCCGATCGCGCGGCTGACCTCGGGCTCCTCGCCGTCGCCGGCGCGCTTGATCGCCTCGGCCTCGAAGACCTCGACGCCCATGCGGCGGGCCACGGCCTGGGTCATGTCGGCGCCGCCCATGCTGATCTCGCGGCTGAAGCACGTCTCGCCGCACGACAGCACGTTGATCGACGTGCGCGTCGCCCCGACGTCGACGAGCGCGATGGCGCGGTCGTCGCCGCCCTCGAACTCGTCGTCGGGCAGCCCGCACAGCTCCCACGCGTTCGCCAGGGCGAACACGTCGACGTCGACCGCCAGCGGGTTGAGCCCCTCGGACTGGACCAGCTGGATCTGCTCCTCGAGCGTCTCCATCTGGCAGGCCACGAGCAGCACGTTCATGGGCTGGTCGGAGCTGTCCTCCCCGTCCATGCTGGCGCGCGCCGCCCGCTTGGTCAGCGGCTGGCAGTCCAGCATCGTCTCGTCCAGCTCGAACGGGACGTAGCGATCCGCCTCCAGCCGGATCGCCTGCCGGAGCTCGGACTCCGACATGTGCGGCATGTTGATGTACCGGACGACGACCGACTGTCCGGCGACCGAGGTCACGACGTTCTTGCTGCGGAAGCGGCCCTGCTGGAAGGCCTCGTGCAGCGCCTGCGCCCGGTCTCCTCCTGCGGACACCTCTACCCGGGCGAAGCCGGTGATGACCGGCTCGGGCCCTTCGAGGGTGATCTCGATGGCCTTGACGACCTGGCTGCCCAGGTCGAGGCCGACGACGCTCTTGCCTCTGCGAAACACGGCTACCCCGCTAGGAAGTCTTTTCGTGGGGACACGGCCCTCCCACGGAGGGCTCGTCGGCCTCACTTCGACCCCCCCGGGGGCGCGGGTTTAGTCCGTTTCGCTGAATCCCGAGTCCACGAGACGCGCCACGGCCTCGAGCAGGGACTCGGCGTCGGGGCCGCGGGCGACCACGACCAGCTCGCAGTCGAGCGACGCGTTCAGGGTCATCAGCTCGAGGATGCTCTTGCCGTTGACCTCGCGGCCCTCGTGGGCCACGCGCAGCTCGCTCTCGAATCCGAGAGCGGTGCTGACGATCGCGTGGCAGGGACGCGCGTGGAGCCCCTGCGCGTTGCAGATCTTCAGCGTGCGGCGCGCTTCCATGGCGTGGACTTCCGCGTGGCCCGACGGGGTCCGGACCGGGGGCGGCGCGTTCGGAGTCCGCGCGGGGCGCGGCGTCGGCGGGCGGGGCACCGCCCGCTCCCCGATCTCAGATGTGGGACATCTCCTTCAGGAGGTCCACCAGCTGGGTGCGCGTGGTCGCCTGCAGGGCGAAGCGCCGGAAGTCGCGCTCGCGGGCGAGACGCGCGATCCAGCGCATCATCTCGAGGTGCTTCTCGGGGTCGTGGTTCTCGCCCGGGTTCTCCGGGCGCAGCACGGTGAAGAGCACCGTGACCGGCTCCCCGTCGACGGCCGCCCACTCGAGCCCCTCGGTGTGCACGGACAGCGACGCGACCGCCGACTCGAGCCCCGCGATCTTCACGTGCGGGATGGCGACGTTCATGCCCACGCCGGTCGAGGCCAGCTGCTCCCGCTTGAGGAGCGCGTCGAGCGCGGCCTGCTCCAGCTCGGCCGCGAGCGTCCCCGCCTTCACGAGGTTCGTCACGATCTCGGCCAGGGCCGAGTCCTTGTCCTGGCTCGACATGGAGATCGAGCAGGCCTTGGGCTTGAACAGCTTCCAGTAGTTCGTGGTCTCGACGGGCGGCATGGGCGGGGCTCGGGCTGGCGACGACGGCGTGCAGGGGAAGGCGCAATCTAACACACGCGCGGGGTCGCCGCCGATCCGCCTCGACACCTACCGCCGGGGACCTGGCCCGCCGGGTCCCGGAGGGATCCCGTACGGGGCCCGGCCGGAGCCCGGTCCGGGGCGCCCGCGGCGACCCCGGTGGATCCCGGATCTCGGAAGCGGCGGGCCCGGCGTCGGGGGAGGGAACGGGGCGGCCCCGGCGGCGAGAGGGCCGCCGAGCGGGCCGGGCGATGCGTGGGCCGCGGCGCGGGCCGGGCGATGGAAGGGCCGCGGAGCGGCGGGGCCTGGCCTCAGTGGCCTGGCCGGCCGTGGCGGCGATGGCGCTCGACGCGCTTGTCCTTCTGGCGCGCGAGCACGTGGGTCATGCGGTGCAGGGCCTGGTCCAGGGCCTGGTTCAGGAAGTCGCCGTGGGCGTCCACCACGAACGTCTGCCCGTGCGCCACGCTGGCCACGAGCTCGACGCGGTGGGACTCGCGCTCGCGCTCCAGCAGGGCGCGGAGCGAGACGATGCGGTCGTTGAAGCGGGACAGTCCCGCGAGCCGCTCCTCCACGAAGGCGCGCACGTCGGACGGGTACTCGTGGTGAGGAACGTCGACCTGGGTCTTCATCATGGCGTTTCCCTTTTCTCGAGGGGGATGCGGGGCGTCGGCGCGAACGGCCGGACGCCTCGGTGGCCGTGCGAACGGGCCCGGGCTCCCGCGGCGATCGAGCGGCGCGCGCGACGCCTGCGTCGTCGCGTCGGTCGCGTCCGTCGCGCCCATCGTGCACAGGGCGCGGGGCGCGGGTCCGCGGGCCGGGCGGTGTCGAGAGCTCCGGGTGGCCTGCGCATCGAGGCGCGGCGCGACGCGGCGGGGCGTCGTCTCCTGTCCTGCGTGGGACGGACCGGAGCGTCGGTGCGACACGGACCCCAAGGTGACCCGGTTTCGGCGGGCGGTCAAGCCCCCCCGCCGGCGCCCCCGAACAGGCCCGGGGCGCCGTGCGGGCCGAGGTCGGGCCCCGCGAAGCAGGGCTCGGCGTAGCGGACGGCCAGCAGGTACAGCCCGGCGGCGGGGGCGGTCGGGCCCGCGCGCCGGCGGTCGCGGGACGCCAGGATCTCGCGGACCTCGTCGGGGTCGAGCTTGCCCCGCCCCACCTCGAGCAGCGTCCCCACCAGCGTGCGCACCATGTTGTAGAGGAAGCCGTCCCCCTGGACGACGACCGCGAAGCGCTCGCGGCGCGGCACGAGGCGCACGGCGGACAGCGTGCGGACGGTCGTCCGGCGCTCCGAGCCCGACGTCGCCAGCGCGCGGAAGTCGTGCCGCCCCACCAGGTGCGCCGCGGCGCGCCGCATCGCGCCCAGGTCGAGGGTCTGCGGGACCCAGTGGGCCTGCTGCTCGCCGAACGGCGGCCGGAAGCGCGTGGTCAGCGTCAGGTACAGGTAGCGCTTGCCGCGGGCGTCGTACTGCGCGTGGAAGTCGGGGCGGCAGGTCTCGAGGCGCCGCACCACCGCGCCCGGCGCCAGGTGCGCGTTCAGCGCGTGCCGCAGGCGGTCGTCGTCGAGCGCCGTGTCCACGTGGAAGCTCGCGACCTGCCGCAGGGCGTGCACGCCGGTGTCGGTGCGCCCCGCGCCGTGCACGACGACGCGCTCCCCCACCAGGTCGGCCAGGGCCTCCTCGAGGGCCTCCTGGACCGACAGGAAGCCCTCCTGCCGCTGCCAGCCGAAGAAGCGCGAGCCGTCGTAGGCGACCTGGATCCGCACGTTGCGCACGCGGCCATCTATAGCGGCGCGCCGCGGCCCGTGCACGCG
>JAUIDW010000121.1 GCA_030428395.1 bacterium | reverse complement strand
TGCCGCGGGCGCGCAACGCGATGAACCAGTCGCTGCGCAGCGCCGTGCACCGCCTGACGCGGCCCCCCGGCGACTCCGGCGCGCCCGACGTGTCGGTGGGCACGCTCTCGCCCGCCGGCGCCGCGCACCTGGCGCGCGCCGCCACGCTGCTGCTGGCGGCGGCCTGCTGCGTCGCGGCCCGGCGCGCGCGGAGCGAGCGGGCCGCGTACCTGGCCGGCCTGGCGTTCTTTCCCCTCGCGCTACTCGCCTCGCCGGTCACCTGGAAGGCGCACCACGTGGTGCTGCTGCCGCTGTTCCTCGCCGCCGTCGTGGCGGCCCGCGGGCCGCGGGCGCCGCGGTGGCTCGTGCCGCTGCTCGTCGTCACCTGGGTCGCCACGGGGCTCCTCAGCGAGGAGGTGACGGGCAAGCCGGCGAAGGCCTGGCTGCAGGCGGCGTCGGTCGTGACGTGGTTCGACGTGGCGCTGCTCGTCGCGGCGCTCGCGCTGGCCCGGCGGGCGGACGCGGAGCCGCCGGGGACCTGAGCCCTCAGCCGGGGAACAGCGACCAGCGCACGATCGCGAACAGCGCGATCACGGCGTCCTTGGGCCCGATCTTCTTGCCCTCGGAGTAGTCGCGGCCGGCGTAGCTGATCGGCACCTCGTACACGCGCACCTTCATCCGGGCGATCTTGGCCGTCATCTCGGGCTCGACGGCGAAGGTGCGGGACTGGATGTCCAGCTTCTCGGCGACCTCGCGGCGGAAGACCTTGTAGCAGGTCTCCATGTCCGTGAGGTTCAGGTTGGTGAAGCAGTTGGACAGCAGGGTCAGCGCGCGGTTGCCGACGTAGTGCCAGAACATGTGCACGCGGGCGTACGGACCGCCGAGGAAGCGCGAGCCGTAGACGACGTCGGCCTTGCCCTCCTCGATCGGGCGCAGCAGCACGCCGTAGTCGGCGGGGTCGTACTCGAGGTCGGCGTCCTGGATGACGACGACGTCGCCCTCGACGTGCCGGAACCCGGTGGACAGCGCCCCGCCCTTGCCCTGGTTGCGCTCGTGGTGGAAGCAGCGGACGTTGTCGTACTCCTTCTCGAGCTCCGCCATGATCTCGGCCGTGGAGTCGACCGAGCAGTCGTTGACGAGGACGAGCTCCTTGTCGTACGGCGTGGCCTGCACGCGCGCGACGATCTCGCGGAGCGTCTGCTCCTCGTTGTACACGGGCATGACGACGGAGATCTTCATGACGCGGGGTCCGGCCCGGGGATCGTAAGGTCCTCGAAGAGCGCGTCCAGGCCCATCAGGGAGGCCAGGCCGCGGTGGAGCTCCTGGTAGGCGGGCTCGGCCTCGATGCACCAGAGGGGTTTCAGGAAGAGCCGGAAGATCTCCTCATCGGCACGGCGGCGCCGGGACTGGACCTCGCGACGCCGATCCAGCCAGTGGTCCCAGTTGCCCAGCAGGTCGTTCAGGCCCACCAGGTCCGCCACGGCCAGGCGGCCGACCCCCTCGCGGTCCTCGGCCACCCGCCGGCGCAGGGCCCGGGTCAGGCGCTGGAGGGCCGTCGGGCGGCGCGCCTCGACGTTCTGGATGCGGTAGGCGGTGTCCTCGACGCCCGAGACCAGGACGGCCCGTCGCAGGGCCAGGGCCAGGGCCGCCGGCAGGACCTGCCGCAGGTGCTCGTCGTCGTAGTTCTTGAAGCAGGCCAGGACCGGGTTGCGCACCTGCAGCAGCCGGATCGTCTCGCGCGGGAACGTGCGCGAGGTGCTCGAGTGGTGGTGGTAGCAGACGGCGCGCGGCGCGTAGTGGATCTCGTGGCCGAGCACCCACAGGCGCCAGCCGAGGTCCACGTCCTCGTAGTAGGCGAAGAACTCGGTGTCGAAGCCGCCGACGGCGCGGAACACGTCGCGGCGGATCGCCATGGCGCCGCCGCAGGCGAACAGCGTGCGGCGCGCGACGTCGTGCGCGGGGGCCGGCTCCTCGAGGTAGCCCTGCTGGATGCCGATGCCGTGGAAGTTCATGCCGCCGCCGGCGGAGTTCACGAGCTTGCCGTCCCACGACAGCATCTTGCCGGTGGTGCACACGCACTCGCCGCGCACGATGGGCGCGACCAGCTCGCGCACGAAGCCGGGCTCGACTCGCATGTCGTTGTTCAGGAAGACGAGCACCTCCGCGTCCTCCGCCAGGTCGCCGCCCTGGTTGCAGCCCTCGCTGAACCCCAGGTTGCGCTCGTTGGGGTGCAGCAGCACCCAGGAGTGGCGCGCGCGGATCTCGTCCACGCTGCCGTCGCTGCTGCCGTTGTCGACCACGATCACCCGCAGGCGCCCCTCGGGGTAGTCGAGGGCGCGGAGGCTCGTGAAGCAGTCCTCGAGGTGGTGGCGGCCGTTGTAGTTCAGGATCACGATCGCGACCGCGGGCAGCCGCGCGTCCCCCACCGGGCTGCCGGGCTCGACCGCCAGGTCGTCGAGGGTGAGGCCGGTCGCGGGCCGCGGCGAGGCGGCGCCGGTCGCGGACGAGCCTGAGCGCGTCACGGGCGGGCCTCCGCCGGCTGCGTGGCGGTCCAGGCCCCGGGGTCGCCCACCGAGACGCGCTTGATCCGCAGGAACGCCTCGCGCCCCAGCAGGCCGGCCTTCGTGTCGACGCGCAGCGCGTCGTCGGGGCCGAGCTCGGCCTCGAACTCGACGGCGCGGACCTCGTCCTCCGCGCCGGCGCGGAAGGGCGCGAGCGCCGCGACCTTGCGGCCGCCGACGCGGAAGCGGCCGGCGAGCTCGACGGCGTCCTCGCCGCCCACCGCGAACACCTCGATGCGGATCGCGCGGCGCCCGCCGCCGGCGAGCGACAGGTCGTAGGTCACCTCGGCGCCGCCCGGCCGCAGCAGCAGCATGTCGGCGCCCTGCTGCTCGACCGGGCCGCTGCGCGCGCTGGACGCGACGCCCTCGAGGTCCAGCAGCAGCCGCGCCCGGCGCGCGCGGCGCCGCGCGAGCAGGCCGCGGTAGCGGAACTCGGTCTCGCGCGCGTTGTCGGCGATGTCCTTCACCTCGAGGAAGTCGCGCGACAGCTTGGCGACCAGGCCGGGCTCGTCCACGAAGCGCCGCAGGACGCGCGCCAGGTCCTCGGCGTCGCCGGGCGCGAAGTGCAGGCCGTCGACGCCGTCGCGCACGTACTCGGCCATGCCGCCGATGCCGCTGGCGACGACCGGCGTGCGCGTGAGGATGGCCTCGTGGATCGAGATCGGCGAGTTCTCCCACCACACCGACGGCACGACCAGCACGTCGATCTCGGTGAAGACCTCCGACAGCCGCGTGTTGTCGAAGCGGCCGCGGAAGCGGACGTTGCCCGCCGTCGCCAGGTCGCGCAGGGCGGCGTGGTGCGGGTCGTCGTCGGGGCGGAAGTCGCCGAAGACGTTCAGCAGGACGGGGGCGTCGGCCAGCAGGTTCATGGCGCGGACCAGGGTCTCGCCGCCCTTGTACCAGACCAGCGACCCGACGAAGCCCACGCGCAGGCGGCCGTCGGGGTCGGGGGCCTTCTCCAGGGCGGACACCAGCGCGGTCCGCAGGCCGTTGTCGGAGAACACGAACGTGTGCGGGTCGAGCCCGGCCGTGTCCACCAGCAGGTCGCGCAGGAAGCGGCTGGGCGAGATGCGCAGGTCGGCCGCGCGGTAGGCGTCGAGCACGAACGCCTCGCGATCCAGCAGGTCGCCCAGGCCCTTCCAGAACCCCGGCTCGGCCGGCATCCCCTCCGGCGCCGCGGCCGGCGGCGGGGCCTCGCCCTCGCCCAGGTCCTCGTGGCGGCGCGCGGCCTCGCCGGTCGCGCGCAGGGCCGCCAGGGCCGCGGGGTCGCGCCGCTCGAGGTCGCGCAGGTCCTCGACGCGGTCGAGCGCCCGGTCGGCGATGCACAGGTAGCAGCCGGCCCCCTGGTTGCGCTCGCAGCGCGTCCCGTCGGGGCGCACGAGCTGGACCCGGGCGCAGATCGCCCAGTAGTCGTGGCACGTCAGCACCGTCGGCAGGTTGAAGTCGCGCGCCTGCTGCACGAGCCCCGCGGACAGGTGAATGAGGTGCTGGAAGTGGACCAGGTCCGGCCGCTCGCGCAGCAGCACCTCGCGGAAGGCCGCCGCGGCCTCGGGGCGGTCGTAGCCGTCGCGCAGCCGGCCGTGCCGCAGCCGGTGGGTCATGCGCAGCACCCGCAGGCCCTGCAGCTCGTCCTCGTGGACCGTGAAGTCCGCGGGCGCCTCGCCGTCCGCCTCCGCGGCGGGCGCCGGCGCGCGCGTCAGCACGACGACCTCGTGCCCCAGGGCCTGCATCTCGAGCGCCAGGTTCAGGGTGTAGACCTCGGTCCCCGCCCACGTGTCCGGCGGGAAGCCGTGGACGACGTACAGCACCTTCAGGCGACCGTCCTCGAGCAGCCCCGTGGCCGGGAAGCGCCGCGTCGAGCGGCCGCCCTCGTACAGCCCGTGGAACGTGGCGCGGCGCAGCTCGGCGGCTTCCGCCAGGGCGCGGTCCAGGTCCGCGCCCGCGACGCCCGCCGCCTCGAGCGCGGCGCGGTCGACGGCCAGCTGGCGCTCGACCAGCACGTCGGCGTCGGCCGCGGAGGCCACGCAGATGCGGTCCAGCCACTCGGCGTTGAAGCGCCCGTCCACCTCGGCGCGGGCGCGCGACTGCGCCGCGTCGTAGTCGTGGCTGTGCTCGACGGTGGCCGCGGCGTCGTAGACGACCGTCCAGCCGCCCTCGAGCAGCGCGCGCGCCATCAGCACGTCCTCGCCGAACGCGGTGCGCGGGAACGGGTGCAGCTCCCACAGGTCGCGGCGGATCGCCGAGGCGACGTCGTTGAAGTTCCACAGCACGCGCCGGGCGTGCGGGTCCATCCGCTCGTACTCGTCCGGCGCCGGCAGGCTGACCTCGCGGCGCTCGGTCGCGTAGCCGGGGTCGGCGGCGCTGAAGACCCGCGTCAGCAGGCTGGCGTCGGGGCGCGCGACGTTGCGGCAGTAGGCGGCGCCCACGCGCGGGTCGGCGAAGTTGCGGTGCAGGGTCGCCAGCCAGCGGGGGCCGGCGGGGATCGCGTCCTGCGTCAGGAACACCAGCAGCTCGCCTGCACTGCGCGAGGCCAGCAGGTTGCGGGTGTCGCCGTGGTCGAACTCGTCCTGGTGGATGCGCTGGACGCGCAGGGGCACCGGGAAGCGCTCGCGCCACGACTCCAGGATCGCCAGCGTGCCGTCGGTCGAGCCCGAGTCGATCGCCAGGAAGTCCCAGGGCACGCCGACGTCCTGGGCGGCCAGGGCGGCGAGGGCGCGGTCGAGGAACTCGGCCCCCTGCCACGTGGGCATCAGGACCGAGATCGAGGCGGGCGGGGTCTGCATGGCGCCGGGGGGAGCGCGGGCCCCGGGAGGTCGAGGCGCGGGCGACCGACGATACGCGGCCGGCCCGCGCAGGGGAACGGCGGGCGGGCGGTTTGCGGGGCCCCCGGGGCGGGTCGCGCCGGGCGCCCGGCGGCCTATCCCCGGCCCTCCCGGTCGGCCTCCGCGAAGGTCCGCAGCGAGCGGTAGCGGTACTCCATCTCGCGCGCGTTCTCGGCCAGGGTCTTCACCGGCGGGCAGCGCTCGCCGAGCGTCCGCGCCAGGTCCGGCTCGTCGACGAAGCGCCGCAGCACCGCCGCCAGGGCGGCGTCGTCGCCGGCCGCGAACTGCAGGCCCCAGCGGCCGTCGGGCACCAGCTCGGCCATGCCGCCGATGTCCGAGGTCACCACCGGCGTCCGCGCCACGAAGGCCTCGTGGATCGTGATCGGCGAGTTCTCGAACCACACCGAGGGCACGACCAGCACGTCGAGGTCGGCGTACACCTCCGCCAGCCGGTCGTTGTCGAAGCGCCCGCGGAACTCGACGTTGTCGCCCGCGGCGGCGGCCAGCTCGGCCTGGTAGGCGTCGGCCTCGGGGTCGAAGGCGCCGTGGATGCGCAGGACCGCGGGCAGCCCGGCCAGGCGCGCCATGGCGCGCACCAGCACGTCGACGCCCTTGTACCAGACCAGCGACCCGACGTAGCCGAAGCGCACGCGGCCCCGGGGGTCGGGGCGGCGCTCGACGCCCTCGACGTGGTCGGTGCGCATGCCGTAGTCGGAGTACACGAAGCGCGCGGGGTCGAAGCGGCCGGTCTCGAGATGGCGGTCGCGCAGGAAGCGGCTGGGCGCGACCTGCAGGTCGGCGGACGCGTAGCCCCCCTCGACGAAGGGCTGGCGCGCCTCGAGGTCGTCCCAGGCGTCGATCCAGCGGCGCAGCTTCACGCGCCGCTTCCGCACGATGCGCTCGAGCTTGACGCTGGGCATCGTCGGCACCGACGCGCCCAGGCGCACGAGCGCCGCCGCCGGCCGGGCCAGGGCGGCGCGGTCGCGCACCAGCGGGACGCGGCCGGGGTCCTTGTTCTTCAGGCACACGAGGCAGCCCAGGCCCTGGTTGCGCTCGCAGCGCACGCCGTCGGGCCGCACGAGCTGCACGCGCGCGCACAGCGCCCAGTAGTCGTTGCACGTCACCACCGTCGGGATGCCGCGCTCGCGCGCGATGCGCGGGAGGTCGGCGGAGAAGTGCAGCAGGTGCTGGAAGTGCACGACGTCGGGCCGCTCGCGGTCCAGCACGTCGCGGAAGACCTGCTCGGCGCGCGGGTGGGCGTAGCTCTCGCGCAGGCTCTGGTGGTCGATGCGGTGCGTCATGCGCCACACCGGCAGGCCCTCGAACTCGGCCCGCTCGAGGTGGAACTCGGGGCGGCCGCCCTCCTCCTCGGGTCCGTCGCCGGGGACGCGCGTCAGCACGGTGACGCGGTGCCCGCGCCGGCGGATCTCCTGGGCCAGGCCCAGGGTGTAGACCTCCGTCCCCGCCCACGTGTCCGGCGGGAAGCCGTGGACGACGTACAGCACGTGCAGGTCGCCGCGCTCGAGCACGCGCGAGCGCCCGCGCGGCGGACCGGCGTCGCGGCCGCCCTGCCACATCCCCTCGAAGGTCGCGCGGCGCAGCTCGCCGGCGCGCCGCAGCTCGCGCTCGAGCTCCTCCCCCGCCCTGCCGGCGGCCACCAGCGCGGCGCGGTCGCGCTCGAGCTGGCGCTCCGCCAGGACCGCGGCGTCCCTGCGGCTGGCGACGCACGTGCGGCCCAGCCACTCGGCGTTGAAGCGCCCGTCCACCTCGGCCCGCGCGCGCAGCTCGGCCGCCGACCAGTCGTGGCTGTGCTCGACCACCGCTGCGTCGTCGTACACGACCGTCCAGCCGGCCTCGAGCAGGGCGCGCGACATCAGCAGGTCCTCGCCGAAGGACGTGCGCGGGAACGGGTGCAGCTCCCACAGGCTCCGGCGCAGGGCGGAGGCGACGTCGTTGAAGTCGTACAGCAGCCGCCGCGCGTGGGCGTCCATGGCGGCGTACTCGTCCGGCGGCGGCAGGCGCGTCTCGCGGCGCCCGGGGGCGTAGCCGGGGTCCTGCTCGCTGAACACGCGCGCCAGCAGGCCGGCGTCGGGCCGCGGGACGTTGCGGCAGTACGCCGCGCCGACGGCGGGGTCCGCGAAGTTCGCGGCGAGCGTCGCCAGCCAGTCCGGCCCGGCGGGGCTCGCGTCCTGGGTCAGGAACACGAGCAGCTCGCCCGCCGACTCCGCCGCCAGGGCGTTGCGCGTGTCGCCGTGGTCGAACTCCGCGGGGTGGATCGAGCGCACCGACAGCGGCACGGGGAAGTCCTCCGCGGCGCGGCGCAGCAGCTCCAGGGTTCCGTCGGTCGAGCCCGAGTCGACCACGTGCAGGTCCCAGGGCACGTCGAGGCGCTGCGCGCGCAGGGCGTCGAGCTGGCGCCCCAGGAACTGCGCCCCCTGGAAGGTCGGGACGCACACCGACACGGACCGGGGCGGTGCCGCGGGAGCCCGGCTCAACGCATCCTCCCCGTCGCCTCCAGGGGCGGCCCGCCGACCAGCCCGTGGCTGCCGCAGTACTGGCCCGCGAGCTGGGCGGCGCGCAGCACCGGCGAGCGCAGCGACGAGCCGAGCCAGTCGCGCGCCCGCGTGCGGCGCAGGAAGCGCAGGTCCTGGCGCACCTCGTACAGGTAGCCGCGCACGGCCGAGCGCAGCGTGGGCCGCAGGCGGTAGCCGTGGACCTGGCGGTGGAAGGCGGCGTCGACGCGGTAGCGCTCGAAGGCCTTGCGCGGGCCGTAGCGGTGCGCGTGGTACACGCGGGCCGCGGGGACGTAGCGCAGGCGCCACCCGGCGGTCAGGACGCGCGCCGCCCAGGCGAAGTCCTCGCCGAAGGCCACGTCGGGGAACGGGATGCGCTCGAAGACGTCGGCGCGGATCGCGCTCGAGACGTTGTTGAAGCGCAGGTACGCGGCGCGCTGCTCGGGGGACAGCTCCCACAGGCCGGCCACGGCGTCCAGGTCGCGCAGCACGGGCTCCTCGGCCGCCTCCGGCAGCTCGAGCACCGTGCGGCGCGTCAGGCTGTCGTCCTCGGGGCGCGGCAGCACGCGGCTGGTGGCGCCGGCCACGCGCTCGTCGTCGAAGGCCCCCGTCAACAGCCGCAGGAAGTCGTCGTCGGCGGGCTCGGCGTCCTGGGACAGGAACACGAGCAGCCGCCCGCGGGCGCTCGCGGCGGCCAGGTTGCGGGTGCGGCCGTGGCGGAACTCGGACTTCGGGATCGTCTCGACGTGCGCGCCGGCCGCGCGCAGCAGGTCCCGCGTCTCGTCGGTCGAGCTCGAGTCGACCGCGCGGATCTCGAAGCCGCCGGGCAGGTCCTGGGAGGCCAGGCGCGGCAGCAGCCGGCGCAGATCCTCGGCCCCGTTCCAGGTCGGCAGGACGATCGAGACGAGCGGGTCGGTCATGGGGGTCGGGACGCGGCGGAGCGCGGGGCGCTCCGCCGGGAGTATAGGTCGGCCGCGGGGCCCTCCCGGCGCCAGTCCAGCGCCGTCCGCGCACGCGCGGACGGACGCGGACGGAGCGGGGCGGCGCCGGGAGGACCGCGGACAGCCGCGCCCGCTCGGCGCGCAGGCCGTAGAATCGCCGCCCCGCCCCCGCGCCGCCCCCCCCGCCGCCGTCCCCACGGTCGAGCGGCTCCCGGGGAGCCCGGCGCCGACCCCACGGAGCCCGATCCGCCATGACCGCGATCCCCGAGCGACTGGAGGCCCTGCGCGGCGCGCTGCGCGCCGACGGCCTGACCCACTACGTGGTGCCCTCGAGCGACGAGCACCTGAACGAGTACCTCCCGGACTGGCGCCAGCGCCGGCCCTGGATCACGGGCTTCGACGGCTCGGCGGGCGACGCGCTGGTCGGCCTGGAGGACGCCTGGCTCTTCACCGACGGGCGCTACCACCTGCAGGCCGAGCGGCAGCTGGCGGGCTCGGGCGTGTCGCTCTCGAAGGTCGGGGCGCCCGGCCACCCGACGCTGGTCGAGCACCTGCGCGCCGCCGCGCGCGCGGCGGGCGGCCGGATCGTCGTGGGCTGCGACCCGATGATCCTGGCCGTGGGCGCCGGGCGCGCGCTCGAGGACGCGCTGCGCGCCGAGGGCGCCGAGCTGCGCCCGGTGTCGCCGAACCTGATCGACCCGCTCTGGGACGACCGCCCGGCGCCGGCGACGTCCGAGCTGGTCGCCCCCCCGCTCGAGTGGGTCGGCCCCTCCAGCGCCGAGAAGCTCGCCGCGGTGCGCGCGGAGCTCGAGCGCCTGGGCGCGAACGCGCTGCCGGTCGTCAAGCTGGACCAGCTCGCGTGGCTGCTGAACCTGCGCTCGAAGGACGACGTCGACTTCAACCCCGTGTTCGAGGGCTACGCCTGGGTCGACGGCGACGCGGTGCACCTGTTCGTCCACGGCGGCGGCGCGCGCGTGCCGGCGGCGGCGGACGTCCCCGGCCTCGCCGTGCACGCCTACGACGAGTTCCCCGGCTTCCTGGCGGCGCTGCCGGCCGGGACGCGCGCGCTGGTGGACCCCTCCGGCGTCACCCTGGGCGTCCTGCAGGCCCTGCAGGCGCGCGACGGCGTGGCCGTGGTCGAGGGTGCGAGCCCCGTCGAGCAGCACAAGGCGCACAAGAGCGAGGTCGAGGTCGAGAGCATGCGCCGCGCCAACCGCCGCGCCAGCGCCGCCAAGGTGCGCGCGCTGCGCTGGCTGGACGAGCGCCTGGCCGCCGGCGAGCGCGTGACCGAGCGCGCCTTCCAGGAGCGCATCGAGGCGGACTACCGCGCGCTGCCCGACTACTGGGGGCTCAGCTTCAACACGATCTCCGCGGCGGGCGCGAACGGCGCGATCATGCACTACGGTTCGGCGGACGAGACGCCGCTCGAGCCGGGGAAGCTGTTCCTGATCGACTCGGGCGCGCAGGTGGCCGGCGGCACGACCGACGACACGCGCACCGTGGCCGTGGGCGAGCCCACCGACGAGCAGCGGCGGCTGTACACGCTGGTGCTGAAGTGCCACGCGGCAGGCGCCACCGCGACGTTCCCCGCGGGCACGCCCGGGACGGCGATCGACGCGCTGACCCGCTCGCCGCTGTGGCGCGAGGGGCTGAACTACGACCACGGCACGGGCCACGGCGTGGGCTGCTTCCTGAACGTGCACGAGGGGCCGTTCGCGCTGTCCGAGCGCGAGCGCAAGCCCTACGCGGTGCACCCGCTGCAGGCGGGCATGGTCACGTCGATCGAGCCCGGCTACTACCTGCCCGGCTGGGGCGGCATCCGGCTCGAGAACCTGTACCTGATCGTCGAGGACCGCGTGGACGACCTGGGCGTCCAGTGGCTGCGCTTCGAGCCGCTGACGTTCATCCCCTTCGACGAGCGCCTGATCGACCGCGACATGCTCGACGCCCGCGAGGCCGCGTGGCTGGACGAGTACACAGCGCGCGTGCGCGAGGAGCTGGCGCAGGAGCTGGCGCCCGACGAGGCCGCGGCGCTGGCGTAGGCGCGCGCCGGAGCGGTCCGGACGCGGCGCGGGCCGCGACGTCGTGCCAGACGTCGCGGCCCGCGCTCGCTTCCGTGCAGGCGACGCTACTCGACGCCGTGCATGAGCTTCTTCAGCAGCGGGCCCGTGATGAAGATCAGCGCGCCGGCGGCGACGGCCACGATCGCGATCTGGAAGAACACGTCGGAGTAGAGCGGCAGCGTCTCGGCCGCCGACGGGACGGCGGCCTCGACGCCCTCGGCGACCGCCTCTCCGCCGCCGTGGCCGTCCCCGTTCGAGGCCGAGGTCAGCTTGGCGATCTGCGCCGCGGCGTGGTGGGCGAAGGCGATCGTCAGGAACCAGCCCCCCATCAGGAAGCCCACGGACTTCGGCGGCGAGAGCTTCGTGACGGCCGACAGGCCGACGGGCGACAGCGACAGCTCGCCGGTGGTCTGGAAGAAGTAGCTTCCAATCAGGAACAGCACGGCGACCTTGGCGTCCTCGCCGGCCATGCTGGCGCCGACCACGAGCAGGTAGAAGCCCAGGCCGAGCTGCGCCAGGCCGAGCCCGAACTTGTAGGGGATCGCCGGGTTCCAGCCCTTGCGGTTCAGGGCCAGCCACAGCTGCGCGAAGGGGATCGCGAGCAGGATGATGAACCCGGGGTTCACGGACTGGAACAGCGAGGCGGGCGCCTCCCAGCCGAAGATGTTGCGGTTCACGTTGCGGTCGGTGAACAGCGTCAGCGAGCTGCCCGCCTGCTCGAAGAAGGCCCAGAACACGACGTGGAACAGCATCAGCACGAACAGGACGATCAGCCGGTGCGTGACCACCTTGCCGTTCGCGAACATGCTGCCGATCATCCCGGCCACGACGATCCCGGCGAACACGAAGAGCAGCGTCTCGACGCTCTCGTTGTTCTCGACGAGCCACGCCACGAGCGGCACGAGCCCGAACGCCAGCACGTAGACCAGGGTCGACAGCGGGGCGAACAGCGGGACCTTGCGCTCGGCGGTGTCGCCCGGCGGCAGGCCGACGTCGCCCAGCTTGTGCTGCCCGATCACGAAGACGATCAGGCCGGCGACCATGCCCACGCCGGCCAGGCCGAAACCGTAGTGCCAGCCCAGGTACTCGCCGACCGCGCCGCAGACGAGCGGCGCCAGCCACGCGCCGATGTTGATCCCCATGTAGAAGATCGTGAAGCCGGAGTCGCGGCGCGGGTCGCCCTCGCCGTAGAGCTTGCCGACCATGCTCGAGATGTTCGGCTTGAAGAAGCCGTTGCCGACCACGAGCAGCGCGAGGGCGGGGTAGAACAGGTGCTCGAAGGCCATGGCGAAGTGGCCGAGCGCCATCAGGATCCCGCCGAGCACCACCGAGCGCCGGTAGCCCAGGATCTTGTCCGCCAGGAAGCCGCCCAGGACGGGCGACGCGTACACCAGCGCGCCGTAGGCCCCGTAGACGCCGTAGGCCGGGTCGTCGCCGAACAGCAGCGCCTTCGTCATGTACAGGACGAGCAGCGCGCGCATGCCGTAGAAGCTGAAGCGCTCCCAGAGCTCGGCGAAGAACAGGATGTAGAGAGCGGGGGGATGGCCCTTGGGGGCCTCGCGCCCGACGGCGGCGTCGGCAGTGGTCATGGGGGTCCTGGGGAAGCCGTGGACAGGGGCACGCGGCCGGGCAGGGCCGGGGCGCCGCGCGGGCGCCGGGGCCGCGGTCGTCTCGATGCGGCGCCAAGCCTAGCCGCTGGCCGTTGAGCCGGCGAGGGCGCGCCGGGCAAACCGCCGGCCGGGGAGCGCGCGCGACGCAGCTCGTACGCCGCGGCGGCCGCGGCGCGTCAGGGCGTGACCTGGAACAGCGTGCCCGCCGCGCCGTCCAGCACGTACAGCACGCCGGCCGGCGTCTGGGTCAGCGAGAGCGCCCCGCCCATGGACGCCGGGCTGAAGTTGCCGCCCATCGTGACGGCCTCGGTGCAGTCGTTCCAGAGCGGGCAGTCGACCGTGTCGGCCATGCCGCGCATGCGCCGCAGGATGCCGTCGCTGGAGTCGAGCCAGTACGTGTCCTGGTCGTCGGTCGCGAGCGGCGAGACGGGCGCCCCGAGGAACGCCGCCGTCCCGTCCCCCCCCATCGTGGCGTCGAGGCCCTGGCCCGCGCGCGTCGTCACGTCGCCCGTCAGGCCGCCGAAGGGCGACGGCGGCCCCGGGATCAGCTGGCGCAGGCGGTGGCCGAACCCGTTGCCGCCGCGCTCGGCGATCAGCAGCGCGCCGGAGCAGGCCACCGTCAGGCCCGCGGGCGAGTCGAAGCCGGCCTGGTCGAGCGAGTCGTCCGCGAAGAACGGACTGCCGGTGCCCGACAGCGTGAAGACGCTCCCGCCGTTGAACAGGCGCACGGCGTGGTTGCCGACGTCGGCGATCAGGATGCTGCCGTCGGCGAGCGGCGCCACCTGCGTGGGCGCGGTGAACGAGAAGCGCGCCGCGCCCGGCCCCAGCGCCGGCCCGTCGGCGAACCCGGGCACGGTGTTCGGCTGGCCGGCGAACAGCACCGCGAAGTCCTGCACCTGGCTGCCGACCAGGAACAGCGTGTTCGACGTGTGCTCGACGACCAGCAGCGAGGTCGAGTCGAGCACCGCCACGCCGGAGAGCTGCGGCGCGGCGACGATCCCGAAGGCCGCCAGCTCGTTCGCGATCGCGGTGCCCGCGGCGGTCAGGACCTCGGTCTCGACCGGCGCGGCCGGGTTGGTGACGTCGATCGCGACCAGGGTCGCGCTCGCGCCGGTGGCGTACAGCGTCTCGGCGGTGGCCGAGGCCGTCACCTGGCTCAGCGGGTCCACCACCAGCGTCCCCAGCGGCACCGCGGCGGGCGTCTGCACGGGCGCGAAGGCCTGGTCCGGGCCGCTGCAGCCGTTGGCGCCCTCGTCGGAGGGTACGAAGGCGAACGTCAGCGACCCGGCGCTGCCGGAGGACTTGCGGCACCCGACGGGGAGCAGGGCCAGGGCCAGGGCGAGCAGGGTGCACGGCGTCCGCATGGCGGACGAGTGTCCCGACCCGGGCCGCGCGCCGCAAGCGCCGACCCGGCGGATCGCGCGCGGCGCGGCGCCGCGCTGGCGCCGGGCCGCCGGGCTAGGCCTCCGCCTCGGCCCCGGCGCCGGAGGCCTCGGCCGCGCCCGCGTCCGCCAGCGGCGG
>JAUIDW010000120.1 GCA_030428395.1 bacterium | reverse complement strand
GGATCGGGCGTGAACTTCTCGGTTTTGCGGGACGCGCAGCGGGGACGCGCGTTGGCAGGGGCGCGGGCGGGACTTGCGGCCGGCCGCCCTCTCCCGGGCGACCTCGCCGCGCGCGGCCCGGAGCGCGCCCCGCGTCCGGGTCCGGCGGCGCCCCGGGCCGGGCGACCTGCGGGCTCGCGCTCCCCCTGCGGCGTCCTATCCTCGGGGGATGGACCGCGAGCGAGCAGGGTGCTGCGCGGGGAGCGGGCGATGTTCCTGCTGAAGGTCATCGACCTGCTGGCGCTGACGGGGTTGCTCGTCCAGGCGTTCCTCGCCTGGGTGTTCGTCGCCGTCCTGGCGTCCGTGCGCGACCGCGACCGCTCGCCGGGGCCGTACCGCAGCTTCCGGCGGGCCTTCGTCGCCCTCGCCCTGGCGCTGACCGTGCTGAGCGTGCGGTTCTTCCGCGCGCACGACGTCGAGAGCTCGTACGACCTGTGGGCGGACGGCCGCCTCGCGCCGACCCTCTGCTACGCGGCCTACATGGCGCTGAAGGCCGTGTTCGCGCTGCACCTGGTCGCCGGCAGCCACCAGCTCGGGTCCGAGCGCGTCCCCGGCTGGCTGAGCGCGGTGGGCTGGCCGCTCGTCGCCGCGGTCGCGGCGGCGCCGTTCGTCCTGCCCGCGATCGACACGCTGCTCGTCCTGCAGGCGCCGCTGATGGTGGGGGCCTCGCTGGCGGCGCTGCGCGCGCTCCCGGCGCCGCGCGCCGCGGCCACCGGCGTCCGCACGGTCCGCGCCGCGCTGGTCGGGCTGGCGGCGTCCTGGACGCTGTACGCGGTCGCCGCCCTGGTGGAGGGCCGCTTCGGGCTGGGCTACGTCCTGGCGCTGAACTCGTTCATCGACATCGCGGTCCAGCTCATGCTGGGCATCGGCCTGATCGCGTGCCTGCTGCAGGACTCGCACGGGCGTCGCCTCGAGGCGGAGCGCGAGCACGAGCGCCTGCGCCGGGCGGTCGAGAAGGACGAGAAGCTGCGCGCGCTGGGCACCGTGGTGTCCGGCGTCGCCCACGAGCTGAACAACCCGCTGACGGTGATCCTCGGCTACGCCGAGGTGCTGCAGCAGGGGGGGGCCGGCCGCGGCGCGGAGACCGGCGAGGGCGCGCGGATCATCGCCGAGCAGGCCGAGCGCTGCCACGGGATCGTCCGCAACCTCTCCGCCCTGGCGGGGCAGGCGGTCCACCCCCGCGAGGACGTCGACCTCGAGGACCTCGCGCTGCGCGTCGTGCGCGGCCTCGCCCCCGAGGCCACCGCCGACGGACGCCGCGTCCGCGTCGAGCCCCTGGGCGGCCTGCGCGCGTCGGTCGACCGCATCGGCCTCGAGCAGGTGCTCGCCAACCTGATCGCGAACGGCCTGCACGCGTCCCCGCCGGGCGGGACCGTCACCGTCGGCGCGCGCGCGACCGCGCCGGGCACGACCGGGCGCGAGGGGACCGCGGGGCGGAACGTGGAGCTCTGGGTGACCGACGAGGGCCCGGGCGTCCCCCTCGAGCTGCGCGAGCGCCTGTTCGAGCCGTTCTTCACCACCAAGGCGCCGGGCAAGGGCACCGGGCTCGGCCTGTCGATCGCCCACGCCATCGTGCGCGGTCACGGTGGCTCGGTCGCGGTCGAGGACGGGCCGGACGGGCGCGGGGCGCGCTTCCGCGTCACGCTGCCGGACGCCGTCGGGCGCACGCCCGCGCCGGCCGCGCCTCCCGCGGAGCCCCGGCGCGAGGGGCGTCCGCGCCTGCTCGTCGTCGACGACGACGCGGCGGTGCGCGCGATCGTGCGCGCGCAGGCCGAGCGCCGTGGCTGGGACGTGGAGGAGGCCGGCACCGCGGAGGAGGCCCTGGAGCGGACCGGCGAGGGCTGGACCGCCGTGCTGTGCGACCTGCGCATGCCGGGGATCGGCGGCGCGGGGTTCCACGACCGGCTCGTCGCCGCGGGCTCCCCGCTGCTCGAGCGCGTCGTGTACGTGACGGGCGACGTGGCCTCCGCCGGGGCGTTGAGCTTCGCCGCGCGCTGCGGGCGGCCGCTGCTGCCGAAACCGTTCGACTTCGGCGAGGTGTTCGCCATGCTCGCGTCCGTCGGCGACAGCGCCCCCGGCGACCTGGCGGGCGCGGCGTCCCGCGTCTCCTGAGCCCGCGAGCCCGACCATGCGAACCCTCCCGTCCCTGCTCCCCGCGATCTGGACGTGCCTGCTCGTGGGCGCCGGTGGCTGCGGCCCCGGAGCCGAGGCCGCGGGGCCGGCCGACGCCGCGAACGAGCGCCCGCGCGACGCGGGGGAGCGCGCGGACTCCGGGTCGGAGCCGGAGGGGACCGCGCTCGCGCCCGCGCCGGCCGCCGCGCCCGAGCCCGAGCCCGAGCCCGAGCTGCGCCGCCGCATCTCCGTGTACCGCGGCGACCTCGACGAGGTGCTCGAGCGGCGCCACCTGCGCGTGCTGGTGCCGTACGCCCGGCCGCTCTTCTTCATCGACGAGGGCGAGCCGCGCGGGATCGCCGCGGAGCTGTTCCGCGAGTACGCCTTCTCCCTAGAGGACTCCGCCGGCCTGCGCCGCGGCGACCTGACGGTGCTGTTCGTGCCGTGCGAGCTGGACGCCGCCGTGCCGTGGCTGCTCGACGGGCTCGGCGACGTGGTCGCCGGGGGCCTGACGGTCACGCCCGAGCGCGCCGCGCGCGTGGCGTTCACCGACCCGCTGGTGCGCGACGTGGCCGAGATCGTCGTGACCTCCGCGGCGTCGCCGGCCCCGGCGGCGCTCGAGGACCTCGCCGGCGAGACGGTGTGGGTGGCCGCCGGCAGCAGCTACGCCGGGCACCTGCGCGCGCGCAGCGCCGAGCTCGAGGCGCGCGGGCTGGCCCCGGTGGACGTGGTCGAGGCGCCGTCCACCCTGTCGACCGAGGCCCTGCTCGAGATGGTCCACGCCGGCATCCTGCCGCGCCTGGTCTGCGACGCGTACAAGGCCGAGCTGTGGGCGCGCGAGCTGCCCGGGCTGCGGCTGCACCCCGACGTCGTCGTGCACGCCGGCGGCCAGATCGCCTGGGCCGTGCGGCCGGGGAACGGCCGGCTGCTGGAGAGCCTCGACGCGTTCGTCGCACAGGCGCGCAAGGGCACGCTGCTCGGCAACGTGCTGCTGAAGCGGTACCTGGGATCCACGCGCTGGATCGAGCACCCGACCGACGACGCGGGGCGCGCCCGCCTGGAGCAGTACGCCGCCTGGATCCGCGCCGCGGCCGACGAGCACGGCTTCGACTGGGTGCGGATCGCGGCGCAGTGCTTCCAGGAGTCCCGGCTCGACCCGGAGGCGCGCAGCGACGCCGGCGCGGTCGGCCTGATGCAGCTGCTGCCGTCCACCGCGCGCGACATGGGCTGCGAGGACCCCCTCGACCCCGAGCAGAGCCTGCGCGCCGGCGTGCGCTACCAGGCCTGGTTGCGCGAGCACTACTTCTCCGACCCGGGCCTCGAGGAGGTCGAGCGCACGAACCTCGTGCTGGCGGCCTACAACGCCGGGCCCGGGCGCGTCCGCCGCTGGCGCGAGGCCGCCCCCGACCGCGGCCTCGACCCCGACCGCTGGCGCGGCCACGTCGAGCTGCTCGCGCTCGAGGACGTCGGCGTCCAGCCGCTGCACTACGTCGACAACATCGAGAAGTACTACGTCGCCTACACCCTGGCGCTCGACCTGGAGCGGGAGCGCGCGCGCGTCCGCGAGGCCGTCCAGGAGCGGACCCGCGCGCGCGTCCGCGGAGCGGGCGACGGCGGCCGGCGCTAGGCGCCGACCGAACGTCGCGGCCGCCCGCCGACCCGCCGCTAGGCGCCGAACTCGACCGGGCGGCCGCGGGGCGGCTCCGCCACGTGCCGGTCGGCGTACGCGACGCGGCCGCGCAGCACGGTCGTCGCGGGCCAGCCCGCGAGCTCGCGGCCGACGTAGGGGCTGTAGCCCGCGCGGCTCTCGAGCCACTCGAGCGGCAGCGGGCCGCGCTCGTCGGGGTCCACGACCGCGCAGTCGCCGTCGGAGCCCGGCGCGAGGCGGCCCTTGCGCGCGATGCCGTACACGCGCGCCGGGCCGGAGCAAGTCACGCGCGCGACGTCCGCGAGGGTCAGCCAGCCGTCGCGCACGGCCATCAGCAGGAGCCCCAGGATGGTCTGCACGCCGGGGATGCCCGAGGGGCACTCCGGGTACGGGCGGTCCTTCTCCTCGGCGGCGTGCGGCGCGTGGTCGCTGCCGATGCAGGCGATCGTCCCGTCGGCCAGGGCCGCGCGCAGCGCGTCGCGGTGGCGGCGGTCGCGCACCGGCGGGTTCATCTGCGCGCGGCTGCCGAAGCGCTCGTAGCAGTCCGGGGCCTCGAGGAACAGGTGGTTCGGCGTGACCTCGCAGGTGACCAGCTCGCCCAGGTCCCGGTCGCGGATCAGGTCGACCTCCTCGGCCGTCGAGAGGTGCAGCACGTGGACCGGGCGGCGCGTGTGCTCGACCAGGTCCAGCAGGCGCGTCGTCGCCCGCACGGCGCACTCCACGTCGCGCACGTCGGGGTGCTGGGCGACGCCGGCCGCGGGGTCGACGGCGGCGTAGCGCTCCTTCAGGCGCGGCTCGTCCTCGGAGTGCACGGCGACCCGTCGCGTCCCGCTGCGCAGCACGCGCTCGAGCGTCGCGTCGTCGGGCACGAGCAGGTTGCCGGTCGACGAGCCCATGAACACCTTCACGCCGGCGCAGCCCGGCAGCTGCTCCCACTCGCCCAGGCGCTCGGCGTTGTCCGACGTCGCGCCGAGGAAGAAGGCGTGGTCCGCCGCCGCGCGCCCCGCCGCGCGCGCCAGCTTGTCCGCCAGCCGCTCGGGGTCCGTCGTCGGGGGCCGCGTGTTGGGCATCTCGAGGAACGTCGTGACGCCGCCGGCGACCGCGGCGCGCGCGCCGCTGGCGAGGTCCTCCTTGTGCTCGAGGCCCGGCTCGCGGAAGTGCACCTGGGGGTCGATCAGGCCGGGGAACACCCAGCGGCCGGCCGCGTCGAGCACGGGCGTGTCCGCCGGGGGCCGCACGTCCTCGCCGGCGGCGCGCACGACGCCGCCCTCGATCCACACGTCGCCGCGCCTCGGACCGCGCTCGTCGACCAGGGTGCCGCCCCGGACCCACAGGTCCCCGCCGTCTTCGGTCCGCGCCATGGCCGGCCATCGTAGGGGACGTCCGTTCCGAGTCGACCCCGCCGCGCGCGGCGGCCGAGTTTGGCCGGGGCGGCCCGGGCGGGATCGGGCGGGCGCGTGGATAATGTCCGGCTCCTCCCGGCATGGTCTTCAGCTCCCCGGTCTTCCTGTTCCTGTTCCTCCCGCTGGTCCTGCTGGCCTACTTCGGCCTGCGGCGGGAGCTGCGCAACCCGGTGCTGCTGGCCGCCAGCCTGCTGTTCTACGCCTGGGGCGAGACCTTCCTGGTCGCCCTGATGCTGGTCTCGATCGGCGCGAACTGGGGCCTCGGGGCCCTGGTCGGGCGCGCCGAGGGCGCCGCGCGCCGGCGCTGGGTGGCCGCCGGCGTGGCCTTCAACCTGGCCGTGCTGGTCGCCTTCAAGTACGCGGACTGGCTGTGGGTCGCCGCCGGGCGCCTGCTCGTCGCGGCCGGGTGGGCGGCCGACCAGCCGGTGCCCCTGGGGACCTACCTCGGCCACGGGGCGCTCGCCGAGGTGCTGACCACGCCGGAGGGCGGGATCCGCCTGCCGATCGGGGTCTCGTTCTTCACCTTCCAGGCGATGTCGTACGTGGTGGACGTCTACCGGCGCGACGTCGAGCCCCAGCGCAGCCTGGGGCACTTCGCCGTCTACCTGTCGCTCTTCCCGCAGCTCATCGCCGGCCCGATCGTGCGCTACCACGACGTGGCGCGGCAGATCGTCGACCGCCAGGTGACGCTGGCCGGGTTCTCGTACGGGGCGCGGCGCTTCGTGATCGGGCTCGGCAAGAAGGTGCTGATCGCCAACACGGTCGCGCGGGTGGCGGACCCGGTGTTCGCGGTGCCCGCGGACGAGCTCACGCCGGCGCTGGCCTGGATCGGGATCGTGGCGTACACGCTGCAGATCTACTTCGACTTCTCGGGCTACTCGGACATGGCCATCGGCCTGGGCCACCTGTTCGGCTTCCGCTTCCTGGAGAACTTCCGGCACCCCTACGTCTCGCGCTCGATCACCGAGTTCTGGCGCCGCTGGCACATCTCGCTCTCCACCTGGTTCCGCGACTACCTCTACATCCCGCTGGGGGGCAACCGGGCCGGCCCGGGGCGCACGTACTTCAACCTCGTGCTGGTGTTCTTCCTGTGCGGTCTGTGGCACGGGGCCAGCTTCGCGTTCGCCGTCTGGGGGCTCTACCACGGCGTCTTCCTGGTGGTCGAGCGCGTCGGCTTCCTGCGCTGGCTCGAGCGGCGGGCCGCCCCGCTGCGCCACGTCTACGTGCTGCTCGCGGTGATGGTCGGCTGGGTGTTCTTCCGGGCGGAGACGCTGTCCGGCGCGGTCGCGTACCTCGGCGCCATGGCCGGGCTACAGGCGGGCGACGCCGCGCTGCACCCCGTGCCGCTATACGTCGACGCGACCTTCGTGGCGGCGGTCGTCGCGGGCTGCGTAGGCTCGACGCCCTGGTTCGTGCGGGCCCAGGAGTGGTTCTCCCGCTCCGCCCGCGGCGGCGTGCGCGCCGCGCTCGAGGTCGGCGGCGTCGTCGCCCTCGTGGCGATCCTCCTGGCGGCGGCCTTCGAGCTCTCCGCCGGCGTCTACAACCCCTTCATCTACTTCCGATTCTGATGGACGCGCGCTCGACCGACCCCGACGGCGACCGCCACTCGCGCGTCTTCCACGCCGCGATCGTGCTGGCGTTCCTGGGCGTGCTCGCCGCGCCCTGGCTCGACCGCCGGCCGGTGTCGGCGCGCAGCCCCGAGATGGCCGAGAAGCGCCTGCCCGCGCCCGCGCCGGAGCTGGCCCTCGACTTCGACGCGCTGAACGCCTACCCGCGCAAGTTCGAGCGGCACTTCGGCGACACGTTCGGCTTCCGCGACCGGTTCCTGCGGGGCCACTCCCTGGTGAAGCTCTTCGGCTTCGGCGTGTCGCCCACGCCGACCGTGCTCGTCGGCCGCGACGGCTGGCTGTTCTTCACCGGCAGCCGCACGGTCGAGGACGTCCGGGGGCTCGTGCCGTTCTCCGCCGGCGAGCTCGTGCGCTGGCGCGAGATGCTCGAGCAGCGCAGCCGCCTGCTGGCCGAGCGCGGCAGCCACTACGTCTACGTGATCGTGCCGAACAAGGAGGAGATGTACCCCGAGCGGCTGCCCGCGCACCTGCGCCAGCTGGGCGAGCGCCGCATCGACCAGTTCGTCGAGCACATGCGCGCGCACTCCGACGTCGACGTGCTCGACCTGCGCGAGGCCCTCCGCGCCGCGCGCGCGCACGAGGACCCCGACGTGCCGCTGTACGTGCGCCTCGGCACCCACTGGAACGGCCCCGGCTCGGTGGTCGCCACGCGCGCGATCGTCGAGCACCTCGCCCCGCGCTTCCCCGGCCTGCGGCCGCTGCCCGCGGAGCTGCGCCAGGAGCTGGTGCTGCCGACCCACGGCGACACGTGGGGGCGCTCGATGTACGTCGACGACCTGCTGCCGCAGCGCATCGTGGACTACCGGCCCCCCGCGGACTCGGTCGAGGTGCTGGCGAACACGGGGACGGGGCTCGGCAGCGACCACGCGTTCCGCGGGCCCGACCCGGCCCGGCCGCGCGCGGTGCTCGTGCACGACTCGTTCGGCCCGTACCTGTGGCCGCTGCTCTCGTGGAGCTTCTCGGAGCTGCACGCCCTCTGGCGCGGCCCGTTCCCGTGGGACGACGTGATCGAGCTCGCGCCCGACGTGGTGATCGAGGAGCACGTCCAGCGCTGGTTCCTCGTGAACCGGCCGACGCTGTTCGAGGGCGGCGGGGCGGACGGCGACTTCCTGTCGGCGCCGCACGCGTTGCTCGACCTCGTGCTGCCCGCGGACGCGGCGCGGTTCGAGGCGCGCGGGAACGTCTCCATGCGCCCGGCCGCGGACGGCGACGGCGCCGCCGGGGGGCTCGAGCTCGCCGCGAACAGCCGCCGCGACCTCGTGGCGCTGCCGCCCGTCGAGGTGCCCGCGGGCTCCCGGCTGGCGCTGCGGATCGTCTACAGCGCACCCCGCGACACGCGCGTGGCCCTCTTCCAGGGACCGGCCTCCGCGGAGCGGCCCGAGCTGCGCGACGGCGTCCGCCGGGACGCGCCGGCGGGGGAGGGCGTGCTGTACGCCACCGTCGCGGCGCCGCCGGGCGCGCGCCGGCTGTTCCTGCGGCCGCCCCCGCGCCCCGCGACCCTGGTTCTGCGCCGCGTCGAGGTGCGCGCGACCGCGCCGTAGCCGCCCGGGCGTGCTAGCCTCGCGGGCGTGCGCCCCTCGACCGCGCTCCCGCTGCTGCTGACCCTGGCCGCCTGCGCGGCCCCACGTCCGGACGCCGCGGCCGGCTCCGCGGAGGCCGCCGAGGCCATCGGGGCCGCCTGGCGCGCGCACGTCGAGGCCGCCCTGCGCGACGACCTCGCCGGCGTGGTCGCGATGTACGCGGACGACGTCGTCTACCTCGTCGGGGACCAGCACCTGACCGGGATCGCCGCGGTCGAGGCCATGGAGGCGGCCACCCTCGCCGAGATGGAGCTCGTCGGCGCGGTTCACACGACGCTCGCGCTGCGCGTCTTCGACGGCGTCGCCTACGAGGTCGGCACGATCGTCGGACCCGTGCGCGCGGCGGGGAGCGAGGAGGCCACGGTCGTCCACTTCCCGTTCACGGCGCAGTGGGTGCGCGGGGCGGACGGCGCCTGGCGGCTGCGCTGCCTCGTCGGGCCGCCCTAGGCGCTCTCGGGGTCCGCGAGGCAACGCGCGAAGCCCGCCTCGAGCTCGGCGCGGTCCAGGTCGCGGCCGATCAGGACGACGACCGACTCCGCCGGCGGCGGGCCCTCGCCGGGGCCGAGCTCGAGCATCTGGTAGACGCCCTGCACCACGACCGGGGGCGCGGACTCGGGGCAGCGCAGCAGCCCCTTGACGCGCATCAGCTCCCACGTGCGCCGCGCGGCGACGAAGTGCAGCCACATCTTCAGCGCGTGCAGCGACACGGGCCGCTCCGTGGAGAGCACGACGGTCCCCACGCCGCAGGTGTGCGGCGCGGCGGCGGCCGGGTCGCGCTCCGGCGCGCGCGCGGCGACCGGCGCGGCGGCGAGCAGCGCGTCGAGGTCGACCTCGGCGCGCACGGCGCGGACGACCGGCGCGTGGGCGTTGGCGGCGCGGACCGCGGCCTCGGCGGCGTCCAGCTCCGCGGCGCTCGCGGCGTCGGCGTGGTTCAGCACGACGGCGTCGGCGTAGGCGACCTGCTCGGCGGCCTCGGGGTGCTCGGCCATCTGGCGCGCGACGTGGGCGGCGTGCGCGAGCGTCACGACGCCCTCGACGCGCAGGGCCGCGGCCAGCTCGGCGTCGAGCTGCAGCGTCTGCACGGCGGGCCCCGGCGAGGCCAGGCCCGAGGCCTCGATCACCAGGCGCTCGAAGGGCGCGCCGCGGAACAGCCGCCGGCGGCGGCGCGCCAGCAGGCGGTGCAGCGTCTCGGCCAGGTCCCCGCGCACGGTGCAGCAGATGCAGCCGTTGGCCAGCTCGACGACCTCCTCGTCGCGGCGGACGACCAGCTTGCCGTCGATCGGCACCTCGCCGAACTCGTTCACGATCACCGCGGTGCGCGCGCCGCCCTCCGCGGTCAGGATGCGGTTCAGGAGCGTCGTCTTGCCGCTGCCCAGGAAGCCCGCCAGCAGCAGGACCGGGACGCGCGGCGCCTCGCCGCCGGCGGGGGGCATCGCTCAGGCCCCCGCGCGCAGGTCGAAGACGATGGGCAGGTGGTCGGACGCCTGCTGGGCGAGCTTCATGCGGCTGCGGTGCGCGCCCTCGATGTGCAGCGAGCCGCGGACGAACACCTTGTCGAGCGCGCGCAGCGGCGCCGAGGCGGGGAAGGTCAGGTGCGGACGCTTCGGGCCCTCGAAGCCGGCCGGCAGCAGGACCCGCGGGCCCAGCTGGTTGAAGACGTCGTTCATGTCGCCGCCGACGATCAGCCCGGCGTCGTGCGGCGCGTGGTGCCGCGACAGCCACGCGAGGATCCGCCGCACCTGGGCGCGGCGCTCGAGGCCGCTGAGGCCCAGGTGCGTGTTGAAGAGCCAGAGGCGCGCGGTGCGCCGCCCCTCCTTGACCGTCATCCGCGCGTGCAGGGCGCTGCGCTTCTTCTTCAGCGGGATGGTCAGGTCGATGTTCTCCCAGCGGTCGATCGGCCAGCGGCTGAGCACGGCGTTGCCGTAGTGGCCCTCGCGCAGGCGCACGTTCGGGGCGTAGCAGCGGTACGGCAGGTCGAGGGCGTCGCCGATCAGGTCCACCTGCCGGTCGCGCCGCGAGCGGGGCACGCCCTCGTCGACCTCCTGCAGGAACACGACGTCGCCGGCGCAGTGGTCGAGCACCTCGACGATGCGCTCCGGGCGGTACAGCCGGTCGACCCCGCCGATGCCCTTGTGGATGTTGTAGGAGACGAGGCGGATCGAGAGCCCGGTGCGGCGCGCGGCGCTCGCGGTGGGCGGGCCGTGGACCCCCCGCGGGTGGGGCGGCACCTGGTGGTCGGAGCGGGTCTCGGGGGCGAGGGCCATGGACGGGAGCCGGTGGGCGCGCCGGCTCGACCGCGCATTCTGGGGCGCTGCGCGGAGGCGTGGAAGCCCCTGCCGCGCGCCGATCAGCCGTCCGGCAGGTCGTCGAACAGCGACGGCGTGACCGGCCGCGGCCGGTCGCGCACGCGGACGTCGCTGCCGGCGCTCGGCTCGAGCCCCAGGCGCCGGCAGGTGACCTCGAACAGGCGCTGCACGGCGTCCCAGCGCGGCCCGCTGCCGGCCATGCGGCGGCCGAACTCGGAGACGTTCCGGCGGCCTCCGCGCAGCTCCTCCACCGCGCGCAGGACCTTGTCGACCCGGCCGGGGAAGGCGGCGGTGAGGCGCTCGACGAACACGGGCTCGACCTCGGCCGGCAGCCGCAGCAGCACCAGGAAGGCCGAGCGCGCGCCGGCGTCGCGGGCGGCCTCGAGCACGGCGGGCACCTCGCTGTCGTTCAGGCCCGGGATCAGCGGCGCCAGGGCCACGCCCACGGGCACGCCCGCGTCCGCGACCGCGCGCACCGTCGCCAGCCGCGTGGCCGGCGAGGGGGCCCACGGCTCGATCGCGCGCGCCAGGGCCTCGTCGGCGAAGGGGATGCTGACGTGGACGTCGGCGCCGACCGCGCGCTCCAGGCGCGCCAGCAGGTCGAGGTCGCGCCGCACCAGCGCGCCCTTCGTGACGATCCCCACGGGGTTGCGGAACTCGAGCGCCACCTCCAGGCAGGCGCGCGTGAGCCCGTAGGCGGCCTCGAGCGGCTGGTAGCAGTCCGTGACGCCGGAGAAGGCGACGCCCTCGCCGCGCCACGAGCGCTTCGCGAAGGCCCGCCGCAGCAGCTCGGGCGCGTTGCGCTTGACGACGATCTTGGCGTCGAAGTCGGTGCCGGCGCCGTACCCGAGCCACTGGTGCGTGGGCCGGGCGTAGCAGTACGCGCAGGCGTGCTGGCAGCCGCGGTAGGGGTTCAGGCTCCACCGGAAGGGCACGTCGGGGCTGTCGTTCTCCGACAGGATCGAGCGCGCGTCCTCCTCGAACACCTCCAGCTCGACCGGCGGCGGCTCGCCGAGCCACTCGACCTCCGTCGACGACCACGGGTTCGGCGGGTTCGAGACGCGCCGCGGGGCGGAGGAGGGGGCCACGGGCGCACGATACCAGCCGCGGGCGCCGCGCGTGGTGCGATCGGCGCGCCTCGCGTACGCTGGCGAGCGGCCCCCGCGGAACGAGGTCCCCATGCGCGCCCGAACGACCCGCTCGCTGCTCGCGGCCTGCGCCGCGGCGCTCCCGCTGCTCGCCGCCCCGGCGGCGGCCCAGGAGCTCGCCCGCACCGTCGTCGCCTGGCCCTACGACTCCGGCGCGCGCGCGAACCCGGCGGCGCGCACCGAGGTGCTCGTGTCCGAGACCGTGCACGTGCAGGGCGCGCCCTGGATGCGCGTGTTCTTCGGGCCGGTCGAGCTGGCCGGCGACCCCGCCGCGGGCGACGCGGCCTTCGTGCGGGTCACCTCGCACCGCGACGGCGCGGTCCAGGAGCTCGACGCCCGCCACCTGCGCGAGTGGCGCGGCTCCAGCGCCTACTTCAACGGCGACACGGTGCAGGTCGAGCTGGTGGCGCCGCCCGCGTCCGGTCCGAGCCGCCTGCGGCTGCGCGCGGTGTCGGCGGGGCTCCCCGGCGTCGAGACGATCTGCGGCGCGGACGACCGCGTGCCCTCGAGCGACCCGCGCGTGGCGCGCTCGTTCCCGGCGCTCTGCACCGCCTGGCTCGTCGACGACTGCAACCACTGCATGATCACGGCCGGCCACTGCGCCGGCGGCAGCCTGCAGGTCGTGCAGTTCGACGTGCCGCTCTCCGACGCGGCCGGCAACGTCCAGCACCCGCCGCCCGAGGACCAGTACGCCGTCGACGCGACCTCGATCCAGTCCTCGAACGGCGGCGTCGGCGACGACTGGGGCTACTTCGGCACGTTCCCGAACCCGAACACGGGGCTGCACGCCTTCGAGGCCCAGGGCGGCTTCTTCGAGCTGGCCGCGGACGTGCCGCCCTCGCCGGGCACCGTGCGGATCACCGGCCACGGCACGGACTCGCAGCCGCCCGAGCACAACCGCGTCCAGCAGACCGACACAGGCCCCTTCCTCGTGGCCGTCGGCGCGCAGCTGCGCTTCCGGGTCGACCTGGCCGGCGGCAACTCCGGCTCGCCGCTGATCGACGAGGACACCGGCGTCGCGATCGGCGTGGCGACGCACGCGGCCTGCACGAGCGCGGGCGGCTACAACATCGCGACGGGCGTGAACCAGGCCGGCTGGCGCGCCGCGCTGGCCGATCCGCGGGGCGTGTGCGGGCCCGCGGCGTCGACGGGCCCCCAGGCGTACTGCGTCGGCAAGTTCAACTCGCTGGGGTGCTTCCCGTACCTGACGTGGGAGGGCGAGGCGAGCGCCTCCGACCCCGCGCCGTTCCGGCTGGTCGCCAACGACCTGATCCGCGACGAGTGGGGCTTCCTGGTCTACGGCACCAGCGGCCGCGCCAGCCTGCCGTTCCACAACGGGACGCTGTGCGTGAAGGGGCCGTTCACGCGCGTGCTGCCGCCGAAGAACTCGGGCAGCCCGGGGTCGGGCTTCTGCCCGGGCGAGATCCGGCGCAACTTCAACAAGACGATCCAGGCGGGCGCGGACCCGCTGCTGACGGCGGGGCAGCTCGTCCAGGCGCAGCTCGTCTACCGCGACCCCGGCGTGGACGCCTTCGGCGACGGGCTGACCGACGCGGTCGAGTTCGTCGTGTGCCCCTGAGGGGGCGCGCGGCGGCGCCCGGGGCGTCCCGGACGCGGCCCCCCTGCGCGGGCCGGATCCCGGGTACACTGCGCGCGTCGGGGTGCGGGGAAGGCACTCGAACCTCTAACCCCCCTGGAGGAGGTGCCATGAAGGCAAACCATCCCGACACCCGCACGCTCCGCGCCGTCCTCGTCCGGACGCTGCGCGCCACCGCTCTCCCGGCCGCCGCCGCGCTGCTCGCGACGTCGGCCGCGGCGCACACGCAGCTCGACGGCCCCAACGGCGGCGAGGTGCTGTACGCCGGCTCGACCGTCACGATCGAGTGGCAGGTCACGATCGAGCACCAGCTGATCGACTGGAACCTCGACTACTCCACCAGCGGGCCGAGCGGCCCGTGGATCCCGATCGCGACCGGCCTCCCGGCGGGCGACCCGACGGCGGGCGTGCCGCACTACTACGACTGGGTCGTCCCGGACACGCCCTCCGGGCAGGTCCGCGTGCGCGTGGAGATGAACAACGTCAACGTCGACTACCTCGACGAGAGCGACGCCGACCTGACGATCGCCCCGGCGGCCGCGACGGGCTACTGCAGCGGCAAGCTGAACTCGCTGGGCTGCGTGCCCTTCCTGACGTACGAGGGCGCGCCCTCCGCGACGGC
>JAUIDW010000502.1 GCA_030428395.1 bacterium | reverse complement strand
GAACGCCGCTGCGCGGCATCGGGCACGGGCACGGGCACGGGCACGGGCACGTTTTCGGCCTGCGGGCGTCGTGCCGGCGCGGGTGGCGCGGCGCGGCCAAGGTCAAGGTCAAGGTCAAGGGATTGCGCGGCCTGCGGGCGCGGCGTCGGGCCGAACGCCGCTGCGCGGCATCGGGCACGGGCACGGGCACGGGCACCCCAAGTTGACCACCCCGGATCGCACCTTCAGTCTTTTCGGCTACTTACACCCGCGGCTAGTACCTACGCGCGCTCTGAACGGTGGATCACCTTCGTCGGGATGGCGGTGAGGAGGTCGGGAAGACCGAGGGTCGCCGCCAGGGTGCGGACCTCGGGGGACGGCATCGTGAGGCAGCTGTGCTGGATGCCGTTGATCGCGAGTTGATGGAGGCGAACGGCGCCGAGGGCGGCCAGGGCGCTGGCCGCCGAATCGTGCGGGGAGTTGGCGAGCCGCTCCTCAATGAGGCGGTCGACGAGCAGCGCAAGGACGCAGAGGGTGACGTGAGCCTGGATCTTGTGGTCGGTCCAGTGGAACGTCGGCCGGAGGTCGAGGACCGACTTGATCGTCCGGAAGCCGGCCTCGACGACGTTCTTCTGCCGGTAGATGGAGATGGCCTCGTCACAGGTCAGGGCGGCCTCGGGATGAGCGAGTAGCAGGCTCAGGCCGTCGTAGCGCTGCATGTTGCGCAGCGCGTCCTCCTTGAGGCGGAGCTGCACCTGATAGGTGCGGATGGCCTTGGTGCGGCCCGGAAGGTCGAGCGGCTCGAGCTCGACCTCATGACACTCGAGCAGCTTCAGCTTGCGGAGCCGCTCCGTCACGGCGCTGCGGATCGGCCCCGGCTGCCGCGATCTCTTGGCCTCCGCGAGCTGACCGTTGAGGTCATCGACGAACGAGCGCACGGACGCCAGGCGCTCGTTGCGCGCCTGGCGCTTGGTCCGCCAGATGTCGGGGTTGAAGTACACGTACATCCGCATCGGCGGCGGCCGCCGTTTGTTGCGGCTGTTGGGCTTCGGCGGCTCGACGAGCCCGAAGTCCTTTCGAAAGGTGTTGCGCGAGCCGGCCCGCGCGACGAGCCCGAGCCCCTCGCAGGCCTGGCTCAAGGCCGCCGGCGTCGCGTCATCCCCGAGGGCTTGGAGCGCGTCGAGCGCGATCTCGTCGAGCTCCAGGTACGTGGGGATGGCGTCGGACTTGATGCTCGTGAGGAAGAGCCGGCCGTCGTCCGGATCGAGCAGCCGCAGGAAGTTCTCGATACACGGCAGGCCGCGGTCGAAGACGAGCACGGCCTGGGCGTAGTCGGGCTGCTCGGCGAGGCGCGGCAGCCACTTCGGCAGCACAGTCGTCTCGCTGAGCGCGCCGGGGAGCAGCTCCCAGCGCAGCGGCAGGCCGCCCTCGTCGACCATCAGGGCGATGTTGATCTTCTTCTTGCTGCGGTGCCCCGCCTTCGTCTCGCCGCGTCGGGCCAGGGAGCCGCCGCCGGCCTCGAACCACGTGTCGGTCAGGTCGAGGTAGAGGACCCGAGGCCGGCCCTGGCGCGTGACCAACCGGCGGGCGACGCGCCGCTGCAACTCGGCGTCGGCGGCCGCCAACTCCTCGAGGCAGCGGTGCACGCGGGTGTTGTTGAGGCGCCCGGGCGCTACCTCGAAGAGCTGCTCGCAGGCGACGTGCTCGAGCCACCGCTGGAACGCCAGCTTCGACCCCGCCTCGACGCACCGGTGTGCGACCAGCGCCTCGACCACCTTCGCCGTGGCCACCTCGCGCTGCTGCGCCGGCCACAGCCCGTCGAGCACCTCGCTCAGTCCGGCCTGCCGGAAGAAGTGAACGGCTGCGGCCACGCCGAGGTAGTCGAGGTCCTTGGTGACCGCCACCGTCACCGCCTGCCCCGGCGCTTCCACCTGCTCCACGACCGGTTGGCCACGGCGGGCCGCTCGGAACGCGGCCTTCAGGTTCTCGAACAGCAGGTCGTCGCCGGCCCCGAGGTGTGCCAAGACCCGGTGCGCCGGCTTGCCGTCCTCTCGACGATACGACTCGACGATCTGGAGGTACTGCCGGGGCTCACCCGACGCCCGGCGCTGGCGGATGCGGCGCACAAACATGGTTTAGGCCTACGCCTGAGCCCATATGCGCTGCAATAGAATTGCTACAGAAGATTGTGTAGTGACTACGCGGCTTCCGTGCGTGCGCGCAAGTGTCTGAGATTAAAGGCGCTCTTTACATATACCTACATGTCGCATGATCAACTACGGGGGCACGGGCACGGGACCCGTCGTGCTCGGGGATCAGCCGCCGTGCACGGGCCCCGCGTCGACCAGCAGCGCGGCGAAGAGCAGCGTCAGGTAGACCAGCGAGTACAAGAAGAAGCCCCGCGCCCAGCGGTTCATCTGCACGTCCCGACGAAACCCGCGCAGCGCCC
>JAUIDW010000501.1 GCA_030428395.1 bacterium | reverse complement strand
CCTCGCGAAACCGATGGCCAGTCACGCCATGCGCTGACGGCGGCGGCGCGCGCGCCAGAGGTGAATGGCGCGCGCGGGTTGTGCTATTCTCATCGCACTTTTGCACCACCTGCGTTCGCAGAGGCCCCCTCTATGACGACTTTCATTGCCTCCGCCGCGGGCGCGGCCGCCACGCCGGCGGGGCCGCCGAGGAACAGCGCGACGCGGCCGACCGCCCCGGCTCCCGCGTCGTGGTCCGGCGCGCCCACGGCGAGGTCGTCGTGGCCGTCGCCGTCGACGTCGCCCGCCCCGCAGAGGCCGGCGCCGAAGCGCTCGCCGGCCTGGACGCCGAGCAGCACGCGGTCGGGCGTCGTCGACGGGCCGCCGGGCCCGCCGAGGTGCACGCGCACCGCGCCCGCGTCCGCGCCGGCGGTGTCGTCGCCCGGCGCGGCCACGGCCAGGTCGGTGAACCCGTCGCCGTTGAGGTCGCCGGCGAGGACCGCGCGCTCGCCCAGCGCGGCCGAGGCCGCGTCGGGCTCGACCTGCCACGCGGGCACCGGGTCCAGGCGCAGCCGCGGGCCGCCGTAGTAGAGGTCGACCCGGCCCTCGTTCGAGAACGGCTGCAGCTGGTCCCAGAGCGGCGCCGCGATCGCCAGGTCCGCGTAGCCGTCGCCGTCCACGTCGCCCAGGCTCCCGGCCGCGCTGCCGTGGTAGTCCTGCGGCTCGTAGCCCGGCAGGACCCAGTCGGGGTCCGTCGGCAGGCCCGCGGGCGAGCCGTGGAACACCTCGGCGATCCCCGGCAGCGGCTGCAGGTTGCTGTAGGGGCTCGTGACGACGACGTCCGAGTAGCCGTCGCCGTCCAGGTCCCCCGCCGCCGTCGCGACCCGGCCGAGGCGCTGGCTCTCGAGCGTCCCGGCGCGCGTCCAGGAGGGCGCCGCCTCGAGCCCGGCGGGCCCGCCGCGGTGCAGCGTGGCCAGGCCGTAGGAGCCCCCGCCGGCTCCGGGGTACACGTCGGCCCCCACGAACACGTCGGCGTAGCCGTCGCCGTCCACGTCCCCGGCGCGGTCGACGTCGTAGCCGAGCGAGCCGCCCGACAGGCTGCCCTCGACGGTCCAGCTCGGCACGGCCGGCAGGCCCGCGGGCGAGCCGTGGAAGACGTACGCGCGCCCCTCGAAGTAGGTCGGGTCGGGGTCGACGCAGTAGTGCGGCATCCCGACCAGCAGGTCGTCGAAGCCGTCGCCGTTCACGTCGCCGGCGCCGGACAGGTCGAAGCCCAAGCTCTGCGACCAGTTCATGCCCATGTCGTCGAAGGAGCGGTCGCCCTCGTACACCCAGCTCGGCTGCGCCGTCGGGCCGTCGGGGCCTCCCAGCCACACGGACACGCGCCCGACCGTGCCGCTGCCGTCCTCCGCGCGGAAGTTGGGCGCGCCGACCGCCAGGTCGTCGTAGCCGTCGCCGTTCACGTCGCCGATGCCGTCCAGCGCGCGGGCGAAGAGCGTCGGCTGGGCCTGGACCTCGCCGATCGCGGCGAAGGCCGGCGTGGGCGACAGGCCGTCGGGCGAGCCCAGGAACAGGAGGCCCTCGCCGAGGATCGTCCCGTCCATCGCGGTCGGGTGGTACAGGTCGCCCGCGAACAGGTCGGCGTAGCCGTCGCCGTTCACGTCGCCCGCTGGCGCCAGCGGGCGGCCGAAGCCGTTCGTGTTCCCCGTCAGCACCAGCGTCGGGGTCGGCGAGGGGCCGGAGGCGGAGCCGTGGTGCACCGACACCTCGCCGAGGGCCGGCCCCATGTAGGCGAAGTCGCCGTAGCCGTCGCCGTTCACGTCGCCCAGCCCGCAGACCTCGTCGCCGAAGTCGTTGTTCAGGAACGGCGGCCCGACGTAGGTGTCGTCGGGGGCGCCGAAGATCGGGTCCACCACGAGCGGGTAGCGCGCGCCGCGGTCGTCCACGACGACGTCCAGGCGCCCGGGGGACACGTCGAAGCGCGCGTCGAGCGAGCGCCCGTCCGCGTCGAGCACGACCAGCGAGTGCACCCGCAGCGCGCGGGCGCCGGTCGCGGTCCGGAAGCGCACGGAGCGGCCGTCGGGACCCGGGGTCGCCAGCAGGTCGGTGGCGAGCGCCTGCTCGACGACCAGCGGCTCGCCCGCGGCCGGCGCGGAGGGCGGCGCGGCCACGTCGAAGCCCTGCTCGAGGCCGCCCGGCGCGTCCGCGTACCACTCGACGAAGGCGCCCCGCGCCAGCTCGAGCCGCGGGCCGCGCGGGACGGCGACCGCCGCGCCGGCGGGGAAGCGCTCGTCGCCGCGGCGCAGCCCGAGGGGGCGCAGGCGGAGCGACCAGGGGGCCTCGTCGGGGCCGCCGGCGAGCTCCAGGCCGTCCGCCCGGACCGTGGCGCCCGGCCCGCCGGCGAGCGCCCGCCGGTGGCGCCAGCCGCGGGGGCCGGGCTCGAAGGCGGCC
>JAUIDW010000500.1 GCA_030428395.1 bacterium | reverse complement strand
TCGACCCCATGGAGACGTCGGAGGCGGAGCTCGCGGCCCTGCGCGAGCGCGGCGGCGCCGACTGGATCCTGCTGACGAGCCACGACCACCTGCGCGCCACCCCCGCGCTGAAGCGGACCTGCGACGCCGCGGTCGCGGCGCCGGCCGGCGACCGCGAGCGCTTCGGCGACGACGCGGCGCTCGTCGACGTCTGGTTCGAGTCGTCCGCCGACCTGCCCCCGGCGCTGCACGGCGCCGTGGACGTCCACCCGCTGCGCGGCGGCAAGTCGGCCGTCGAGCCCGCGTTCTTCCTGCGCGGCCCCGACGCGCTGCTGTTCGGCGACCTCGTGCGCTCGCACGTCTCCGGCGCCCTGAACCTGCTGCCGGACGCGAAGCTGGCCGACCGCGCCGCCGTCGTCGAGTCGCTGCGGCCGCTGCGCGACGTGCCCGCGCGCGCGATCCTGCTGGGCGACGGCGACAACCTGTTCCGCGGCGCGCGCGAGGCGTTCGCCGAGCTGCTCGACGGGCTCGAGGCCTGAGCCGCCCCGCCGCCATGCCCCTGCGCTCCTCGCTGCTCGCGACCCTCGCCGCGGGGCTCGTGGTGCTCGCCTGCACCGCGACGCCCGTCGTCGACGACGTGCCCGGCGGGCCGTACCCGCTGAGCGCCGCGCGGGCCGACCAGGTCCTCGTGGACGCGCTCCGCGCGGGCTGGCCGGACCGGGTGGTCGAGCCGCTGGGCGAGGGCGCCCTGGGCTACGGCTTCGACGTGTGGTCGGGCGTGGACCGCGACCGCGTGACGGCGCGGGCGCTGCCGGCCGGCGAGGAGGCCTGGTCGTTCACGGTGGAGAGCGGCGGGACCGCGCCGGAGGCCTCCGACTCCGTGCGCCGCGAGCTCGTCCAGCGCATCGCCGAGGCCGCCCGGAGCGCGTCCGGACGCTAGGCGCCCGGCCCGGGATATGGGGCCCCGACCCGCGTAGGATGCGGCGATGGCCTCCCCCGGGGGAACCGCCGCGCGGGCGACGCGCCACGACGACCGGCTGCTGGCCGAGGGCGCGCGCGTCCTCGAGCGGCTGCGCGGCCCGCTGGCCGACCCGGGGGCGGAGGAGCGGGCCCGCCTCGAGGGCGCCGACGACGAGGGGCGCGTGGTCGCGCGCGCCGCGGCGCTGCCGGTGGCCGGCGAGCTGCGCGCGGCCCTGGCCCAAGCCGCCCAGGTCGCGGCGGGCGTGGCCGCCGGGGGCGCCCTGCTGGCGCTGCTCGCCGGCGGCGCGGCGACCGGCGCTGCGCTGGGCTTCGGGCGCGAGGACCAGATCAACGTCTTCGCCGTCCTCGGCGCCCTGCTCGGGCTGCAGCTCGCGATGCTGCTCGCCTGGCTCGTCGCCTCCTCGGTGCGGCTGCGCCCGGGGACGGGCGGCGCCCTGGGCGCGCTGCTCTCGGGCCTCGGTCGGCGCGCGATCGCCCGGCTGAACCGCGGCACCGTCCACGAGGCCGCCGCGCTGGCCCACGGCGAGGTCCTGGTCGGCCCGGTGGGGCGCTGGACGTTCGGCACGCTGAGCCACCTGCTGTGGACCGCGTTCAACGTCGGCGCGCTGACCGCGCTCGTGTACCTGCTGAGCACGCGCCACTACCTGTTCGTGTGGGAGACGACGCTGCTCTCCGACGACACGTTCGCCGCGCTCACCCGCGCCGCCGGCCGCCTGCCCGCGGCGCTGGGGTTCGACGTGCCCTCGCCCGAGCAGGTCCACGCCACGCGCTGGACGCCCGGCGTCGCGCCGGACGAGGCCTCGCGGCGCGCGTGGTCGGGCTTCCTGATCGGAGCCCTGCTCGTGTACGGCCTCGCGCCGCGCCTGCTGGCCCTCGGGTTCTGCGCGGTGCGCCGCGGCGCCGCGCGCCGGCGCTACCGCCTGGACCTGTCGCGGCCGGAGTTCGCCGCGCTGGTCGCCCGCTTCGCGCCCCGCAGCGCGGACCTGGGCGTCGTGGACCCCGACGACGGGCGCGAGCCCCAGGGCCCCGACGCGGCGGCCGCCGCGGTCGAGCGCCCGGCCGGGCCGCCGGCGATCGTGTCGGTCGAGATCGACGCGCCGGCCTCGGGCTGGCCGCCCGCGCTCGACGGCGTCGCCTGGGACGACCTCGGCGCCGTCGACGACGGCGACGCGCGGCGCCGGCTGCTGGCCGACCTGCGGGCCGCGCCGACCGAGCCCGCCGTGCTGACCGTCGTCTGCGACCTGACCGCCACGCCGGACCGCGGCCTGGGCCACGTCCTGCAGCGGCTGCGCGAGTCCGTGGCGCGCCCGCCGCTGCTGGTCCTGACCGCCGGCGAGGCCCTGCGGCGCCGGCAGTCGGGCGACGCGTTCGCGCGCCGCGTCGAGGACTGGCGCGCGCTGGCGGGCCGCGCGGGCTTCGGGCCCGAGCGCGTGGTCGAGCTGGACCTGGACCACCTGACCGAGGCGACCCGCGGGCG
>JAUIDW010000119.1 GCA_030428395.1 bacterium | reverse complement strand
CGCGGGGGCCTTGCTCGAGCGAGCGCGAGGTGCGCTGCAGCGGGTCGAGCAGGTTGCGGACGATCGCGTCGAACTCTTCGCAGAACTGGCTGAGCAGCGTGCGCATGTCGCTTGCCTGGGTCGTGGGGTGGCGGTGGAGACGGAGGTCCGGATCGAGGCCCGCGGCGGAGCTCCGGCGGCGGGTCGGACGACCGTGCGGGCGGCCGCCGGGGCGACCGCGCGGTCGTCCGGGGAGCCCGTCGGGACCGGCCGGGGCGAACGCCGCTGCCCCGGGGTCGAGCGGCGGCCTGCCCGCGCCGCCGTGGCGGAGACCGCGCCTTCGACGCGTTCCTTCCCGCCGCGGGCGACCATCCTAGCGCCGCCCCTCGACCGGCGCAGTCGCCGGAAGGTGAACCTTTCGCGAGGACGGAGCGCCGTGCCGATGCGCAGCGGGGCACCGCAGGGCACCGCGCGGGCGCGCGCGCGGCGCCCCGCTATACTCCCGGCCATGTCCAACGACGCCCCCACCCGTCCCGACGGCCGCTCGGCACAGGACTTACGTCCGCTCTCCTTCCAGCGGAACTTCACCGGCAGCGCGCCCGGCTCGGTGCTGACCCGCTGCGGAAACACGCAAGTGCTTTGCACCGCGACGTATACGGACGGGGTGCCGCCGTTCCTGCAGGGGCAGGGCCGCGGCTGGCTCACGGCGGAGTACTCGATGCTGCCCTCGTCGACCCAGTCCCGGAAGTCGCGCGACCGCTCCGGACGCGTCGACGGACGGTCGGTCGAGATCCAGCGCCTGATCGGGCGCGCGCTGCGCAGCGTCGTGGACATGGGCCGGATGACCGAGAAGACCATCTGGATCGACTGCGACGTGCTCGAGGCCGACGGCGGCACGCGCACGACGGCCATCAGCGGGGCCTGGGTCGCCCTCCACGACCTCCTCAAGTACATGGAGCGCTGGCGCCTGCTGCGGGACTGGCCCCTGCAGACCCAGCTGGGCGCCGTGTCGGTCGGCATCGTCGACGGGCACGCCCTGTGCGACCTCTCCTACGAGGAGGACAGCCGCGCCGACGTCGACCTGAACCTCGTGATGAACGGCGAGGGCGAGCTGGTCGAGGTCCAGGGGGCGGCCGAGGGGGCCACGTTCCGGCGGGACGGGCTCGACGCCATGCTCGAGACCGGCGAGGCCGCCCTGCGGCGGGTGTTCGAGGCCCAGCGGGCCGCCCTCGAGGGGGCCTGAGGTCGGCGGCGCCCCCGGGCGCCCCGCTCCGAACGGGAGACGACGACGTGCGGCTGCTCCTCGCCAGCGGGAACCCCAAGAAGCGGGCGGAGCTCGTGGCCCTGCTCGAGCCCCTGGGGGTCGAGGTGCTCGTCCCCGCCGACGTGGGCGGGCTGCCGGAGGTCGAGGAGGACCGGCCGGACTTCGTCGGCAACGCCCGCAAGAAGGCCGAGTCCGGGGCCCGCGCCGCGGGGCTGTGGACCCTGGCGGACGACTCCGGGCTCGAGGTCGACGCCCTGGACGGCGCGCCCGGCGTCCGCTCGGCCCGCTTCGCCGGCGCCCACGGCGACGACGCGGCCAACAACCGCCACCTGCTCGAGCGCCTGGCCGGCGTCCCCCCCGACGCCCGCGGCGCGCGCTTCGTGTGCGCCCTCGTGCTGGCCGACCCCGACGGTCGGGTCGCCGCCGAGATCCTGGGCGAGGCGCGCGGGCGGATCCTCGAGGCGCCTCGGGGCAAGGGGGGCTTCGGCTATGATCCGCTGTTCCTCTTCACCGAACCGGGGCATCCGGAGACGGGTCGAGGCTTCGCCGAGCTCGCCCCGGACGAGAAGGCCCGGATCGGCCACCGCGGCCGGGCCCTCCGGGAGCTCGCGCGCCGCCTGCCGGACCTGACGTCCTGAGCCCCGCCCGCGCGCGCGGACCCGCCCGCGGTCGGCGGTGGTCCCGGGGAGGGAGAGGCCCCCATGGTCGACATCCAGCACATCCGCAACTTCGCGATCATCGCGCACATCGACCACGGCAAGTCGACGCTGGCCGATCGCTTCCTCGAGGTCACCGGCGCGGTCCAGCGGCGCGACCTGAAGGCGCAGATGCTCGACGACATGGAGCTCGAGCGCGAGCGCGGCATCACCATCAAGGCGCGCGCGGTCACGATCTACCACGAGGTCGGCGGCCAGCGGTACGAGCTGAACCTGATCGACACGCCCGGGCACGTGGACTTCAACTACGAGGTCCAGAAGAGCCTGCAGGCCTGCGAGGGCTCGATCCTGCTGGTCGACTCGTCCCAGGGCGTCGAGGCGCAGACCGTGGCGAACGCCTACCTCGCGATCGAGGCGGACCACGCGCTCGTGCCGGTGCTGAACAAGACCGACCTGCCCCACTCGCACGCCGACGAGGTGTGCGAGGAGATCGAGAACGTCCTGGGCATCGACGCCACCGAGGCCCACCGCGTCTCGGCCAAGACGGGCGCGGGCGTCCCCGCCGTGCTGGACTCGGTCGTCGCCGAGATCCCGCCGCCCGAGGGCGACCCCGACGCGCCGCTGCAGGCCCTGATCTTCGACGCGGTCTACGACGAGTACCGCGGCATCATCGTGTACCTGCGCGTGTTCAACGGGACGATCCGCAAGGGCGACTCGATCCGCATGATGGGCACGGGCAAGGTCTACGAGGCGATCGAGATCGGCCGCTTCGCGCCGAAGATGGCCAAGGACCTGTCCCTGGCGGCGGGCGAGGTCGGCTACTTCATCTCGAACATCAAGCGCCTGGGCGACGTCGTGATCGGCGACACCATGACCCACCACAAGGCGCCGGCGGCCGGCATGCTGCCCGGCTACGCGCCGCCGCAGCACATGGTGTACGCGGACTTCTACCCGACCAGCCCGGGCGACTACGAGCTGCTGCGCGAGGCCCTCGAGACGCTGTCGCTGAGCGACTCCTCGTTCTCGTTCGCCCCGGTCACCTCGGACGCGCTGGGGTTCGGGTTCCGGTGCGGCTTCCTCGGCCTGCTGCACATGGAGATCGTCCAGCAGCGCCTCGAGCGCGAGCACGACCTGGACATGATCCAGACGGCGCCGACGGTGACCTACCGCATCCGCATGGCCGACGGCACCGAGCAGGACATCAGCTCGCCCGGCGCCCTGCCGAGCCCGGACAAGTTCGAGCAGGTGCTCGAGCCCATCGCGCGCGTCGGCATGCTCGTGCCCAGCGAGTACATCGGCGCGATGATGCAGATCGCCAACGACCACCGCGGCGTGTTCGTGCGCCAGGAGTACCTGTCGCCCACCCGCGTCCAGCTGGTCTACGACGTGCCGATGGCCGAGATCATCTACGACTTCTACGACAAGCTGAAGTCGGCCACGCGCGGCTACGGGACGCTGAACTACGAGATCACCGGCTACCACGCCGACGAGCTGGTCAAGCTGCGCATCCTCGTGAACAACAAGGAGGTGGACGCGCTCTCCAGCATCGTCCACCGCTCGCAGGCCGAGACGCGCGGGCGCGCGGCGATCAAGAAGCTGCGCAAGGAGATCCCGCGCCACATGTTCGAGGTGCGCCTGCAGGCCGCCGTCGGCAGCCGCATCATCGCCCGCGAGGCCATCGCCGCGCTGCGCAAGGACGTGACGGCGAAGTGCTACGGCGGCGACATCACGCGCAAGCGCAAGCTGCTCGAGAAGCAGAAGGCCGGCAAGCGCCGGATGCGCCAGATCGGCAACGTCGACATCCCGCAGAAGGCGTTCCTCGCCGTGCTTTCCGGGGACGAGAAGAAGTCGTGAGCAGGCGCGAGGACGGCAAGCGCCGCACGCCCTGGCGCGACAACATCGAGGCCATGACGGTCGCCGTCGTCATGGCGGTCGTGCTCAAGTACTTCGTCGTCGAGGCGTACAAGATCCCGACCGGGTCGATGCAGCCCACGCTGATGGGCAACACCGAGACGGGGCTCTTCGACCGCATCCTGGTCGACAAGCTGTCGTACCAGTTCCGCGACCCCCGCCGCTGGGAGGTCGTGATCTTCAAGTACCCGCTCGACCGCTCGAAGAACTTCGTGAAGCGCGTCGTCGGCCTGCCGGACGAGTGGTTCCGCATCCACCGCGGCGACCTCTGGACCCGGCCGGACGAGGACTCCGACTGGACCGTGCTGCGCCGGCCGCGGCACGTGCTGCTCGAGATGCTGAAGGAGCTGGACCCCGGGACCGACCCGCTGTGGCGCGTCGAGGAGTCCGCCACCAGCGGCTGGACCGCCGCGCCGCGCGCGCTGCGGACCCGCGGCGCCGGGCGCGCGCGGTTCCACACCGAGCGCGGGGCGATCCTCGACCGCTACCAGGACGGGTACCCCGCCCGGATCGCCGAGCAGCTCGACCTGCGCCAGAAGCCCTCGTCGACCAACGCGGTCGGCGACCTGCGCGTCGGCGGCGAGGTGCGCGCGTTCACCGGCTGCGAGTGGATCGCGGTCGAGCTGGACGAGGGCACCCTGCGGTACCGCTTCCGCGTCCCCGGCCCCGCCGCCGGCGCGGACGCCGTGCCGACGGTGACCGTGCTCGACCTCGCGGGCGGCGGGGACGGCCTCGTCGTGGCCGAGACGCGGGCGGAGCAGCCCTACCGGCTGCCGGCCGGCTCCAGCGTCGACTTCGCGGCCCAGAACGTCGACGACCTCCTGGCCCTCGAGGTCGAGGGCGAGACGGTGTGCGAGCTCGAGGTCGCCTCCGCCTCGGACCAGCGCTCGGCGGCCTGGATCGCCGCGGGCGGCGAGGGCGCCGACTTCGAGGAGCTGCAGGTCTACCGCGACGTCTACTACCTCGACCAGGGCGTCGACGGCATCCGCATCCCCGCGGACCGCTACTTCATGCTCGGCGACAACACCCAGGACTCGAGCGACAGCCGGGCCTGGCGCTGGTGGAAGGTCGAGGTCGAGGACGGGCAGGGCGGACCCGTGGCGCTGCGCGGCAACAACCTCAGCAACGCGCCCAGCCCGCTCGAGCGCAACCCCCACACGTTCCACCCCTCCACGGGCGGCTCCTGGACGCGCTTCGTGGACGAGTGGGGCGAGACCTGGGTCGTGCCCCAGCAGCGCATGAAGGCCGTCGGGGTCGAGGACGCGCCCTTCGTGCCCCGCGAGCTGATCACCGGACGGGCGCTGGTGGTGTTCTGGCCGATCTCGATCCGCCACCGGCTCGCCCGGCTGGGCTGGATCCGCTGATCGGGGCCGCGCCCCCTCAAGTCCCGCAGGGAGGGGAACTTGGAGCGCCCCCGCGGGGCTTCTCCACAGTCGCCACGGGGTCCGGGTTTACCCGGAATGGGACGGGCCTCCCGGGACCGGCCCCGGAGCCGCGCGAGCTCGCGCACTTTCCGCGATCCGACTTCCTAGCGTATCCCCCATCCGGACAGGCACTTATATCCGTGCCAGATCCGCCCAAGCGTCAAAGCGGCATCAAGCGCCCGAGATCGTGGGGTTTCGCGCTGCTCGGTCCTCTCCAATTCGCCACGCGCCCGACCCGGGTATCCACGGGTTATCCACACGGCCGCCAGATTCCCAGCACTGGGGCTTGTCATTCCCAAAAAGCACGCTCCCCGAAGGCCCTCCGGACCGCCCGGGTAAGGGAGCGCCGCACCCCACTCGTCGCCCCCACGAACTGACTGGGTTCCGTGTGGAACCGTCCCGGAGCGGCCGGCCGGGGGCCCTGCCCGTGGCCTCGCGGGGCCGCTCCGGGGGGAGCGCTCGCCCCGGCCCGGTCCGGGCGGGGGACGAGGGCCCGTGGCGAACGACCGACGACCCCAAGCGCCTTCGCTCGCAGGGCTTCCGACGGGCACCCGGGCTGCCGTCCACACGGAACCCAGTCAGTTCGCTCCTGGCACCCGGGGATGCAGTCGGGGCCTGCGCGCCCGGGCCCGCCGCCGCGGACTCGCCGCGGCGGGCCTGCCGGCGCGAGCCGGGCGCGGGCGAGGGGTTCGTGAGCGGGGCTCGCAGGCGGGGCCTGCGCGCCCGGGACTCGCGTGTGCGAGCGCCGGCGCGCGAGGGCGGGCGCGGGGCCCCGGGCGCGGCGGCGGGTCGGTAGACTCCGCGCCCATGCCGGCGGCCGAGATCAAGAAGGGCGACGACCTGCTCGACGTGCGCGGGCTCGTGAAGTCCTACCGGCGCCGGCGGGTCGTGGACGGCGTGTCCTTCACGGTGCACGCGGGCGAGGTCGTCGGGCTGCTCGGGCCGAACGGGGCGGGGAAGACCACGTCCTTCCGGATGACCGTGGGGCTGACGCGGCCCGACTCCGGGGAGGTCTCGATCCACGGCGCCGAGTGCTCGCGCCTGCCGATGTACAAGCGCGCGCGCCTGGGGATGGGCTACCTCCCGCAGGAGCGCAGCGTCTTCCAGCGCCTGTCGGTCCGCGACAACCTGCTCGCGGTCCTCGAGACCCTGCCGCTGTCGCGCAAGGAGCGCGGGGCGCAGGCGGACGAGCTGCTGGCCGAGCTCGAGCTGTCCCACCTGCACGCGAACTCCGCCGACACGCTGTCGGGCGGCGAGCAGCGCCGCCTGGAGCTGGCGCGGGCCCTGGCGACGCGCCCCAAGATCCTGCTGCTCGACGAGCCCTTCGCCGGGGTCGACCCGATCGCCGTGCAGGAGATCCAGGCGCTGGTCGGGAACCTGCGCGAGCGCAACATCGGCATCCTGATCACCGACCACAACGTGCGCGAGACGCTCGCGAGCACGGACCGCGCCTACATCATCCACCAGGGCCACATCCTCCGCGAGGGCACCGCCGCGGAGCTGGTGGCCGACGACCGCGTCCGCGCCGTGTACCTCGGCCACTCCTTCGACACGCCCGTCACGGGCGTGACGCGGGCCGAGGAGAGCGACCTCCTGCGACCTTGACCGCGCCGCCGGGGGGCCGATACCCTCTTCGGCCTTTCTCGCCGGGCCCCGCCCAGGACAGTGCCTCCATGAAGATCGTCGTCTGCGTCAAGCGCGTCCCCACGACCGACGTCCAGGCCAAGATCGCCGCCGACGGCGCGGCGCTCGACACCTCGGGCTTCCAGTACATGCTGTCGTTCTACGACGAGCTGGCGGTCGAGCAGGCCATCCTCACCAAGGAGCAGCTCGGCGGCGAGGTCGTGGTCGTCACGGTCGGCCCCGGCGACGCCACGAAGGAGCTGCGCGAGTGCCTGGCCAAGGGCGCGGACAGCGCGGTGCTGATCAAGGACGACGCCTGGATGGACCGCGACGCGCGCTCGACCGCGAAGGTCCTGGCGGACAAGGTGCGCGAGCTGGGCGCCGACCTCGTGTTCACGGGCCGCGTGGCCACCGACCGCGACAACGCGGCGGTCGGCGCGATGCTCGGCACGCTGCTCGACTGGGCCACGGTCACCGACGTGTCGGAGCTCGAGCTGACCGAGTCCGGCGGCACCGCGAAGCGCGAGTCGGAGTCCGGCGTCGAGACGCTGACCTTCTCGCTGCCCGCCGTCGTCACGTGCGACAAGGGTCTCAACGAGCCGCGCTACGCCGGCCTCAAGGGGATCATGGCCGCCAAGAAGAAGCCGGTGGAGGAGGTCGACGCCCCCGCCGCCGAGAACCACGTGCAGGTGCAGTCGCTGGCCCTGCCCGCCGAGCGCCAGGAGGGCCGCATCGTCGGCGAGGGCGCCGCCGCCGTCCCCGCGCTCATCGAGGCGCTGCAGAACGAGGCCCAGGTCCTCTAGCCCGTCCCAACCCCGAGGAACTCCCGATGGCCAAGATCGTCGTCCACGTCGAACACTCCGCGGGCCGGGCGCGCCAGGCGAGCCTGGAGGCCCTGGGCGCCGCCAAGGCGACCGGCGCCGAGGTCGTCGCCGTCGTCGCGGACCCCGGCGCCGCCGAGGTCGCCTCCGCGCTGGGCGCCGCCGGCGCCGACGCGGTGGTGCACTTCCAGGGCGCCGAGGCGTTCAGCCCCGACGCCGCCGCGCGCCAGCTCGCCCAGACCGTCCAGGACCACGGCGCGAACGCGCTGCTCGCCGCCGCCTCCGCCCAGGGTCGCGAGCTGATCCCGCGCGCCGCCGCGCTGCTCGACTCCGCGTCGATCGCCGACTGCATCCGCTTCGAGGCCGCGGGCGACGGCTACGAGGCCGTCCGCCCGGTGCTCGCCGGCAAGGCGCTGGCGACCGTGCGCTCGTCCAGCCCGGTCTTCTGCGGCACCCTGCGCCCCAACGTCTTCCCGCCCTGCACCGACGCCGCCGCCGGCGCCGTCGAGACGAAGCCCTCGATCGCCGACCCCAAGGTCGTCGTCACCGAGATCGCCGCGAAGCAGGCCGGCCGCCTCGACGTGAAGGAGGCCCCGGTCGTCGTCTCCGGCGGCCGCGGCATGAAGGGCCCCGAGCACTTCCACCTGCTCGAGGAGCTCGCCGCCGCCTTCGGCGACGCCGCCGTCGGCGCCAGCCGCGCCGTGGTCGACGCCGGCTGGCGCCCCCACGCCGAGCAGGTCGGCCAGACCGGCAAGACCGTCGCCCCCCAGCTCTACATCGCCGTCGGCATCTCCGGCGCCATCCAGCACCTGGCCGGCATGCGCACCTCGCGCGTCATCGTCGCCATCAACAAGGACGCCGACGCCCCGATCTTCAAGCTGGCCGACTACGGCATCGTCGGCGACGCCTTCGAGGTCGTCCCCGCCCTGACCGAGGCCGTCAAGACGGCCCGCGCCGGCAAGTAGGCGCGGCCGGCCCGCGGCCGCGTCGCCGCCTCACGACGGCTCGCCGGGATCACGCGTCCCCGGAAACGCAACGGCCCGCCGGGTGGCGGGCCGTTCTCGTGCGCGGAGCGTCGTCGCGTCCGGCGCCTGGGCGTGGTGGGCCACACTGGACTCGAACCAGTAACTTCCACGCTGTGAACATGGCACTCTGCCAATTGAGTTAGTGGCCCAGCGGCGGAAGAAGGTAGCGACGGCGGCCGGGGGAGGCAAGCGAGGGGCGGCGCCTTCGCGGTCGCCCGGGTGGCGGCGGGGCGCGCCGGGTCGGGCCAGGCGGGAGGGAAGCGCGCGCCACCGCGCGGCCGCGGGCGCCGCGGGGCGGGCTGCCCGAAGCGCTCGCCCGCGCACGGGACGCACAGGCCGCGGGGTCGCCCCCCACCTCCGCGCGCGGGACCGGGGGTGTCGGCGCCTGACGACACGGGGGGCGGACCCTCGCGATGGCGGCACGGACGGAGCCGCCGGCGGGATCAGCCCTCGGAGTCGCCGGTCTGGCGGCGGAGGACCTCGCGGAGCTTGGTCTCGGCGCGGCGGAGCATCATGCGGACGGCGTCCTCGCTGCGGCCGCCCATGCGCTCGCCGGCCTGGCGCAGGGTCAGGCCCTCGAAGAAGACGAGGGTGATGGCCGTGCGGTACTCCGGGGTCAGGTCCTTGAGGGCCTCGCGGAGGATCTCGAAGTTCTCGTTGCGGTTGACCTGGCCGGTGACGGACAGGTCGGGGCTGGCCGGCTCCATGCGCGGGGTGCTGTCGTCCGGCGTGCCCGCGTCCAGGTTGGTCTCGAGCGCCGTGTTGCGCTTGCCGGCGGAGTAGAACTCGGCCTTGTCCCGGATCTTGTTGTGCAGGATCTGGATCAGCCAGCGCAGCAGCGAGCCCGTGCCGCGGTACTGGTAGCTCGCGAAGTCGCGCGTCGCCTCGCGGAACGTCGTCTGGGCCAGGTCGTCGGGGTCCTCCTTCAGCCGCAGGCGCGGGCCCAGCCGGCGGCGGGCGACCTCGAGCATCACGTTGTGGTAGCGCGCGAACAGGTCGTTCAGCGCCTCGGCGTCGCCGTCCTGCGCGCGCCGCACCAGCTCGACCGTGCCCTCCTCGTCGGGCGGCTCGGGGAGGTCGAGCGGCTCCTGGCTCATGTCCTCGGGCCCGAGGGCCCGGCTGCGCGTCGGCTTCTTCTCGCCTTCCATGCGTGCTTCACGGCCCGGGTGCGCGAGAGCACCTGCTCTCACGGCCCGGGGGGACGCATTGTGCCAGACGCCTCCGGGGGATGGCAGCGAGGGCGGCCCGCGGGGCCCGCGGCGAGCTCGGGAGGCGCGGACGACCGTCCCGACCGCAGGACGAGCTCCGCGGGAGCCCCCGCGCACCGCGACGATCCCCCCGGCGCAGCGAGGAGCCCGCGCGCGCGGCGGCGCGGGCCGGCGGTCAGGGGGTCGGGTCCAGGCCGAGGTGCTCGCGGAACTCGGGCTCGAGCAGCACCGTCACGCCCAGCTCCTCGGCCTTCTTCGCCTTGCTGCCGGGCTTGCCGCCGACGACCAGGAAGTCGGTCTTGCCGCTGACCGACGAGGCGACGCGGCCGCCCTGGCCCTCGACCGTGCGCTTGGCCTCGGAGCGCGCCATGTGCTCGAGCGTCCCGGTGAACACGACCGTCTTGCCCGCGAAGGGGCCCGAGCCGGTCTCGTGCGACTCGTAGCGGATGCGGACGCCGCCCTCGAACAGGCGCTCGACCAGGGCCTCGTTCTCGGCGGAGGCGAACCACTGCGCCAGGCTGCGCGCCATCTCGGGGCCGATGCCCTCGATGCGCTCGAGGTCCTCGGGCGCCGCGTCGCGCAGCTCCTGCAGGTCGCCGAAGTGGCGCGCGAGCAGGCGCCCGGTGGCGGGGCCGACCTCGGGGATGCCCAGGGCGGACAGGAAGCGCGCGAAGGGCACGTCGCGGCGCTCCTCGATCTGCGCGAACAAATTGTCGACCGTCTTCTCGCCCCAGCGCTCGAGCGCGACGAGCTCCTCGCGGTGCGCCTCGAGGTGGAACAGGTCGGCGGGCGTCTCGAGCAGGCCGGCCTCGAAGAGCTGCTCGACCATGCGCTCGCCGATGCGGTCGACCTCGAAGCCGCTGCGGCCGGCGAGGTACAGGGTGCGCCCCACGAGCTGCGGGCGGCAGCCGTGGACGTTGGGGCACAGCCAGTACTTGCCCTCGGCGACCAGCGGCGTGCCGCAGGCCGGGCACGTCTCGGGCATGGCGAAGGGCGCGCGCCACTCCCACACCACGCCGGGGCGCGGCTCGCCGTCCTCGAGCAGCTCCTCGGGCAGGTCGCGCTTCCACCCCGCCGGCCGGCGGCCCTTCGCGGGCTCGGCGACGCCCACGACCTGGGGGATCACGTCGCCCGCGCGCCGCAGGAACACGCGGTCGCCCACGGCGAGCCCCAGGGCGGCGACGTGGTCGGCGTTGTGGAGCGTCGTGTGCCGCACGGTCACCCCGCCGATCTCGACCGGGTCGACGTGCGCGCGCGGCGTCAGCCGGCCCAGCGCGCCGACCTGGACCTCGATCGCGCGCAGCAGGCTCGTCGCCTCGTTCGCGGGGAACTTGTAGGCGAACTGCCAGCGCGTCGCCCGCGCGGTCGTGCCGAGCCGCTCGCGCAGCGCCAGGGAGTCGAGCTTGGCCACGACGCCGTCGATCTCGAAGGGGATGTCCGCGCGCTGCTCGCCGATGCGGTTGCGGTACGCGACGCACGCCTCCAGGCCCTCCACGCGCTCGGTGTAGCGCGAGTGGTGCAGCCCCCAGGCCGCCAGCGCCTCGAGCAGGTCCCAGTGGGACTCGAACGCGGCGCCCTCCAGCCGCGGCGCGGACCAGGAGAAGAAGCGCAGCGGGTAGCGCGCGACCTCGGCGGGGTCGTTGCGCCGCAGGGCGCCGGCCGTGGCGTTGCGGGGGTTGGCGAGCAGCGTCCGGCCCTCGGCGACGCGCTCCTGGTTGAAGCGCTCGAAGGCCGCGCGCTCCATCAGCACCTCGCCCCGCACCTCGAGCAGCTCCGGCGGTGCCCCGCCGGCCGCGTCGAGCCGCAGGGGGATGTTGCGGACGGTGCGCAGGTTGGCGGTGATGTCCTCCCCCACGGCGCCGTCCCCGCGCGTCACGCCGCGCTCGAGCAGGCCGTCGCGGTACAGCAGCGACGCGCTGACGCCGTCGAACTTGGGCTCGACCACGTACGCCAGGAGCTCGTCCTCGGGCAGCTTGAGGAAGCGGCGGATGCGGTCCTCGAACTCGCGCACCTCCGCCTCCTCGAAGAGGCTGTCGATCGACAGCATCGGCACCTCGTGGCGCACCTTCGGGAAGCTCGAGCCCTCCGGCAGGGGCGCGCCGACGCGCTGGGTCGGGCTGTCGGGCGTCGCCAGCTCGGGGTGCTCGCGCTCGAGCCCCTGCAGCTCGCGGAAGAGCGCGTCGTACTCCGCGTCGGTGATCGTCGGGCGCCCCTCGACGTGGTAGAGGCGGTTGTGACGCTCGAGCTCGGCCCGCAGCTCGCGGGCGCGCCGCCCCGGATCCGGCTTCCTCGGCATGGGCTCAGGAGAGGTCGGAGGGACCGAACGCCCGCGGCAGCAGGTCGGCGAGGGTCGCCTCGACCGACGCGCCCGCGGCCCCGGTCACGACGATGCGCAGGTCGGGCGCGAACTCCTGGAGGAACTGCCGGCAGGCGCCGCACGGCATCAGCGGCTGCTCGCGGTCGGTGGCGATGGCGATGGCCTCGAACTCGCGGTGCCCCGCCGAGATCGCGGCGACCGCCGCGGAGCGCTCGGCGCAGATCGTGAGCCCGTAGCTCGCGTTCTCGACGTTGCTGCCGGTGAAGACCTGGCCGCCGACGGTCCGCAGGGCGGCCCCGACGGCGACGCCGGAGTAGGGCGCGTACGAGCCGAGCAGGGCCGCGCGAGCGCGGTCGAGCAGGTCGTCGACGCCGCCGCTGCCGGCGGGACCGCCACCGGCGCCCCGCGGCGCGCCCCCCGACGGTGCGTCCGGGCCTTGCTCCGAGCCTCGCTCGGGGCCTCGCTCGGGGCCTCGCTCCGGTCCTCGCATCGGGGCATGGTGCGAACGGCTCCGCGCCCGCGTCAATCGTCGAGGGCCACGGCGCCCCCGCCGGGTCGCTCCCCGCGTCGATCCTCCCGCTGTCGCTGGCCCCGTTCCGCGGGGTCGTCCTCGAGCGGCTCGGGCGGACGCTCCTCGACGGTGGCCACGCCGTTCCAGGGCGCGTCGGGCGCGGGCGCGCCGTCCGTTTCGGCTTCCCCGGGCGCGTCGGTTCCCTCGGGCCGGTAGCCGTCGTACGGCACGCGCAGGCGCCGGCGGCGGCGGCCCGTCAGTGCGTCCTCGACCTCCTCCGGCTCGAGCCGGGTCCAGGCGCGCAGCCCGTGCAGATCCTGCGCCTCGATCTGCACCACGCCGCGGACGTCGACGCCGAAGGCCGCCAGCACCCGGCGGACGCGGTGCACGCCGCGCGCGCTCCACGTCAGCGAGTCCCAGGCCGCGGTCCGGCCGGCGAGGTCGCCGTCGGCCACCTCCAGGCGCAGGGACCAGCGGCTGCTGCCGTCGCGCGCGCGGCCCTCGCGCACCTCGGCGACGCGGCACACGTACGTGCCGGGCGGGACGAGCTCGAACGACTCGACGTCCTCGAGCGCTCCGAAGTCGAACTCCATGGCGGCTCCTGGTTCTCCGGGTTGTCCGGTTGTTCCGGGTAGTTCCGGTTCTTCCGGGTACTTCCCGTTCACCGGGGGGGGAGGGCCCGCGCGGGGCCGGTCGGGGGTCACGGCGCCCGCCGACGCGACGGGCGCACGCCAGGGACCCCTCCACGCCGCGTCGGTTGCGGATCGTCGCGGAAATCCCTCGCGAACGACGCCGCCCGAGACGCGACCGGCCCGGCCGCCCTGCGCGGGGCGACCGGGCCGGTCGTCTCGATCCGTCTCGACCCGCTCCGGCTCGGCTCGAGCGAGGTCGAGCCAGGACCGCGGCGGGTCGGCGCGCGCCCGGCGTCAGCGCCCGGAGTCCTCGCAGCCGATGCCCTCGAGGTCGCCGGCGGCCGCGCGCTGGTGCGCGAGCTCGAGCATCGCGACCACGCGCTCGTTGCGGGCGAGCTCGTCCACCGCCGCGTAGCGGTCGGCCGCGTCGAGGAAGTCGAACACCAGCCCGCGCGCCAGCGCCGCCGGGTTCTCCTCGTCGGTCGCCAGCAGGATGCCGCACGCGCGGCTCTGCACCTCGGCGAAGTTCTCCTCGGGCAGGCGCTCGCAGGCGAACGCGATCTCGGACACCAGCTCGCGGCAGCCCGCGAGCACGTCCGCCGGGCCGAGGGCGTCGAACTCCAGCCGGTAGGTCCGCAGCAGCAGCTCCGAGCCCACGAGCTCGCGCCGCCGCTGGGACGGCGTCAGCTCGCCGATCGGCGCCGCGCGGTCGCGGTTCTCGAGCATCGAGAGCGTCGCGATCGGCGCGCCGAGCTCGCCGTTGCGCAGGACGGGCACGTCGAAGCCGAGGTAGCCGATGACCAGCGGCCGCTCGAAGCGCTCGGAGAGCGTGACGTTGCGCTGGCTGGCCTGCGCGAGGCGCAGCGACCCGCCGGGCACGTCGCTCGACAGGTTGCCGCTGATGCGCTCGCGCGCGTCCTCGAAGGCGT
>JAUIDW010000118.1 GCA_030428395.1 bacterium | reverse complement strand
GTGGTCGGGCCCCAGCACGCGCTCCTGCCGCGCGATCGTCTCGCGCAGCAGGTCCTCGGCCTCCTCGTGGCGCGACTGGCGCCCCAGCAGGTCCGCGACCCCGGCGGTCAGCCGCAGCGCCTCGGGGTGCTCCGCGCCGCTCAGCTCCGAGCGGATCGTCGCCGCGGTGTGCATCAGCTCCTCCGCCCGCGCGTACAGGCCGAGGCCGGTGTAGACCTCGCCCATCGTGGCCGACAGCGTCGAGCGGATCTCGGGCTGGTCGGCCAGCTCGCGGTCGATGCGCTCGGCGCCACGGTCCAGGATCTCGCGCGCGGTCACGGTCTCGCCCCGCGCCTCGCTGGGGTCGGACACCTGGAACATCTCGGTCAGGAAGCCCAGCGCGCGCCGCGACGTCTCGGCCTGCCGCGTCGCGCGCGCCTCGGAGGCGACGGCGCGGGAGTAGAGCAGGGCCAGCCCGATCGTCGACACGACCAGCGTCGCGACCACCACGCCCGCCGAGGCGACCGCCAGCCGGTTGCGGCGCACGAACTTGCGCAGGCGGTAGGTCGTGCTGGGCGGCGAGGCGACGACCGGCTCGTTCGCCAGGTGCCGCTCGACGTCCTCGGCCAGGTCGAGGGCGGTCGCGTAGCGGCGCTCGCGGTCCTTCTCGAGCGCCTTCATCACGATCCAGTCCAGGTCGCCGCGCAGCGAGCGCGGGAAGGTCCCGGTCGGCTGCCGCCGCGTCCGGGCGACCTCGTCGAGCGCGACGCCCAGCTCGCTCGCGCGCGTCGAGGGCTTCGGTGGCGTCACCTCGTGGATCTGCCGCAGCAGCTCGCCCAGGCTGTCGAGGCTGGTCGTCCCGTCGCCGAAGGGCGGCACCCCGGTCAGCAGCTCGTACAGCACGACGCCCAGCGAGTACACGTCGGCGCGTGTGTCGACGTCCTGGCCCGCGGCCTGCTCCGGCGGCATGTACTGCGGCGTGCCCACGATCTGGAAGGCCGCGGTGGCGAGGCTCGAGTCGGTCAGCGGCTTCTCCGTCGCCTTCGCGATCCCGAAGTCGATCACCTTCGGCTGCGGCACGCCGTCCACCATCGCCACGAGGACGTTGGACGGCTTCAGGTCGCGGTGCAGGACGCCCTTCTGGTGCGCGTGCTGGACGGCCAGGCACACCTGGCGGAACAGCGCGAGGCGCTGCGCGGTCGTCAGGCGCTCGGCGTCGCAGAAGTCGGTGATCGGCGCGCCCCGCACGAGCTCCATCACGAAGTACGGCCGCCCGGTCTCCGTGACGCCGGCGTCGTGGACCTTCGCGATCGACGGGTGGTCCATCATCGCGAGCGCCTGCCGCTCGGCCTCGAACCGCGCGACCACCTCGCGCGTGTCCATCCCGAGCTTGATGACCTTCAGCGCGACCGAGCGCCGCACCGGCTCCGCCTGCTCGGCCCGCCAGACCGTGCCCATGCCGCCCTCGCCGATCCGCTCGACCAGCGTGTAGCGGTCGATCGCGTCGCCCGGCGCCTCGCCCACCGCGGCGTCGGCGATCGGAAGCGGGGCGCCCGCCTCCCGGCTCGGACCCCGCTCCGGAGGGCGAGATCCGCTCATTGCGGCCCTCTTCGCGCGGTACGCCGTCCCCCCTGGAAGCGACGTCCGCGCGCTGGAATCGAAGCTCGCGCGCGCACGGATCCGGAGTATCGGCGCGCTCCGTACGGGCGTGCTCCACGGGCAGGCGCCCGGATCCGCTCCGGCTACGATCCGACCCCGTGGGTGCCGGTTCCTGGCAGCGCGGGCGACCTCGAGCTGCCGGGGATGCGGAGGGACCCGGAGGGGCCCGGCGGCGAGTCGCCTCCCGCCCGTCGTGAACCGGGTCCTCGGAGCACCCCGTGCACACCGTGGCGCGCCGTCCACGCGGCGAGCGCTCCTCCGAGCGCGCCGCCGGCGTGGGCGGCGAGGTCGGGTTGGAGGTTCGCCGGCAGGGTGCCGAGCCCACCGCTCCAGAGACCGGTGGCCTCCAGGCCGAGCTTGGCGACCAGCACCGCGCCGAGCCCGAGAGCCAGTACCGCGCGCCCCTCGCGCCGGGCGAGGACCGCGGCCGCGGCGAACAGGCCGCAGGCGAGCGCCGAGGAGCCCACGATCCGCTCGTGAGGACCCAGGAGGAGCGTCGCGACCGAGGCGACGAGGGCGCTCGAGAGGAGGACGACCGGCAGGCCACGACGATCCCGGCGCTCGACCCAGGCGCCCAGGAGCCCCAGCGCGATCAGGTCGAGCGCGGCGAGTCGCGGCAGCCCGTGGACGAGGTGGCCCGTGAGGAGGCGCCAGAGCTGGCCGTCCACGACGCGGGCGCGCTCGAGGACGAGCACGTCGGAGAGCCACGGCAGCGCGTCGACGGCGAGCGCGGCCGCCACGAGCGACAGCGTGACCAGGGGCAGGCGTCCGGCGTTCACCCGCGCCCTCCGTGCCGGCTCGCCACGGCGAGGAGCGCGCAGGCGAGCAGGAGCTCGAGCGGCCCGATGGCCATCGCTCCGCCACCGTCCCCGACGGGCACGCCGTCGGCCGTGACCGCGACCGCCGGCGTTCCCTCCCCGCGCACCGTCCCGCTCTTCACCTGCGCCCGGAAGGCCTCCAGCGCGACCGCGAGGTTCGCGATGAGGTCGTCGATGGCCAGCTCGAAGCCCTCGACCCGGTCCTCGCGCAGCGAGCGTTCGAGGTCGACCGGCGTGGCCTTGCCCTTCACCAGGCTCTTGCCCGACGCGTGCAGCAGCAGCGCGCGCGAGTCGACGTCGAAGGCCGAGGCGTCGACCAGCGTGTGCGTCTCGTTCGTGTTGCCCGAGACGACGTAGGCACCGACGATGGTCCAGTACGTGATCGAGGCCAGGTTCGGGTCGTCGAACTGCGTCTGGTCGTAGGAGACCAGGGCGATCAGGTCGATGCCGAGCGCGCGGCGGATCTGGTCGACGTTCTCGAAGCCCCCGGCGGGGGTGACGTAGCTCGAGGGAACGAGCTCGATCCGCTCGATCTCGGGCGTTCCGGCGAAGGCCGCCCGCACGCGCTCGAGCAGGGCCTCCTGCTGCCCCGGCTGGAGCGCGCCTCCGCCGCGGGCCGTCGCCTCCGGGACGAACGCCAGGCCGAGGGACACCGGCAGGTCGAGCTCCACGTCCGTGGGTGGCTGGGCCTCCTTGCCCTCCGGGTAGAGGTACTCGAGGACACTGGCGCGGCGGGTTCGCGACGTGCCGGCGCAGGCGGGGACGGAGACGATCAGCGCCGTGCCGGCGAGCACGGCGAGCGCAGCGAGGGCTCGGTTCATGCCCCCAGCATGCTGGCAACCCGCACGCCCGCAAAGCGCCGTGGTGCGTAGCTCGGGCGTCGCGCGCCGCGAAGGGCTGCCGTCGGGTACGGCGCCCGCCGCCCGCCGCTGCTCCGTTCCCCTCCGCCTCGCCCCGGCGAGGCCCTCGTCGCCAGCCACCCGATCGATGACGCACCCCCGCCATCGCCTCCCTGCGCCGGGCCGGCGCAGGGCGTCGACCTGGACCGCCCTGCTGCTCCTCTCCTCCTGCGCGGCGGAGCCCCTGCTGCCCTTCGGGCTGGACGCTCCCGGGACGGCCCCGCAGCTCTTCGCGCCCGGGGTCGTGTCCACGGACGGGTCCATCGAGCTGAACGGCGTGCTGTCGCCCGACGGGCGCGAGCTGTTCTTCACGCGCGTCGCGGAGGACGGCACGTTCGTCATGCACCGCGCGCGCCTCGCGGGCGGCGCGTGGACGGCGCCGGAGGAGGTGCACCCCTAGGCCGGGGGCGTGCGCGGGCTGGCGGTGGACATGGCGTACTCGGCCGACGGCGACGAGCTGGTCTTCCTCGGCCAGGCGCCCGGGGGCGTGGGGGACCCGCCGGGCCTCGACCTGTGGCGCGCGCGGCGCGACGGCGACGGGTGGAGCGACGCGGAGGTGATCCCGCCGCCCGTGTCGACCGTGCACGGCGAGAGCTACCCGTGCCTGGTCGCCGACGGCAGCCTCTACTTCTCCTCCGACCGCCCCGGCGGGCTGGGCGAGCTCGACGCCTGGCGCGCGCAGCGGCTGCCCGACGGCACCTGCGCGGACCCGGTCAACCTGGGCGCGCCCGTGAACACGGAGCACCCGGACGGCGACACGTGGGTCTCGCCGGACGAGACCGTGCTGGTCGTCGCGTCGCGCCGCCCGGGCGGCCACGGGGGCGCGGACCTGTGGATCGCGACGCGCACCGAGGACGGCGGCTGGTCCGGACCCCGCAACCTCGGGCCGGGCGTCAACACCCCGGGCTACGAGTACTGCCCGATGGGCACCTGGGACGGCCGGCTGTTCTTCTTCTCGCGCCGCGTCGGCGCGACCTGGGACGAGGCGACCGGCGGCACCGTGCACTGGGTGGACGCCGGAGGACTCGGCGTCTCGCGTTGACGGCGCGGTCCACGGGGCCCTCGTGGGCCCCGCCGAGGGCGGCTTGAGCGGGGTTCGCTCAAGCTCTAGGGTCAGCTCGTCGATTCGTGAATCGATGGAGCGAAGGCCATGAGCGAGCGTCGTGTGGACGAGGGAATCTGCGAGGTGGACTGCATCGACGGTCCCCGGGCGGCGGAGGCGCGGGCCGCCTTGCCCGCCGAGGAGGAGTCGCGGCGCGTGGCGGACGCGCTCAAGGTCCTGGCGAACCCGGGTCGGCTGCGGGTCCTGGCGGCGCTCGAGGGGCGCGAGCTGTGCGTCTGCGACCTGGCCCACGTGCTCGGCGTGTCCACGTCCGGGACGTCGACCCAGCTGAAGGACCTGCGGAGGCTGGGCGCCGTCGAGTTCCGGACGGAGGGCAAGCTCGCGTACTACCGCATCGCCGACCCGTACTGGCTCGAGCTGGCCGGGTCCGTCGCGAGGAAGGTCCACGGTGGCGACCCCGCGTAGGACGCTCCCCGGGCTCGGCGCCCTGCTGCTGGTCGCGGCCTGCGCGTCGGTCGACCCCGGCCCGGACTACGACCGCGCCGTGGACGAGATCCGCCGCGCCACCGGCTCGGCGAGCGTGTTCCACCCCGACGCGGAGGCCGCGGAGGTGGAGGCGCGCGTGGCCGCGCTGCTCGAAGGCGGCCTGGCGCCGGCCGAGGCCGTCGAGCTCGGCCTGCTGAACAGCCCGCTGCTGCAGGCCTCCTTCCACGGAGTGGGGATGGCGAGCGCGGACCGCGTGCAGGCGGGCCTGTGGACGAACCCCTCGCTCGTCGGCGTCCTGCGGTTCCCCGAGTCCGGCGGCGCCGCGGAGTTCGAGGGGGGGATCTTCGCCAGCCTGCTCGACCTGTGGCAGGTGCCGCACCGCGAGCGCGTCGCCGGCGAGGCCCTCGAGCAGCGCATCCTGCAGCTCGCCCACGAGGCCGTCCTGCTGGCCGGGGAGATCCGGGTCGCGTACGTGCAGGCCGTCACCGCGCGGCGCTCGGTCGAGATCGCCGGGCAGAACCGCGCCGCCGCCGCGAGCCTGGTCGAGCTGGCGGAAGCGCGGCTGGAGGCGGCGGCGTCGACGGCCATCGACGCGAACCTGGCCCGGCTCGAGCTCGCCGCCACGGCGATCGCGCTGCGCGACGCGGAGCTGGCCGCGGGCGAGGCGGGGCGTCGCTTGAAGGCCCTCCTCGGGCTGCGGCCCGACCTCGAGCTGGACCTGCACCCGCTCCCGGAATGGACACCGCGCGAGCTGCCGGCGGTCGAGGAGCTCGAGCGGATCGCGGCCGAGCGGCGCCTCGACATCCGGGCGGCGCAGGCGGCGCTGGCGCAGGCCGACGCGGAGCTCGAGCGCCAGCGCGACCTGGTCTGGCGCCGGGTCGAGGTCGGCGTGGGGGCCGAGAAGGACGGGGACTGGAGCGTGGGGCCCAGCGCGCGCCTCGAGCTGCCGCTGTTCGACCAGAACCAGGCGCAGATCGCGAAGGCCCTCGAGGACGCGCGGCGGCGCGAGAAGGTCCTGGTCGCGACGCGCATCGCCGCCGCGCAGGAGGTGCGCTCGGCGGACGCGCGCGTGCGGGCGGCCGTCGACGCCCTGGCCATCTACCGCGACGAGGTCCTGACGCGCGCCGAGGAGACGCTCGAGCAGGCGCGCAGCAGCTACCGCCTGGGGAAGACGACCATCCTGCCGGTCATCGAGGCGCAGCGGCAGGTGCTCGACGCCCGCCAGAACCACGTGCGCCGGCTGGAGCTGGCCGCGGCGGCGCTGTCCGACGTCGAGCGCGCCACCGGGGCGCCGTGGGAAGCCCTTTTCGACGACGACCGGGGAGGGGAGCCGACACCATGAGAGCCATGCGAAGACGGATCTGGATCGTCCTGGTGAGCTGCGCCGCGGGCCTCGCGGCGTGCGAGCGGCCGCCGGGCGACGCACCGGCCGAGGCAGTCGAGGAGGCGGCGGCCGAGGCGCGCAATGCGCCCGCGGGCGAGGCTCCGTCCGCCGACGCCGCCTGCGCCGAGCACGGCGTGTCGCGCTGCCCGTTCTGCCACCCCGAGCTGCTCGACAGCATGGGCTTCTGCGGGGGGCACGGCGTCCCCGAGGCCATCTGCACGCGGTGCCGCGGCGACCTCGAGGACGCCTACCGCGCGCGCGGCGACTGGTGTGGCGGGCACGGGCTGCCCGAGTCCCAGTGCGAGGCCTGCAACCCCGGCGTGCTGCAGCAGTACGAGCGGTACCGGCCCGCCCGCGCGGTGCCGGAGACCGACGGCGCGGCGCACGAGGTGGCCGTGGTCACGCTCGACACGCCGCGGGTCCAGCGGCCGCCGTCCCTCACGTGCTCGACCGACGCGAGCATCCTGCGGCTCGCGGGGGCGGCGGTGGCGGACCGCGTGGGGCTGCGCACCGAGCCGGTGCGCCGCGCGACGCTGCGCCGCACGCTCGAGGTCCCCGCGACGGTCGAGTACGACTCGCGCTCGCGCGCGCGCCTCGCGCCGCGCGCCCCCGGCACGATCGTCGAGGTGCGCCACGACCTCGGGGCGGACGTGGCCAAGGGGGACGCGCTCGTGGTCGTCGACAGCGCCGTCCTGGGCGCCGCCAAGGCGGACCTGCTGCAGGCGGCCGCGCGGGTCGAGCTGTGGCGGCGCAACAGCGTGCGCGAGCGCGGGCTCCTGGAGAAGTCGCTGTCGACGGAGCGCGACGCGCTGGAGGCCGACACGCGCCTCTCCGAGAGCGAGCTCGCCCTGGCGATCGCGGAGCAGCGCCTGGCCAACCTGGGCCTGTCCGCCGAGCAGGTCGCCGGCGTGAAGGAGCGCGGGGACACGTCCTCGCTCCTGACCGTCCGGGCGCCGTTCGGCGGGACGGTGATCGAGCTGGACGCGGTCATCGGCGAGCTGGCGACGGAGGCCACGCCGATCGTCTCCGTGGCCGACACGTCGCGCATGTGGGTGATCCTCGACGTCGACCAGGCGGACATCCGGCTGGTCGAGGTCGGCCAGCCGGTCCTGCTGACCGTCGAGGGCTGGGAGGGCGAGACCCTCGGCGGGCACATCACGTGGATCAGCAGCCACGTGGACCCGCGCTCGCGCACGGTGAAGGTCCGCTCCGAGTTCTCCAACCCGACGGGCCACCTGCGCGCGCAGAGCTTCGGCTCCGCGCGGATCGTCACGCGCGACGACGAGGAGGCCGTGTTCGTCCCGAAGGTCGCCGTCCAGTGGGAGGGGTGCTGCAACGTGGCCTTCGAGCAGCTCTCCGCGACCGAGTACGTGCCGCGCAAGCTGCGGCTGGGCTACGACGCCGGCGAGCACTACGAGGTGCTCGAGGGGCTCGCGGGCGACGAGGTGATCGTCACCCAGGGCAGCTTCATCCTGAAGACCGAGCTGCAGAAGGGCAGCATCGGCGCGGGGTGCTGCGAGGTCGACACCCTGGGCCGGTAGCGAGGCGCGCCCCCCGTGTTCGAACGCATCGTCGACTGGTCCCTGCGCAACCGCCTCGTCGTCCTGGCGCTCTCGGCGCTGGTCGTCGCGAGCGGCCTCGTGGCCCTCGCCCGGCTGCCGATCGACGCGTTCCCCGACACGACGCCCGTCCAGGTCCAGATCAACACCAACGCCCCGTCCCTGAACCCGACGGAGGTCGAGCAGCAGATCACCTTCCCGATCGAGCAGGCCATCGGCGGCCTGCCGGGGCTGCTCGAGGTGCGCTCGATCTCGAAGTTCGGCCTCTCCCAGGTCGTCGTCGTGTTCGAGGACGGGGTCGACGTCTACTTCGCGCGCCAGCTCATCGGCGAGCGGCTGCGCGCCCTCGAGCTGCCCAGGGGACTGCCGTCGCCGGAGCTGGGGCCCGTGGCCACCGGCCTGGGCGAGGTGCTGCACTACGTGCTCACCAGCGACACGGCGAGCCTGGAGGAGCTGACGACCCTGCACGACTGGGTCCTGCGGCCCCAGCTCCTGACGGTGCCGGGCGTGGCCGAGGTGAACACGTGGGGCGGACACCGGCGCCAGTACCACGTCGTCGTCGACCCGCTGCGCCTGCTCGAGCACGAGCTGACGCTGGACGACGTGGTCGAGGCGCTCGAGCGCAACAACGAGAACGTCGGCGGCGGGGTCATCACGGCCGCCGGCGAGCTGCACCTGGTCCACGGCATCGGGCTCGCGCGCAGCCTCGAGGAGATCGGGGACATCGTGGTCGCCGAGTTCGCCGGCATCCCGGTCCGCATCCGCGACGTCGGGACCGCCCGCCTCGGGCACCAGATTCGCCGGGGAGCGGTCACGGCGAACGGCGCGGGCGAGGTCGTCCTGGGGCTGGGCTTCATGCTCATGGGCGAGAACAGCCACGACGTGACGCGCCGGTTGCGCCGCCGGCTCGAGGAGGCCAGCGCGAGCCTGCCCGACGACGTCCGCGTCGAGGTGCTGTACGACCGCACGGAGCTCGTCGACCGCGTCATCGCCACGGTCCGCAAGAACCTGCTCGAGGGCGCCCTGCTCGTCGTCGCGGTCCTGTTCGTCTTCCTGGGCAACCTGCGGGCCGGGCTGATCGTGGCATCCGCCATCCCGCTCGCGATGCTGTTCTCGTTCCACGCGATGCTGCGCTTCGGCATCTCCGCGAGCCTGCTCAGCCTCGGCGCGATCGACTTCGGCCTGGTCGTCGACAGCTCCGTCATCGTCGTCGAGAACTGCGCGCGACGCCTCGGCGAGGAGCGCGGGAAGCGGTCGGTGCTGGACGTCGTCCGCGACGCGACGCTGGAGGTCCGCAAGCCGACGATGTTCGGCGAGCTGATCATCCTCGTCGTCTACCTGCCGATCCTGCTGCTCGAGGGCGTCGAGGGGCGCCTGTTCCGGCCGATGGCCCTGACGGTCGTCTTCGCGCTCACCGGGTCCCTGGTCTTCTCCCTGACGCTGGTCCCGGTGCTCGTCAGCCTCGGCCTGCGCAACGTCCGCGGCGGCCACGGGGACAACGCGCTCGTGCGGGCCGTGCAGTGGCTCTACCGACCGGCCGTGCGCGCGGCGCTGCGCTTCCCGCGCACCGTCGTGGCGCTCGGGCTGGGCGTCGTCGGGCTCGGCGTCCTGCTCGCGTCGCAGCTCGGGTCCACCTTCGTCCCGCGCCTGTACGAGGAGGCGATCGCGATCAACACGGTGCGCCTGGCGGGCGTCTCGCTCGACGAGTCGGTGCGCTACGGCTCCCGGATCGAGACCCTGCTCCTGGAGGAGTTCCCCGACGAGATCCGGGACACGTGGAGCCGCACGGGCACCGCCCAGGTCGCCACGGACCCCATGGGCCTGGAGGTGACCGACGTCTTCGTGACCCTGACGCCTCGCGGCGGCTGGACCCGGGCCGGCACCCAGGCCGAGCTCACCGCGCAGATGGAGGCGCTGCTCGCCGACATGCCCGGCATGCGCTCGATCTTCACGCAGCCGATCGAGATGCGCGTCAACGAGATGACCGCCGGTATCCGCGCCGACGTGGGGGTGAAGCTCTTCGGCGACGACCTCGACGTGCTGCGCGAGAAGGCGCAGGAGATCCAGGGCCTGCTCGAGTCGATTCCCGGTGCGACCAGCGTCTCGGCGGAGCAGGTGACGGGGCAGCCCGTCCTCGAGATCGAGGTGGACCGCGATGAGCTGTCCCGCCACGGCATCCCGGCGCAGCACGTCCTCGACCTGGTCCGCGCGCTGGGCGAGATCCACGTCGGCGAGATCCGCGAGGGCCAGCGCCGGTTCGACCTCGTCGTGCGCCTCGGCGACGAGTACCGCTCGGACCCGCTGGCCGTGCGCAAGCTCCGGGTGCCGACGACCTCCGGCGAGCGCACCCCGATCACCCACCTCGTCAGCTTCCGCGAGGTGCAGGGCCCGTCCACGATCACCCGCGAGGGGCAGAAGCGCCGCGTCGTGGTGCAGGCGAACGTCGCGGACCGCGACCTGGGCGGCTTCGTGAGCGAGGCGCGCGCGCGCATCGCGGAGGAGGTCGACCTGCCGACCGGCTGGTTCGTCCGCTTCGGCGGCCAGTTCGAGCACCTCGAGCGCGCGTCGCGGCGGCTGGCCGTCGTCGTCCCGCTGGCCCTCGGGGCCGTCCTCCTGCTCCTCTACCTCAGCACCGGCTCCGTGCGCGACGCGCTGATGATCGCGACGGGCGCGCCCTTCGCGGCCTTCGGCGGGGTCCTGGCCCTGTGGGCGCGGGACATGCCGTTCACCGTCTCCGCAGGGGTCGGGTTTGTCGCCGTGGTCGGGGTCTCGATGCTGAACGGCCTCGTGCTCGTCTCGACCCTGCGCCGCAAGATCGACGACGAGGGGCTCGAGCTGGAGCGCGCCGTCGAGGAGACGAGGCTCCTGCGCCTGCGCGCGATCCTGATGACGGCGCTCGTGGCCGCGCTCGGCTTCGTGCCGATGGCCCTGAACACGAGCGTCGGCGCGGAGGTCCAGCGCCCGCTCGCGACGGTCGTCATCGGCGGCGTCCTGGCCGACAACGTGCTGACCCTGATGGTCCTGCCGGCGCTCTACGCGCTGTTCGGGCGGCGCGCCGGCGCGCACCCGGTCGAGCCGGTCGCCCGCTGAGCCCCGCGGCGCGAGCTCAGCCGCCCGCCGCGGGCACCTCGACCCAGAACCAGCCGCGCAGGTCGCCGGCCTCGAAGCCGGTGGCGCGGTCGTCCGGGTAGGTCTCGGCCAGGGTCTGCGCCACCGCGGGGTCCAGCGTCTCGGGCGCGCCGTGGCAGGCGAGGCAGCCCGGGAGCACGCGGATGGGGAGGGTTACGCCGAGCTGTCCGTCGGGGCCGACCGCCAGGCGCTCCTCCTCGGGCCGGTCGGCCAGCAGGGGCTGGGCCCACGCGGGGGGAGCGTTCTGCGCGTTGCGCAGCTTCCACGACGTGCGGCCGATGCGCACCCCGTGCTCCCGCGCGATCGATTCCGCGATCGCCGGCGCGGCCTCCTGGCAGACGCGGATCGTGCCCGGCGGCCCCGACGCGGCCAGCTCGGCCGACACGCGCTGCATCAGCGCGCCGAACATCGCGTCGCGCGCCGCGACCGCGCGGTCGTGCTGCGCGGCCTGCGCGCCTTCGAGGGCGTCCGCGGTCACCGGGCTCCAGCGGGCCTCGTCGCCCGTTCCCCCGCAGCCCGCGAGGACGGCGAGAACGGTCCCGATCGAGAGGGCGAGTTGCTTCATGCTGGTCGGGATCGTCGGCCGCCGCCCGGAGGTTCGCAAGGACCGACCCGCCCGCGACCCGGCGGGGCGTGGCCGGGCGGCGGGACGGGGCGTACCCTCGTCCCCGCCCGACCGGTGGAGCCCACCGTCCTGCCGGGGTCCCGCGGGCGCCGCGTCCGGGCGCGCGCCGGGGAGCCCGGACCCAGCCCGCCGAGCGCCGGAGATCGAGAGATGTGTGAGCTCTTCGCCATGAGCAGTCGGCTGCCCGCCGCGGTCTCGTTCTCGATGCACGAGTTCGCGCGCCGCGGCGGCCTGGAGGCTCCCAACCGCGACGGCTGGGGCCTCGGCTACTACCGCGACCGCGCGGCCCAGGCCCTGCGCGAGCCCGGACCGGCCAGCGAGAGCCCGCTCGCCGGGTTCCTGGAGCGCCAGGAGTGGAGCGGCCAGCTCCTGATCTCGCACCTGCGGCGCGCGCGCATCGGCCCCCGGGCGCTGTGCAACACCCAGCCGTTCGAGCGCGAGCTGGGCGGCCGGGCCCACCTGTTCGCGCACAACGGCGAGCTGCCCAGCTTCCGGGAGCTGCCCCTCAGCGGCCGCTTCCTGCCCATGGGCCAGACGGACTCGGAGCACGCTTTCTGCTACCTGCTGGACCAGCTCCGCCCGCTCTACGACGCCGACGACGCGCCGGACGTCCCGTCGCGGCTCGAGGTCTGCGTCCGCGTCGCCGCGGAGTTCCGCGAGCGCGGCGTCGCGAACTTCCTGTACACGGACGGCGACGCGCTGTTCGCCCACGCCCACGTGCGCCTCGACCCGGCGCGCGACGACGCCCTCGTCCCGGGGCTCTACAGCCTGCACCGCAGCGGCCGCGACGAGTCCCAGCCGATCGGCGGTCGCGCGCTCGAGGTCCAGACGGAGCACCCCGACCAGGAGGTGTCCCTGCTCGCGAGCGTGCCGCTGACGCGGGAGGAATGGAGCGTCGTCCCGGAGGGCGAGGTGCTCGTCCTCCGCGACGGGATGCTCGTCTCGCGAGCCGGCTGAGCCGCGCGGCGCGGCCCGGCGACCGACCGCGCCGCCCCTTCTCAGCCCGACGGCAGGAGCGCCGGCGCGACGCGGCGGTCGCTGCCCGGGGACGCGCCGAACTCGCGCTTGAAGGCGCGGCAGAAGGCGGCCTCGGAGCGGTAGCCGAAGCGCTCGGCGACGGCGCCGAGGGGGTCGTCGGACTCGCGCAGGGCGGCGCGCGCGAGCTGGAGGCGCCAGCGGGTCAGGTAGCGCATGGCCGGCTCGCCGACGACCTCGGCGAAGCGCGCGGCGAAGGCCGAGCGCGACATGGCGGCCGTGTGCGCGAGGGATTCGAGCGTCCAGTCGTCGCCGGGCCTCCGGTGCATGGCGGCGACGGCGCGGCCCAGCCGGGGGTCGCGCAGCGCGGCGAGCCAGCCCGTGTCGACGTCGCTGGCGGTCTCGATCCAGCGGCGCACCATCTGGATGGCGAGGATGTCGGCCAGGCGCGTGATGACGGTCTCGCCGCCGGGGCGCAGGGCCTCGGCCTCGCGCGCGATGAAGCGCAGCGTGTCGGCGAGCCAGCGGTCTTCGCCCCCGTCCCAGGCGTCGACGTGCAGCACCGGCGGCAGGGCGTCGACCAGGCGCTCGGCGGCGGCCTGGTCGAAGCGCACGACCACGCAGATCAGGCGGCACACGTCGCCGCCGCCGCCCCAGGTCAGGAGCTCGTAGCGGTCCGTGACGCGCTCGACGGGCAGGTCGAAGAACTCGACCGCGTCGCGCCCGGGCGCGTCGACCAGGCGGTGGCCCAGGCCGTGGGGGACCAGCGCCAGGCTGCCGCGCTCGAGGGGCAGCGGCTCGCTACCGTCCAGCTCGAGCCAGCACCGCCCGGCGGTCACGACGTGGAACATCATGTGCCCCTCGAGCGGCGGCAGGTCGATGCCCCAGGGGGCCGAGAGCTCCGAGCGCGCGTACACGCAGCCCGTCAGCCGCAGCAGGTGCAGCGCCTCGCCCAGGGGGTCGGTGGCGGCCGGGATCTCGGTCGGACGGTCCATGCAGGGAGTCTGGTCCGTTCGGGCCTCCCCGTCCAGAGCGGTGGACGATCGGCAAAGAATGACGGACGCGATGGCATGGCGCGTCCGGCGGTCCTGGCCGATCCTCTCCTGGGAGCGAACGAGCGTTCGCCGCCACCTCGACCCCTTTCTCCAAGGAGCCCGCCATGACCAGCACCACCCCGAACACCGCCTCGAACACCCTCCCCACCCTCGTCGTCGCCGCCACCGGCAAGACCGGCCGCCGCGTGGCCGACCGGCTCGAGGCCCTGGGCCGGCCCGTGCGGCGCGGCTCGCGCTCCGGCGCGACGCGCTTCGACTGGGACGACCGCTCGACCTGGGGGCCGGCCCTCGAGGGCGTCGGCGCCGCCTACGTCGTCTACACCCCCGACCTGGCCGTGCCGGCCGCGCCCGGCGCGATCGCGGCCTTCACCGAGCTCGCGAAGGCGAAGGGCGTCCGCCGCCTGGTGCTGCTGTCGGGCCGCGGCGAGGAGGAGGCCCGGCGCTGCGAGCGCATCGTCGAGGACTCCGGCCTCGAGTGGACCGTCGTCCGCGCGAGCTGGTTCATGCAGAACTTCGACGAGGGCGCCTTCGCCGAGCTCGTCCTGGCCGGCGAGGTCGCCCTGCCCGCCGGCGACGTGCGCGAGCCCTTCGTCGACGTCGACGACGTCGCCGACGTGGCGGTCGCCGCGCTGACCGGGGACGACCTCGCGGGCCAGGTGGTCGAGGTCACCGGCCCGCGCCTGATGACCTTCGCCGACGCGGTGGG
>JAUIDW010000117.1 GCA_030428395.1 bacterium | reverse complement strand
GGTCGACGCGCATCACCGTCGCCAGCGTCTGGTCGCCGACGAAGAACTGCCCGGTGAACGGGCCGAAGGCGCCGCCGGTGGTGTCCAGCGCGATGTCCGCGGCGGACTGCCCCATCTTCTTGTAGGGAAACCACACCGTGGCCGGCTGGCGCCGCGGGCGGGCGTCGGGCGACGGCAGGTCGTCGCGCCAGCGCAGGCTGGCGGGGTGCCCGTGCCAGGAGCCGGGCACGAGCTCGGACATGCGGTTCGTGGCGACGTAGTCGCCCTGGTTGTCGACGTAGAAGGGCGTGCCGTCGGTCCAGAAGCCGATGCCGTTGGGCGAGCGCAGGCCGTCGCACACGGGCGTCATCGAGCCGTCGGGCGCGATCTTCAGCGCCCAGCCGCGCCAGGGCACGAGCGACTTCCCGAGCGAGCCGCAGAAGCCGACGTTCAGCGTCACCCAGGCGTTGCCGGCGGGGTCGAACTTGGGCCCGAAGGCGAACTCGTGGTAGTTGCCGCTGACGCCCCAGTCGTCGGAGAACGTCTCGTAGCGGTCGACGTCACCGTCCTGGTCCACGTCCACCAGGCGCGTCAGCTCGCCGCGCTGCACGAGGTAGGCCGTCTCGACGCCGTCGTCGCGCCGCACGGCCAGGCCGAGTGGCTCGTGCAGCCCGTCGGCGACCTTGCGGTAGACGACGTCGACCGGGGGCTCGCCGTAGGCGTTCTCGACGACGTAGACCTCGCCGCGGCGGTTGCACACCAGCGGCGCGCCGTCGGACAGGAAGTCCAGCCCGCCGACCTCGAGCACGATCCCGTCGCTGACCGGCAGGGTCACGACGCGGTAGTGCTCGCGCTCGCGCGTGGGCGGGAAGTCGCGGTCCAGGTGGTAGAAGAGCTCGGCGTCCAGCGCGTCGTCGAGCGCGGCCCGCGTGTTGATCTGGAACTCCCAGCTGCCCTGGCCCTGGCTGATCTTGAACAGGACGTGGTTGACGCCCGGGACCAGGTCGAACTGCAGCAGGTCGTCGTCGGGCGTCATCCCGCGCGGCACGTCCAGGTCGTGCACGAGCGCGCCGTTGACCCACACCCGCGCGCCGTCGTCGGAGCCCATGGTCAGCTCGACCGACCGCGCCGTCTCGGCGGTCACCGGCACGTACAGGTAGCAGACGGCCTCGACGTTCTGCTCGTCGTCGTCGTGTACCAGCAGGTCGACGCGGCGGTTGGTGGCGTCGGGCAGCGGCTCCCAGCGCACCTCGGCGCCGTCCTTGCCCGGCCAGGCGCGCGTCAGGTCCGGCCCCGGACCGCCCGCGGCCATGCGCGCGAGCTCCTCCTCGGGACCGCCGGGCGTGGCCAGCTCGCCGAACCCGCCCCACGGCAGCGGCGACAGCAGGTGCCAGTCGCCCCAGTCGCCCGCCTCGGGCGTCAGGGCGTCCATCATCGCGTCGAGGGTCTCCTCGCGCGTGGCGCGCTTCACGTACGGGACGTCGCCGACCGTCACGCCCTGGGCGGGCGCGAGCGAGACCAGCAGGGCGAGGACGGCGAGCGTCACGGGGTCACCTCCAGCGTGAACGAGCGGGTGTCGGGGTTGCCCACGGGCCGCAGGCGGTACCAGGTCGTGCCGTCGTCGCGCTCGACGGGCGCGGGCTCGACGCCGCGCAGGCCGACCACGGCGCTGTCGCCGGAGCCGGCGTTCAGCCACAGCGTCCGGTCGGCGGGCCAGCCCGTCGCCGTGAAGCGGCGCAACAGGACCGGCTGGCCGTCCAGGCGCGAGCCGGGCGCCTCGCCGAAGCGCACGCCGTCGAGCTCGTACAGGAACGTGGGCCGTCCGTCCGCGTCGAGCTCGTAGCCGCGGAAGCGGAAGCCCGCGTCGCGCCCCGTCGCGGTGGGCCACGCGGCGGGCTGCTCGCCGAAGACCAGCGCCGGTCCGTCGGACGCGGTCCACAGCAGCGCGCCGCGCCCGCCGGCGACCTGGCCGCCGCGGCCGGCCCAGGCGCCCGAGGCGTCCAGGAACTCGCCCTGCCAGGCCTCGGCCAGGCGCGCGCCGGCCGCGTCGAAGCCGAAGTGCACGCCCACGGGGAAGCCGACCGCGATCCCGCGCGGGCCGGCGTTCTCGAGGAACGTGCGCAGCACGACCGGGCGGTCGCCCACCGGGATCTGCATGCGGGTCGAGGGCTCCACGCCCTCGGGCGGCGGCATGAACTCGCCCAGCGAGAAGTAGGCCCACATGCAGTCGGCCTGCGCGGTCAGGGTGCCGTCGGCGAAGTCGGGGAACTGGCTGCGGTCGCCGCTCGAGAAGGCGGGCATGCGCGTGCCGGGCTTGTACCGCGCGGGATCGTGGATGTACGAGCGCCACCACGCGTAGCGCAGCCGCTCGGCGAACGCGATCAGGTTGGGGCCCGGCGAGCCCGCCGGCGGGTAGTCGCGGAAGCTGTGGCAGGCCGTGCAGGCCATCGCGGCGCGGCCCATCAGGCGGCGGCCGGTCAGCACGCGCTCCTCCGTCGCCTCGGGTTCGCGCAGGTCGGTGTCGGGCCAGACGCCCTCGCGGCGGCCGAGCCAGCCCGCCAGGTCCTCCATGTGCGCCCAGCCGAAGCGCGGCATGCGCGCGCCGAGGTACGGCCGCGCGGCGGCGCCCTCCAGCAGGACGCGCTTCGCCCAGGAGGTCGTCAGCTTGAACCCGACGCCGCTGAGCTCGGGGGGCAGCCGCCCCTCGTCGCCCAGGTCGGTCAGCTCGTCGCGCGACTGGAAGTACGGCTTCAGGTCGTCCTGCGGTCCGCCCGCGCCGTTCCAGGCGTGGCAGGCGGTGCACGCCATCCGGTCGATCCCGCGCGCGGCGACGTCCAGCGGCGCGGACCACGTCGGCGACTGCTGGACGGAGCGGACGCCGGCCGCGAGCGCCTCGCGGTCCGCCGCCGTCAGGTCGTACCGCGGCGTGCGCTCGTCGGCGGGGTCCAGGCACCCGCGCGGCTCGTCGAGGAGCAGCTGCTCGAGCTTGCGGTCGGTCTGCAGCTCCGTGCGCCCGCCCTCGAGCAGGTGGCACGTCCCGCAGCCGCGCAGCGCCCACGCCTGGCGCCCGCGCTCGACGGCGGCGGCGTCGGGCGCCATGCCCTGCCAGGCCGCGCGCAGGTACGCGGCGAGCTGCTCCGCCTCCGCGCGCTCCAGCCCGAAGGACGGCATGCGGCCGGCGGGGTGGTCGGCGGCGGGGTCCACGAGGTAGTCCGCCAGCGCGCCCGTGCGCCACTTGCCGTTCAGGTCGCCGAAGGGCGCGACGGTCCCGCCGGGCACGGCGTCGCTCTGGAACTCGTCGTCGTGCAGCTCCGCCAGCGACGCCAGCGCGCCGTGGCAGGCCACGCAGCCGAGCTGGTGGTACAGCTCGCGCCCCGCCTGCTCCTCCGGACCCAGTTCGAGCGCGGCCGTCCCGGCGAGGAACGCGGCGAGGTCGGCGGCCTCGGCCCGCCCGGTCTCGCCCGGCGGCAGCAGCGCCGGCATGTCGGAGCCGCGGCGCAGGTCCTGGGGTCGGTGGATCCAGCGCGCCGTCCAGGTCGTGGACAGCCGCTCGCCCACGCCGTCCATGCGCGGCGCGACCAGCAGGCCGACGGCGTTGCGCCGGTCGGTCGTGTGGCAGTTCACGCAGCCCTTCTGCTCGAGCAGCACGCGCCCGCGCCGGGCGAGCAGGCCCTGGGCGACGCGCTCGCGGGCGGCCTCGGGCACGCGCGCCGACGGCGTGGGGATGGGCTCCTCGGGGAAGCCGCCGCGGCCGGGCTCGAAGCGCATCTCCCAGCGCGTCTGCAGGCGCGCGCGGCTGTAGCCCTCGCGGGCGAAGCTGACGGTGACGACCACGCGGCCGCGGCCCAGGTCGACCCAGTCGGTGTGGTGCTCGCCGTCCTCCTCCGCGCGGCACACCGCGAGCTCGGCGCCGCCCGCCTCCGCGACGCGCAGCGTGGCGCGGCCGCCCTCGAGCGCCATGCCGAAGCGGTAGCGACCGCTGGTCGGGATCTCGACCTCGGCCGAGAAGCGCGCGCGCAGGTCCGCCATCTCGGCCTCGGGGTGCAGCGTCTCGCCCCGGTCCAGCGCGAACGCGGCCGCGACCGCGTGGTCGTGCACCTCGTGCGGGACCTCCGGGCCGTCCGGGGCCAGCGTGTAGTAGGCGTGCCAGCCGGCGGGCAGCGCGTCGGCCGCGCGGGCCCCGGAGGCGAGCGGCGCGGCCGGCGCCTGGCGCGCCGTCGTGGGGAGGGCCAGCGCGAGCGAGACGGCGGCGAGGCACGCCGCCAGGACCTGGAAGCGAGCGGGGGAGCGCATGGCGCCCATTCTGGCGCCGCGGCGGGGCGAACCCCAGGGCCGAGCGGGAGGTGCGGAGCGACCCGCGGCGCCCGCGTCCCCCGGGCCGGGGCGGGGCCGGCCGTCGCTCGGTTCCGCCGCCGCGCGGGCGCCGGTATCCTCGTCGCGAGCATGCCGTCCGTGAAAGGAGTGGTCCGCGCCGCGCTGACCGCGGCGCTCGCGGCCCCGCTCGGCTCCGCGGGCGCGGGCAGCGCCGTCGCCCGGGCTCCGGGCCGGTCGCCCGAAGCGGAGGCCTGGCGCCTCGCGGTCCCGGACACGACGCTCGAGCTGGACCTCGTGCGCCTGCCGGCGGGCGCCGCGGGCGACGAGGGGCCCCCGGTCGCCTCGTTCTCGATCCTGCGAACCGAGGTCACCTGGGACCTCTACGACGTCTACCTGCTGCGCCTCGACCTGCCGGCCGAGCAGCGCGGCGACGACGTCGACGCGGAGGCCCGCCCCAGCAAGCCCTACGGCGCGCCGGACTTCGGGTTCGGGCACGCCGGCTACCCCGTGCTGTGCGTGACGCGCCACGCGGCCGAGCAGTTCTGCGCGTGGCTGTCGGCGAAGACCGGCCGCTCGTTCCGCCTGCCGACCGAGGCCGAGTGGCGCTACGCCTGCGGCGACCTGGACCCGGAGACGACGTCGCTCGAGGACGTCGCCTGGACCTTCCAGAACGCCCGCGGCCGCACGCACCCGGTGGGGAGCCTGGCGCCCAACCGCTGGGGCCTGCACGACATGCTGGGCAACGCCGCCGAGTGGTGCGCGGGCGACGAGCTCGTCGTGCGCGGCGGCAGCTGGCGCGACTTCCCCGAGGACGTCTCGCCCGACTACCGGGAGGTGCAGTCCCGGTCCTGGAACATCACCGACCCGCAGATCCCGAAGAGCACGTGGTGGCTCTCGGACGGGTCCTTCGTCGGCTTCCGGGTCGTCTGCGACGACCCGCCCACCGCCTCGCCCCGTTGAACCACCCGGGACGCGCCCGGCCGCACCGTCCGCCAAGGAGAGCGCCATGAGTCGCCCGAACCTCTTCGTCCCCGACCGCCGGCAGTTCGTGAAGACGACCGGCGGCGCCCTCGCGGCCCTCGCGGCGCCCCGCTTCGTCCACGCCGCCGGCCAGGACACCCTGCGCGTCGGTCTGGTGGGCTGCGGCGGCCGCGGGACCGGCGCGGCGCTGAACTGCGTGCAGTCCAGCCCGGGTGTCGTGATCCACGCGATGGGGGACCTGTTCCCCGACCGGGTGCGCTCGTCGCACGAGAAGCTCTCGGGCGGCGGCATCGGCGACGCCTTCCAGGTCACCGAGGAGCGCCTCTTCACCGGCTTCGACGCGTACCAGGGCGTGCTGGCGTCGGGCGTCGACGTCGTGATCCTGGCGACCCCGCCGCACTTCCGCCCCGCGCACCTGCGCGCCGCCGTCGAGGCGGGCGTCCACGTGTTCACGGAGAAGCCGGTGGCCGTTGACGGCGCGGGCGTGCGCTCGGTCCTGGAGACGGCGCGGATGGCGCAGGAGCAGGGCCTGGCGATCGTCGCGGGCACCCAGCGGCGCTACCAGGAGCCGTACCGCGAGGCGCTGAAGCGCGTGCACGACGGCGCCATCGGCGAGCTGGTCGGGGCGCAGTGCTACTGGAACCAGGGCGGTCTGTGGATGCACCCGCGCGAGGAGGGCTGGTCGGACATGGAGTGGCAGCTGCGCAACTGGCTGTACTTCACGTGGCTCTCGGGCGACCACATCGTCGAGCAGCACGTCCACAACCTCGACGTGCTGAACTGGGCCTTCCGCGCGCACCCCGAGCGGTGCTGGGCGACCGGCGGTCGCGAGGTGCGCACCGACCCCGCGTACGGCAACGTCTTCGACCACTTCGCCGTCGAGTACGAGTACCCCGGCGGCGTGCGCGCCCACAGCTTCTGCCGCCAGATCGACGGCTGCGCGTCGCGCGTGGCCGAGCACCTGGTCGGCACCGGCGGCACCTGCGACCCGGGCGGCTGGATCCGCGGCGAGTCGAACTGGCGCTGGACCGGCGACTTCCGCAACCCCTACGAGCAGGAGCACGCCGAGCTGATCGAGTCCATCCGCGCCGGCGAGCCGCGCAACGACGGCGTGCAGGTCGCCGAGGCCACCCTGACCGCCATCCTGGGCCGCATGTCGGCCTACACGGGCAAGGAGGTGACGTGGGAGCAGGCGCTCGAGTCGAAGCTCGACCTCCGCCCGCCCGCCTACGAGCTGGGCGACCTGCCCGTGCGCCCCGTCGCGGTCCCCGGCACGACGGAGCTGATCTAGTGGACCGCCGGCAAGTGCTGGCCGGCGCCGCGGGGCTCGCCGCGGCTGGCGGGCTCCGGCCGGTCGCTGGGGGCGCCGCGGCCGCGCGCCCGCCGCAGGCGCGCGGCTTCCAGCTGAAGTACGCGCCCCACCTCGGCATGTTCCGCCACCACGCGGGCGACGACCCGATCGCGCAGCTCGAGTTCATGGCCGACCAGGGCTTCACCGCCTTCGAGGACAACGGCATGCGCGGCCGCCCGGTCGAGCTGCAGGAGCGCATGGGCGCTACGCTCGAGCGGCTGGGCATGACCATGGGCGTCTTCGTCGCCAACACGAACGGCTTCGGCCAGCCCAGCTTCGCCTCGGGGGACGAGGGCATGCGCGAGCAGTTCCTGGCCGACGTGCGCGAGTCCGTCGAGATCGCGAAGCGCGTGAACGCGAAGTGGTGCACGGTCGTGATGGGCGACTACGCCCACCGGCTCGAGCTGGACTACCAGACCGCCAACGCCGTCGAGTCCCTGCGCCGCGCCGCCGAGATCTGCGAGCCGTCCGGCCTCGTGATGGTGATCGAGCCCCTCAACCCCTGGCGCGACCATCCGAACATGTTCCTGTCGCGCATCCCGCAGGCCTTCCAGATCTGCCGCGCCGTCGACAGCCCGTCCTGCAAGATCCTGTTCGACGTCTACCACCAGCAGATCACCGAGGGGAACCTGATCCCCAACATCGACATGGCCTGGGACGAGATCGCCTACTTCCAGATCGGCGACACCCCCGGCCGCAACGAGCCCGGCACCGGCGAGATCCACTACCGCAACGTCTTCCGCCACATCCACGCCAAGGGCTACACCGGCGTGCTCGGCATGGAGCACGGCAACTCGCGCCCCGGGAAGGAGGGCGAGCAGGCCGTGATCGACGCCTACGTCGACGCGGACGCGTTCTAGGACGTGCTGGCCCTCGCCGCCCTCGCCGCTGTCGCGCCGCTCGGTCTCCCGCTGCAGGACGAGCAGCCGGTCCTCGAGCTGCGGGTCAACCGCGCCATCGCGCGCGGGGTGGGCTACCTGAAGTCCATGCAGCAGCCCGACGGCGGGTTCGGCGGGTACGAGCAGCACCCCGGGGGCCGGACGGCGTTCTGCGCCCTGGCCCTGGCGGAGGCCGGCGTGCGGCGCAGCGACCCGGCGCTGGTCCGCGCCCTGCAGGCCATCGAGGACTTCGAGCCCCGGAGCACCTACGGCGCCTCCGTGTACCTGCTGATGGTCGAGGCGCTGGGCGCGCCGGAGGACCTGCGGCCGGGCGCGCAGGCGTGCCTCGACTTCCTCGTCGAGACCGCCGTCAACGGCGTGTGGGCCTACCCGTGGGGGCACCTGTGCCTCAGCAACACGCAGTTCGCGCTCATCGCGCTGCGCGGCGCGGACCGCATCGGCCTCGACGTGCCGGAGTCGGCCGTCCTCGGCGCGATCGACGGGATGGACACGTTCCGCCACCGCTCCGGGGGTTTCGTGTACGCCCCCGGCGGGGAGCCCTACGCCGGAGTCACCGCCGCCGCCCTGGCCAGCTACGCGGCCCTCGAGCAGCTCGCCGACGGCTCCAGCAAGGCGACCTCGGCGCTGCGGCGCGAGCGCAAGGCGATCGCCGGGGCCGAGGCGTGGCTCGCGCAGCGCTTCGACCCGACGCGGAACACTCTGGGGAACGGCTCCTGGACCCCCTTCTGGCACATGGCCTACATGTGGGCGATCGAGCGCTGGTGCGGTCTGACCGGTCGCCAGCAGTTCGCCGGACGCGACTGGTACCGCGAGGGCGCCACCTGGCTCGTCGAGACGCAGGCGCCGGAGGGCTGCTGGACGCTCCAGGACACGCGGATCGAGAACACGTGCCTCGCGCTCCTGTTCCTGCGCCGCGCGACGGTGTCGTCGGGCGGCGAGCTCGCCGAGGTCGACGCCGCGACCGACGGCGAGGACGCCGTCCGTCCCGCCGTCCCCGAACGCCCCGGTCCGGCGGCGGTGCGCCTGACGGAGTGGTGGGTCGCGGGGCCCTGGGCCGACACTCCAGCGGGCGAGCTGCTGCTCGAGCCGCCCTTCGACCCGCTGGAGGTCGTCCCCGACGGGCGCGACAGGGTCGGCCGCCGCAAGTGGCAGCCCGTCGACCTGCGCGCGGACCGCTGGGACGACCTGGACGCGCTCACCGGCCGCACCGGCGACCGCCAGCTCTGGTGCCTCGGGACCTGGCTGCGCGTGGAGCCCGACCCGTCCGACCCGGAGCGGCCGGTCGAGATCCTGCTCTGGCTCGACCTCGAGGACGGCCACGACGTCGTCGTCGCGGGCGAGCGGCGCGCGCGCGACCGCCGCGTGCGCGCGGCGATCAACGGGGACGTGCGCGTCCCGCTGCGGCTCGCGCCGGGCTCCCATCCCGTCGTGGTCGTGGTGCAGGACGAGTTCGGCGCCGCCGCCGTCGGCGCGCGCCTGACCGACGCCGCCAACGGCGCGCCCCCGGAGCGCGTACGCGCCGGTCGCGAGCCGCCGCGCTGAGCCGCCTCCCGGGGCCGGGCGCGCGCCGGCCCGCTCCGCGCCGGTCCCGGTATCCTGGGACCATGCTGGGGCCCGCGATCCTCGCCCTCGCGCTGGCCGGCGGGCCCGCGGCGGGCACCTCGCCGGTCGCGCCCGTGGTGTCGGGCACGCCGGGCGCGCCGGTCGCACCGGGCGACCTCAGCGTGCTCGTCGTGGTGCTCGACGACGTGGGCACCGACCAGCTCGCCGTCTACGCGGAGCCGCCCGCGCCGCCGGAGACCTGGCCGGCCACGCCCGCGATCGACGCGCTGCGCGCGGCCGGCGTGCTGTTCACGCAGTTCCACGTCGCGCCGGTGTGCAGCGCCACGCGCGCGCAGCTGCTGACGGGCCGCCACGGCTTCCGGACGGGTGTCCACGCCGCGATCCTGCCGAGCGGGTACGCGCTGCCCGACGAGGAGGTGCTGCTGCCGGAGTACCTGCGCGACGCGTTCCCCGCCGGGACCGACCCCGGCTACGCGCGCGCGGCCTTCGGCAAGTGGCACCTGTGCGGCAAGCACCCCGCCAACGGCTGCCACCCCGTCCGGAACGGGTTCCAGCGCTTCCGCGGCCACCTCGGCAACCACGGCGACCACTTCCAGTGGGAGGCCGTCGAGCGCGTCGCCCCGGAGGTCGCGGGGCAGCCGCCGTGCGTGGCCGAGTGGCCCGGAGCGGCGACCGAGACCGCGTGGGACGCGACCGTGACGCGGCGCGACGCGGCGAGCTGGATGCAGGCGCAGCCCGGTCCGTTCTTCGCGTACGTGGCCTTCGCGCAGGCCCACTCGCCCATCCAGGTGCCGCCGCTCGCGGCGCTGCCGCCCGCCACCGTGCAGGCCCTGGCCGCGGAGGGGCTCGACCAGCCGGGCCTCGTGCTGCCGTGGACGCTGCCCTGCGACGGACCGGATCCCGACCACGCCCGGCGGGTCCGGCTCGTGTACCGGGCGATGGTGGAGGCGCTCGACGCGGAGCTCGGCCTGCTGCTCGCGGCCGCGCCGCCGGACACGATGGTGTTCGTCCTCGGGGACAACGGCACCGGCGACTTCGTGCGGCAGGTCGACGTCGACGCCCCCGCGCGCGTCGGCGCGCCCTACCCGCCGTTCCACGCCAAGGGCACGATCGGGCTGCAGGGGTGCCGCGTCCCGCTGATCGTCGCGGGGCCGCTCGCCGCGCCGGGAGGGACGTGCGCGGGCCTCGTGGGCGGCACGGACCTCTTCGCGACGGTCGCCGCGATCGCCGGCGCGCCGCCGCCCACCGACCCGGGCGTGGCGACCGACAGCGTCGACTTCCTGCCCTCGATCCTCGCGCCCGGGCGCGCGACGGCCCGCGACCACGTGCTGTCGGAGCTCGCGCCCGTCAACGGACACCGCTTCGACGCGGGCGCCTGGTCGCCGTCCGTCCCCGACCCGTACTCGCGGGCGCTGTTCGACGGCCGCTACCGCTACGTCCGGGTCCACGCGGCCGGCGCCGCCCTGCCCTGCCCGGTGGCCGCGGCGCCGCACTGCCCGCGCCCGACCTGGACGGAGCAGCTCCACGACGTGCGCCGCGACCCGAGCGAGCTCGTGAACCTCGTGTGCGCCCCCGACCCCGAGGCCGCCGCCGCCCTCGCGCGGCTGCGGGCGGGGATGGACGCGCTGCCGTGCCCGTGCCCCTGAGCACCGGCCCGCTGGCTCGGGTCCAGCTCGACGTCCTCGCTCGAGCCGGACGACACGGTGAAGAGCGCCGCGTCGCCCACCGGCTCGCCGTCGCGGACGCCGTGGGGCTGGCACGCCGAGCACCGGGATCCACCGCCTCTCCGCGTCGTCGTCGACGCGCTCGGACCCCTCACGGCGTATCGGACGCAAACACGACGCGGCTGTTCGCGTCGCGCGAGGCGATCGCGCTGCGGCGACCGATCTCGCCCCGCGGGACGCGCGTCGCCTGGACGCGCATGTCCTGGGAATCGGGGATCGAGTCGAACCGCAGCACGAGGTCCGCCATCGGCAGCAGCGCGCGCCCCGTTTGCTCGGTCTCGTTGACCGTGGAGGTCACGACCGACGTGATCTCCCAGCGGTTGAGCAGCGAGATCAGCGCGGGGACGAACACGGACTCGCGCGCGCACAGCGGGAACCGGCCTCCGAGCCGGTCGAGTCCGACCACGCACACCAGCTCGGGGCGGTCCTGGCGCCCGGTGATCTCCATCGAGATGGTGTGGTAGACCTGCTCGGCGGAGATGTAGCCCGGCCAGAAGTACACGATCCGCAGGTTCTCCCGCGACACCGTCAGGCCCTCCCACTTCGCGATGTTCGCGAGGGTCTCCTGCGTCGCGTGGACGTCGTCCCGGAGGGAGAGGATCGTGACCCTGCGGTCCCGGCTCTGCTCGAGCGCGATGTGGTAGGCGATGTGGCTCTTCATCGCCCCGCGCTCGCCGATCAGCGCGGTGCAGCGCCCCTCGGGGAGCCCCTTCTTCGCCCCCTCGGGCGCGATGATGTCGTTGAGCTCGGGGTAGGGGGTGGGCACGTGCCCGCGCTCCCTGCGGGAGGGGAGCTTGCTCTGGCGGACCCGCGAGAGCGCCCGGTGGACCGAGGGGAAGATCGAGATGCCGCCCTCCGTGCGGCTCTCCTCCGGCTCGGGAGCCGGGAAGATGTCGATGTTCTCCGTGAACGGGTTGTGCTGCGGCCGGGAGGGCCGGGAGCGCATCTTCAGGCGGTGCTTGCCCCAGGCGTGGGACTGGTGGCGCGCCTTCACGATCTCCAGCCAGCGCAGGAAGTAGCCGTCCTCGTCGTGGCCCCCGAGCGACACCATCACGTCGCAGACGTACTCCCAGTGCCGGTGGTCGGGCGCGGACCCGGGAGAGTCGAGCACGATCATCAGCAGCAGCGGCTGGACCCGGTGGGGGTCGAGGTACTCGCGGCAGAGCTTGTTGAAGAGCGCCTTCTGGTCCTCCAGCCCGAGGATGTTGAAGCCGTCGAGGATCACGACCCCGGGATTCAGGCTGCGGACGACGTCCTTGACCTCCGCGAGGCGGTCCCGCGTGCGGGTGGCGACCTGCGGCTGCGAGGGCTCGTCGACCCACAGGTCGTTGCTGCCGTGGACGAGCACGACCTTGTCGTCCACCGGGATCGGCTCGTTGTACAGCGGGTGGAAAACGCTGCGCTCCTCGTCCCAGCCGTACCCCTCGCGGGCGTGCTGGATGATCCAGTCGGAGGGAGCCTCCAGCGAGTGGTAGAAGGCCGAGGGCTCCACGACCTCGCCGCTCTCGTCCTGGCACGTGGCCCGGTAGGCGATCTCGAGCGCGAGCGTCGACTTGCCCGAACCAGGAGGCCCGGACAGGAGCATGAGGATGGGGCGTGCGCCCGGGCCGTCGGGGAGCAGCAGACCGCCGTTGAAGAGGTCGTCGAGCGTCGAGACGCGCTCCCCCGCCTTCCCGACGTACCCGAACGAGCTGACGTTGGTCTTGATGCGCTTCATCCACCCCTCCCCGGGCGCTGTTCCCTTCCCGATACGAGCGAGGATCGTAGGCCAAGCCCGCCGAGCCGGCTACCGCGAACACACGTCGCGCGCGGAAGCCGGGCCGGATCGGCTAGCTCAGGTCCAGCTCGACGTCCTCGATCGAGTCGGACGACACGGTGAAGAGCGCCGCGTCTCCCACCGGCTTGCCGTCGCGGACGCCGTGGGCCTCGATCGAGTGCTGGCCGGGCGGGACGCGCGGCACGGTGACGCGCTTGCCCGCGGGCAGCGGCCCCGGCACGCCGTCCACGAGGACGCGCAGCTCCTTGACGTCCTCGGCGTTCTCGAGCGTGACGCGCACGGCGCCGGGCTCGGCCCCCTCGCGCTCGCTGCGCACGAGCTTCTCGAGGTCCGCCAGGGCGCTCATGAACTCCTTGGCCCACGTCTCGGTCTCGCGCTCGACCTCGGTGTGCACCAGCTCGACGAAGCGCAGCATGCGCTGGATCGCCTCGGTGGCCACGTCGCCCTCCGGCGGCGTCGCCTGACCGGCCCGGCTGGCCCGGAAGAGACCCCACTGGAACCGGAACGTCTCCTGGGCGTGCTGGATCTTCAGGTGCGCCGAGATGAACCGGATCCAGCTCGACGACACCCCGAAGAAGCGGTTCGCGCCCACGCACGCGCCGGCGACGGCGAGGCAGACGTAGCCCCACTCCGCCAGCGTCGTGCTCGTGTCCGCGCCGAGCGCCGTGTTCAGCAGCGGCAGCAGGCCGCCGATCGACACGAGCGCGATCGCCGACGCGCGGAAGGCCAGCGAGAAGCGCCGCTTCCACCTGCACTTGCGCGCGTACCACCCCGCCGCCGCGGTGCCGATGGCGTCCGCCGCGTGGAACAGCTCCTCCAGCGACCTCTCCCGGTCCTCCGGCTCCCACGAGAGCCCGACCACGGTCTCCCCGAGCCCCCGGATCCGCCGCTCCAGCTCCTCGCCCGACACCGCCCCGGCGCCGCCCGCATCCGCGTCCGTCATGATCTCCTCCTCCTGGCGGCCACCCCGAACGGGGTCGCCCGGCAGGTCCCGATTCTACGCGGCGGGGCCCCCCCGGTGGACCTCCCGCCGGCGGACGCTCACAGCCCCGCGAGGTAGGCGAGCAGGTCGCGCATCTCGCGGCGGGTGAGGAAGTCGGTCAGGTTCTCGGGCATCGAGGAGGTCGAGCGGGTGCGCTCGACGATCGTGGCCGGGTCCAGGTCGGCGACGCCGCCGTCGGCGTCCTGGACGCGGACGCGCTCCGGGGTCTCCTCGAGGACGCGGCCGAAGACGAGGCGCTCGTCGTCCAGCAGGAAGCGCCACTGGCCGTAGCCCGGCGTCGTGCGGCGGTTGGGGTCGACGATCGACTCCAGCATCTGCAGGCGCGTGGCGCGGCGGGGCAGGTCCTGGAGGTTCGGGCCGACGTACGTGGCCTCGGTCGGGCCGACGGGGTGGCAGCGTACGCACAGCGTCTCGGGCTTCTCGTGGAACAGGCGCCGGCCGCGTTCGGGGTCGCCGCCGAAGAGACCGTCGAGCCACGGGGCCAGCGCCGCGTCGACGGCGCGCGCCGCGCGGTGGGCGTCGAGGGCCGCGCGCACCCCGGGGTCGTCGTGCGCCTCGGCGGCGCGCACGAGGTCCAGCGCGACCTCCGCGGGCACGAGGTCCGCGGCCAGGCGCTCGAGCTGCGCGCGCACCAGCGCGTCGGCCTCCGCGCCCGGCAGGTCGGCCAGCGCCTCGTACGCGGCGCGCAGCTCGCCGCGCTCGCCCTCGGCCAGGGCGCGCTCGAGCAGCGGCAGCGCCTCGTCCGGCGCCACGCGCAGCCCGGCC
>JAUIDW010000499.1 GCA_030428395.1 bacterium | reverse complement strand
CTCTGCTCGCTGGTGCCCGACCGCGACCGCCTGGCCTTCTCGGTCTTCATGGTGTTCGACGCCGCCGGCAAGCGCCTCGAGAAGCGCGTGGCCAAGTCGGTCATCCGCAGCGCCTTCCGCAACACGTACCGCGGCGTGCAGGAGCTGCTCGACCGCAAGGACACCGACGACGCCCGCGCCATCGTGCACCTGGAGGCGCCGTTGCGCGCCTTCGAGCGCTGGACCAGGACGCAGCAGAAGCTGCGCGACGCCCGCGGCTCGCTGCGCATGCAGTCGCGCGAGCGCAAGTTCGTGTTCGACGACGAGCACGAGGTCGTGGCCGTCGTCGACGCGCCGCGCTACTTCTCGCAGACGCTGATCGAGGAGACCGCCCTCGCCGCGAACCAGGCGGTCGGCGACCTCTTCCGGGAGCGCGGGCTGCCCACGATCTACCGCGTGCACCCCGAGAAGGACCCCGAGGAGATCGCGGCGGTCGCGAAGATGCTGGCCGAGCACGGCGTGCGCGTGCCGCGCAAGGACCGCCTGACCGGGCGGGACATCGCGCGCATGATCGTGGCCGCCCGGCGCCGCCCGAACGCGGAGGCGCTGATCCAGCGCATCATGGGCCTGGTCGAGCGCGCGATCTACGAGGTCAAGGACCACGAGGACGTCGCCAAGCACTTCGGCCTGGCGCGTGAGGCCTACCTGCACTTCACCTCGCCGATCCGGCGCTACCCCGACCTGCTGGTGCACCGCTGGCTGTGGGACGTGGAGAGCCGCGCCGCCGAGGCGAAGGCGGAGCTGCAGACGGCCGACATCGTCGCCGACCTGAACGACATCGCCGCCCACGCGTCGGCCCAGGCCGACCTGGCCGAGATGGCCGAGCGCGCGGTGGGGGACCTCAAGGTCTGCCAGTACCTCGAGCCGCACGTCGGCGAGCGCCTGGCCGCGCGCGTCCTGCGGGTCTCGCCGCCGGGGCTGGAGGTGCTGCTGACGGACTTCAACGTCACGGGCTTCCTCCCCTCGCGCGCGATCGGCGACAAGGTCGAGGTGAAGGGCCCGACGATCACGATCCGCACGGGTCGGCGGCAGCGCTCCTTCAGCGAGGGCTACGAGATCGCCGTGCGCCTGAAGGACGTCGACTTCATGCGCCTGCAGCTCCTGCTGGAGCTGGACTGAGCCCGTGGCGACCAGGCCCCGGACCCGCGGAGCCGCGCTGCTCGCGGCGCTGGCGCTGGGTGCGGCCGGCTGCGCGGAGCGCGAGCCGCCCGGCGCGCCGGTGGGTGCACCGGTGGGTGCACCGGCGCGCGCGGCCGAGGCGGAGCCCGCCCGGCCGGTCGATCCGGCGACGGTGGGCGCCCTGGTCGGGCGCGTGCGCGTCGACGGACCGCTGCCCGTGCGCGCGGCGCGCGGGGGCGACCTGCCGGCGGGCTGCGCGCACGAGGGCGCGGGCGAGCCCGACCCCGCGAGCCTGCCGGTCCACGGCGTCGACGGCGGCCTGGGCGGCGCCCTCGTGTCGGTCGTCGACGGCTGGCGCGGGTGGCGCTTCCCGCCTCCCGATCCCGCGCCGGTCCGCGTCGAGCAGCACGGCTGCCTGTTCCGCCCCCGGCTGGTGGCGGCGCGGCTCGGGCAGGAGGTGCGCGTCGGGAACCTGGACGCGGTCACGCACAACGTGCACACCTACCCGCGCCTCAGCCGCCCCGTGAACCGGACGCAGGCGCCGGGCGGGGCGGACGTCGTCCTGGCCTTCGAGCGGCCGGAGATCGTGCCCCTGACGTGCGACCTGCACCCGTGGATGAAGGCCCACGTCGCGGTGATCGCGCACCCGCTCTTCGCCGTGACCGCGGCCGACGGCTCCTACCGCGTCGAGGGCGTGCCGCCGGGGACCTACGAGCTCGAGGTGTGGCACGAGGTGCTCGGCGAGCGCCGCGCGACCGTCGAGGTGGGCGCGCGGGAGGAGGTCCGGGCCGACTTCCTGTACCCTCGCGAGCCGTGAGGCTCCGAGGACAGGCTGCCGGCGACCCGGGCGCCGTGTCGCGGGCCGGGCGCGGAGGCGCGCGGCCGTGACGGTCGCCGTCGCGCTGCTGGACGCGGAGCAGGTGCTGCCCGTCGTCCTGCGCTGGGCCCACGTCCTCGCCGTCGGCGTGTGGACCGGCGCGGCCTTCGCGGTGGCGAGCGGCGCGCCCGGGACGCCCGGGACGCCCGGGACAACCGGGGCGGAGGGCGAGCGCCGCGGGCCGGGTCCGGCGGCGCTGGTGCGCGGCGCCGCCGGCGCGGCCTGGCTCGCGGGGCTCGCGCTGCTCTTCCTGAACTACTACGCGGCCGACGCGCCGCCGTACTTCTTCGCGCCGCTCGACGCGCGCGCGGCGGGCACGCCCGTCGCCGGCGAGTGGCTGAGCGCGCTGGCGGCGGTCGTGGGCGCGGCCGGCCTGCAGCAGCTCGTCGGCCGGCGCGTCCCGCAGCCGGTCGCGCTGGCGGTGGC
>JAUIDW010000116.1 GCA_030428395.1 bacterium | reverse complement strand
CGCCTCCCCGGCCACGACCCCCGGGCCAGGCCGGACGAGGGTCCGCCGCACACGGTCTCGGTGCGCGCCGTGCTGCTCTCGAAGTACGAGCTGACCCAGGCCCAGTGGGTCCGCGCCGCCGGTTCGAACCCGAGCGTGTTCGCCCCGGGACGCCTGGGCGGGGCGGACAGCCCCGCCGCGCCCCGGCCGAGCCTGCTGCACCCCGTCGAGAGCGTCTCGTGGGACGACTGCGTGCGCGTGCTGCCGCGGATCGGGCTGCGCTTGCCGCTCGAGGCCGAGTGGGAGTACGCGGCCCGCGCGGGCACGACCAGCGTGTGGTGGACCGGGGACGACGCGCGGAGCCTGGAAGGGGCCGCGATCGTCGCCGGGCCCGGCGCGGTCGCGGAGGCGGCGGGGGCGGGCCGCGAGCCGCGGGTCGAGGACGGCAAGCTCGCCGGCCACGCGCCCGTCGGGAGCCTGGCCGCCAACCCGTTCGGCCTGCACGACGTCGCCGGGAACGTGATCGAGTGGTGCGCCGACGCGTTCTACGACTACCCCGGACGACCGCGGGTCCCGCCCGAGCCCGGCGCGGGCCAGCGGCACCCGCGACGCGGCGGCGGCTGGTTCCTCGACGAGTCCTTCGCGCGCTCGGCCTGCCGCCACCACGGACCGGCGTCGTTCCAGTCCCAGTCGCTCGGCGTCCGCCCCGCGCTGGACCTGGTCGAGCCGTGAGCGCGCGCGCTCACGCCCCCGCGACCAGCGCGCTGACGAGGCCCGCCGGGACGAGCTGCATCGTCGCGTTGTCCCAGCCGTGCGGGGACACCGCCTCGACCGCGGCGCTGGCGAGCGCGACGGCGGGCACGATCCAGAGCGCCCGCGCGCCGGCCTCGAGGTCGGGCGACAGGAGCAGCGCCGCGGCGCAGGCCAGGGCCGACACCACGAGCACCGCGGCCGAGCCCTCGAGGCTGCGCGTCGCCGCGACGGCGCGGCGCGACGGCACGCGGTAGCGGTGGCGGCCCCAGCGCGTGCCGACCGGCTCGCCCACCGCGTCGCCCAGCCCGGCGACGAGGTACCCCGCCAGCGCCGCCGGGCCGAACAGCACGTTGGCGAAGAGACCCCCGAGCGCCGTCGCGACGGTGGGCACGACGACGTAGAGCGCGCGGTGCGGCGCGTCCGCCTCGCGGGCCAGCGCCTCGAAGCGCAGGTCGCCGTCGCCGCGCAGCACCGACGCGCCGACCACCAGCATGGCCATGCCCGCGAACAGGCACACGTGCGGCGTCCCCAGCGTCGCCTGCAGCCCGGCCGCGGTCGTGAACACCGCCAGGTGGAACACCTTGCGCGTGTAGCCGGTGCGCCAGCCGCGGCGCACGTTCAGCCAGCCGGCGAGCGAGAGCCACGCCCAGGCCCAGGCGAGCCCGAGCGGCCCCGCCGTGGCGATCGCGCCCGGCGGCAGCGTGTTGTCCACGAAGAAGGCGACGAGCTGTTCCCCGAGGCGGCCCACGGCGGGGAGCGTACCGGGCGCGGCGCGGACGCCCCGCGCCCGGGCCCGGGAATCCCCGGCTTTGGCGGGAACGCCCGGGGCGGGGGTGCATCGAAGCGGGCGAACCCACGACACGGACCCCGCACACGACCCGGAGAGAACGATGAAGATCCTCGCCGCCCTGGGCCTCGCCGCCCTCGCCACCACCGCGCCCGCCGCCGCGGCCTGCGCCGCCCCCGAGACCGCCGGGATCGCCGCTCCGGCCGAGGACGCCCGCCCCGCCCTGGACCAGTACAACCTCGGCGACGGCGGCCTGGCCCTGGAGGGCCGCGACCCCGTCAGCTACTTCGCCGCGGGAGCGAAGAAGCCGGCCAAGGGCAAGAAGGACCTCACCGCGACCCACCGCGGCGTGACGTACCGCTTCGCGAACGAGGCCAACCGCAAGGCGTTCCTCGCGAAGCCGGCGGCGTACGAGCCGGCCTACGGCGGCTGGTGCGCGTACGCCATGGCGGACGGCCAGAAGGTCGAGGTCGACGTGGACTCGTTCCTGATCGAGGACGGCCGCCTGATGGTCTTCTACAAGGGCCTCTTCAACGACACGCGCAAGAAGTGGCTGAAGGCGGGCGACCTCGAGCCGAAGGCCGACGCCGGCTGGAAGAAGATCAGCGGCGAGAAGCCGCCCGTGCCGCCCACGCCGAACGGCGAGGCCCGCGCGGCGAGCCCCGCGCCCGCCCGCCTCATCGGGTGACCCGCACACCGCACCGCTCAGCGACCCCCCCGCTGCGCCGCGTCCGGCCCTCCCACCTCCGGGGCCGGGCGCGGCGTTCCTCGTGGGCCGCCGCCGCGCGCGCCGACCGCGCTCAGCCGCCCCAGACCTCCGCGAGCAGCGCGGCGGTCTCCGGGTCGTGCTCGCGCAGCTCCGCGCGCACGAACGGGTAGAAGTCGTTCGTCCCGAACCAGGCCTCGGTCGCCTCGGCGAAGAACTCCTGCGGGTTGTTCAGCGCGTAGGCGCGCACGCGCTCGCCGTCGAAGTGCAGCACGTCGTCGTAGCTCCCACCCTCGACGGCGCGCGCGTGCGCCGCGCGCAGGCCGGCGTGGTCGTGGCCGAGCACCCGGTGGTGGTAGGCGTGCGCCAGCTCGTGCAGCACCATCGACGGCTGGTCCCGCGACCAGTCCAGGAAGTTGCGCGCGCTGGCGACGTCCACGCTGCGCGCCTTGCGCGGGTCGTAGCCGTGCTCGCGCAGCCAGTCCTCGCTGGGGTGGTAGCACGCGCAGGGGTGGCGCCCGTGCACGTCGTCGAGCCCCAGCCAGATCGGCACCTCGCGCAGCTTCGCCAGCGCCGGCCCGGGCACCATGCGCGCGACGTCGTGGAGCTTCACGTCGAGCAGCTCCAGCGCCTCCGCCGCCAGGTCGGGATCGGCGTCCTGGAGCCGGTCCGTCACGTGCACGGTCCAGCCGCGGACGGTGCGGGCGGTCGAGGGCGTGCGGACGGGCTCCTGCGGGGGAGCGCTGGCGACGAGCAGCAGCGACAGCAGCCAGGGTGCGCGCATCGCGCTTCCTTTCTCCGGGGGTCTCGCCGGGCGGGGTCCGGCTCGGGGCGGCGCCGATCGTAGCGCGGCGGGCGGAGGCACGGCGAGCGCGCCCGCGCGCCGCGGAGCCGCGCCGGACGGATCGCCGCCGTCAGAACCCGCGGATCCGCAGGTTCGCGAAGCGCGCCTCCATCGCCTCGCCGGCGTGCAGCTGGAAGCCCAGGCGGCCCGCGGCGTGGGCGTCGTCCTCCAGCTCGGCCAGGGGCGCGCCGTTGATCTCGACGTAGTGCCGCGCGCCCTCGACGCGCACGTACACGTGGTTCCAGCCCTCCTCGTCGACCGCGCGCCGGCGCGGGCGGTTGCGGGGCTGCGCCAGGAAGCCGCGGCCGTCGGTGGCGTAGACCGCGCCCCAGTTCGTCAGGCCCAGGTCCGCCTGGTAGCCGACGGGGTCGACCTGGCCGCCCGTCCCGTCGGGCTCGCCGGGGAGCGTCGAGCGGTACTGGAACCCGCTGTTCGTGCCCTTCGCGAGGCGCACGTCGAACTCGACCTCGAAGTCGCCGTACTCGGCGGCGCTCAGCAGGTAGCGGTTCTGCTCGAGCCCCTTCGTGCGGCCGACCAGCACGCCGTCGTGCAGGCGCCACGGCGGACCCGTCCCCTCCCACAGGCTGGCCTGGCGGTCCAGGTCCAGCACGCGCACCCAGTCGGGCGCGCGCAGCTCGTCGGGGTCGACGCGGCCCTCGCTGACGAGGAACGCGAACAGGTCCTTGGTCTCCTCGAGCGTCAGCGCGGCGAGCTGGCCCTCGGGCATCAGCGAGCTGCGCGACGGCTCGAGCGCGGCGAGCTCGTCGCGGGCCAGGTCCAGCCGGCGGCCGTCGGCCAGCAGCAGCTCGACGCCCGCGGACGACTCGCCGACGAGGCGTCCCTCGTGCAGGTCGCCGTCGAAGGTCGTGGCGACGTGGGCGCGGTACTGGTCGGACACGTGCCGCGAGGGGTAGGCGACGGCCTCGAAGAGCTCCGCGAGCCCCAGGCGCGACCCGACGGTCGTCAGGTCCGGCCCCAGGCCGACGCCCGCGTCGGCGCCCCACTCGCCCAGCAGGTGGCAGGCGGAGCAGCCCGCGCGCTGGAAGGCCCGCGCGCCGCGCGCGGCCGAGCCCGGGCGGTCGGCGGTGCCCTCGAGGAACGCCAGCACGAAGTCGGCCGACCACTCGGGCACGCCCGACGGCTCGGGCCGGTGCTCGGGGAAGCGCTCGGCGAACCAGGCCTCCTGCGCGGCCAGCGCCTCCGCGCGCGCGGCGGCGTCCCAGCCGTCGAGGTCGGCGGCGACGCCGGTCCACGCCGCGAGCAGCTCGACCAGCGCCCGCGCGCGGTTCACGTCGAGCCGCGGCGCCGCGTCGAGCGCCGCGCGGTACGGCCCGGGGTCCTCCGGCGCGCCGCCCAGCTCGACCAGCGCCCGCGCGCAGGCCTCGGGCACGCCGTGGGCGCCGCGCGCCAGCCCCTTCTCGAAGCGCGCGCGGTCCGCCTCCTCCGCCAGCCGCGCCAGCGCCGGCAGCACCGCGTCGCGCCGCCGCGGCTCGTCGTCGTGCACGCGCCGCAGCCACGCGACCAGCGCCGGCCGCGGCTCGGCCGCCAGCACGCGCAGCACGTCGTCCTTCACCGGCCCGCCCAGCAGCGGGTCGTCCTCGTCGAGCGCCGCCCACGCCCGCTCGAGGTCCGCGACGAGCTCCGCGTCGAGCGCGCTCTCCCCCCGCGCCAGCAGCTGCGCCGCCGTCCGCGGCCCCAGCCCGCCGCGCAGCGCGCGCACCGCGCGCACGTCGTCGTCGGACATGCGCGCGACGACCTGCGCCATCATCGCCTCGAGGTAGCCGCCGAAGCTCGCGCCGCCCGACCACCCGCAGGCCTCCTCGAACCAGTCCAGCGCGCGCTCGAAGCGCTCCGGCGTCCACCCGGTCTCGACCGCGCGCAGCCCGTACGCGGCGTGGATGCGCTCCTCGCGCGGGAGCGTCGCGTCGTCCATCGCGGCCTGCAGCGCCTCGTGGACGCCGTCGGGCGCGAAGCGCGCCAGCAGGTTCACCGCGGAGCGGTACGCGACGGGGTCCCCGGGCGGCAACGCCTCGAGCAGCAGGGCCTCGAACTTCCGACGCACGCGCTCGCGCGGCTCGCCGAGCCGGTCGACCTGCACCTCCAGCACCCGCAGGAGGTCGCGGTGCTCCCCCGCGGAGAGCTTCGCGTCCCGCCACCGGTCGCCCTGCAGCCAGCGCAGGGTCCAGGCGAACAGCGCGTCGGCGTCGTCGGTCTCCCCCCGCGTGCGCAGCAGCAGGTCCTCGATCGTGAGGCGCGCGTCCTCGCGCGCGATCCAGGTGGAGATCGGCTCCAGCGTATCCCGCCACTGCACGACGGCGCCGCGTCGCGCGGCCCAGCGGATCCACCGGTCGGTCGACGAGAGCTGGTACTCGGGGGCGAGCGACAGGTTCCACGAGGCGTCGAGCTCCCAGCCCGCCTCGAGCACGCGGCGCTGGCCGAGGGGCGCGTCCGCGCCGCCCCTCAGCAGCATCCCCGCAAGCAGATGCTCCGCCTGCTGGGCCGCCGCCGGCACGATCGCGGCCGTGGGCAGGTCGGCGCTCGCCTCGTGGAGCACTTCCGGCGACACGAGCACACCGCACCAGCGCGCCACACGCAGCGCCTGCACGCGTGCCTCCGTGGCGAGCGCGGGGTCGCCGATCGCGCCTTCGAGGGTCACCCGCCACGCCTCCCCCGCCGCGACGCGGAGCGCGGCGAGGCGGCCACGCGCCCACGCGCTGGCGAGCTGAGGCTGGGCGAGGGCACCTTCGATGCCGTCGCCATCCTGCACGACGGGATCGCCGTGCGTCAGCCGGTACACCGCCCCCACCGCGCCGCGGCCGCCGGTGCAGAACACGAGCGAGCCGTCGGGGGCGACCTCGAGGTCGGTGACGTTCAGGGGCTGGCCCTCGACCAGGACGGCGGCGCCGTCCTGGGTGGGGACGCCCTCGCTCTCGTGGAACGGGTCCAGCGCGAAGGTCGCGCCGTCGGGCTCCAGGCGCAGCGCCAGGATGCGTCCGCGCGACCAGTCGCCGACGATCAGGGCGCCGCGGTAGGCCGCGGGGAAGCGGCGGTGCTCGTACACGACCACGCCGGTCGGCGAGCCGCGGCCCAGCTCCGCCAGCGGCGGCAGCGCGTCGAGCACCCCGTCGGGCCAGCACCCCGACGAGCGCCGCCTCCCGTAGTCGCCGGTCGGGATCGCGTGCAGCGCGCGCACCGGGCGGTACCACGGCAGGCCGACGTCCCACTCCATGTCGCTGTCGACCGTGAACAGCTCGCCGTCGCCGCGGAAGGCGAGGTCGTAGGCGTTGCGGTAGCCGACCGAGTGGTAGCGCCACGCGCCGGAGTCGGGGTCGACGCGCGCCACGAACCCGTGCGGGTAGCGGCAGCCGTGGCCGAACCCACCGGGGTCCTCGATCACCGGCAGGATCGCGCCCTCGTACCCGACGGCCAGCGGGTCGTCCGCCGCGCCGGGCTCGACGATCCCCGTGTGGTCGCCCGCCATCACGAACAGGCAGCCGTCGGGCCCGACGGCGATCCCGTGCGCCCCGTGCTCGCCGAAGTGCGTGAACGAGAGCAACCGGCGCACGGCCGTGGCGCGCACGGACGCGACGCCGCGGTCGGTGCGGCGCTCGACCTCGATCCGGAAGAGGCCCGGCCCGTCCTCGCCCTCGCCGTCCGCCGGCGGGCCCAGGCCGGTCGCGTACAGCACGCCGTCGCGCCAGGCGAGCCCCTGGCACGCGTGCACCGCGTCGGTCACGACCTCGGCGCCCTCGTGGAAGCCGTCGCCGTCCGCGTCCACCAGCCACAGCACGGGGCCGGCCTCGTCGGCGGCGTACAGCTCGCCGCGGCCGTCGAAGGCGAGCGCCGAGAAGGAGCGCGCGGCCGCGGCCGCCTGCTCGACGGCGAAGCCCTCGGGCACCTGGAAGCGTCCGCCCTGGGCGGCCACCGCGGCCAGGGCCAGGGCGAGCGTCGCCGTCATGCGCCGCCGCGTTCCCCGCTCGACGCCTGGCGCAGCTGCTCGTACAGCTCGCGCTCGCGCTCGGTCGGCTCGGCCGGGACGACGATGCGCAGCTCGACGATCAGGTCGCCGCGCTGGCCGCCCTTCCGCGGCAGGCCGTGACCGCGCAGGCGCAGGCGCTTGCCGCTGGAGGAGCCCGGCGGGATCGTCACGTCGGCGCTGCCCTGCAGCAGCCGCACGGGAAGCTTCGCGCCCAGCGCGGCGTCGGCGGGCGACAGGTCCAGGCGCGCGACGACGTCGTCGCCCTCCACGCGCAGGCGCGGGTGCTCGCGCAGCTTCACCTTGAGCAGCAGGTCGCCCGCCGGCGCGCCGCCGGGCCCCGCGCCACCCTGGCCGGCCAGGCGGATGGTCGTGCCGTCGCGCGTGCCGGGCGGGATGGCGACGGCGTACTCGCGGCCCGCGCCGCCGCCGACCGGCTCGACGCGGAAGGACTTCTTGCCGCCGGCGACGAGCTCCTCGAGGGACAGCTCGAGCACCGCCTCGATCGTGGCGCCGGGGCGCGCCGCGTGCGCACGGCCGCCGGCGCGGCGGGCGCCCGTGCGGCGCGCGCCGCCGACGCCGCCGCCGCCAAAGAGCGACTCGAAGAAGCTGCTGAAGCCGCCGCCGCCCAGGTCGAACTCGAAGGCGCCGCCCCCGAATCCACCGGGCCCGCCGGCGCCGCCGCGTCCGCCGCCGAAGCCGCGGAACATCTCCTCGAAGCCCGGCGGCGGCGTGAACTCCTCGCCGGCGTGCCAGTTGCGCCCCAGGGCGTCGTAGCGCTTGCGCTTCTCCGCGTCGCCGAGCACCTCGTAGGCCTCCGCGACCTGCTTGAAGCGCTCCTCCGCGCCCGACTCCTTGTTCACGTCGGGGTGGTACTTGCGCGCCAGCTCGCGGTAGCGCTTGCGGATCTCCTCCTGGCTGGCGTCGCGCGCCACGCCGAGGGTCTCGTAGTAGTCCTGGTACTGAACGGGCATGGGTGCCTCTCGGCCTCAAGATAGCCGCCCCCCGCGTCGCCGCGAAGCGCCCCGGTGAGACCGGGGGCGCCACGGCGCCGGCCGATCCGCGACAGGTCTCCACCGGCGGCGGGCAGGCCCTCCACGCGTCGAGGGCCCGCCCGGCGACGCGGTCGCGCGGGAAGGCCCTCGGGCTCCCCTCTCCTCGGCCGCGGACGCCCGGGGTTCCAGCCGCCGCGGGCGGGAAAGGCGCGGACCTACTGGCCCAGGTCGTTCAGCGCCGCGTGCACGCGGTACAGCTCGCCCTCGGGCAGCCGCTGCATGGCCAGGCCGCCGTAGCGGTAGGCTTCCTCCTCGTCGCCCGCCTGGGCGGCGTGCCGGATCAGCAGGACGTAGGTGCGCTGGCCGCCGTCGAAGGCCAGCAGCCACTCGGCGCGGGCGCGCGACGCCTCCAGCCGACCGGCCCCGAGCAGCGCGTGGTAGTGCCACAGCGCGCGCTTCTCGATCTCGTCGACCAAGCCCAGGCGGCGCGGGTCGCCCTCGGGCGCGTCGCCCAGCGCGGCCAGCCGGTCCAGGAGCCCGCCCAGCCGCGCGTCGACGTCGGTGCAGCTCGCGAGCACCTCGTCGTACCGGCGCGTCTCGAGCAGCCGCTCGACGACGCCGGGGAAGAGCCCCGCGCGCGCCTTCGACGTGTCGTGGCTCTGCTGCGCGAGCTTGTCCCACACGAGCAGCGAGCGATCGATCTCGCCGAGGTGGCGGTTCAGCGCCCCGAGGTCGCCGGCCTCGGCCTCCGTCGCCGCGGGGTTGCCGAGAACGTGCGCCTCGAGCCGGTTGCGGCGCGAGACCAGCTCGACGCGCGCCCGCGGCGCCACGCGCTCCATGGACAGGATGCGGGGCACCAGCACGGCGCGCCGCTCGCGGTCCCAGTCGGCGTCGCCGCGGGTCTCGTCGAACACCGCGAGCATCTCCTGGAGCGCGGCGACGGGGCGTCCGGCCTCGCGCATCGCCTCCGCGAGCTCGAGCCGCGCGCGCGGGTCGGCGGACTCCTCGGCGCTCCGCCGCGCCGCGCCCTGGGGGCCGCTGCCGCGCTCCGCCTCGGCGGCGCGGGCGAGGAACGCCTCGGCGTCGCAGACGCCGACGATGCGCTCCCGCTCGCCGTCCTCCGCGTCGAGGAACAGCGTCGTCGGCACCTCCGTGACCTCGTAGCGGCTGGCCAGCACGACCTGCCACTCCACGTCGAGCCGTAGCGGCACGGTTCGCGCGCGGATCCACTCCTGGACGCGCTCGTTCGTCCACGTCTGCGCCATCATCGCGCGCGCCTCGTCGGAGGCGGGGCGCGTGAAGACCAGCAGCACCAGGCGCTCCTCGCGGCGCGCCTCGGCCAGCGCGTCCTCGAGGTTCATCGGGCGGAACAGCGGCGTCTGGGCGGCGGTCGGGACCGCCGCGGGCAGCCGGGGAGCGGGCGAGGCGCCGACGAGCGACGCGCCGAGGAGCAGGGCGAGGAGGTGCATGGAGCCCCCCAGGATACGGCACGGGCCGGCGCTCCAGGCTGGCGCCCGGGGAGGACACCCTGGGGCTCCCGCAGGCCAGGGCGGGACGCCCCGCGGGGGCGCCCGGTTCCCCCAACCGCCTGGCCAACAGGCGCTTGCGGCCGTCGCGCGGCGGCTGGCACGGCCTTCGCTTTCCCGGAGCGCGAAGGGCGGACCGCCTCCCGGAACCGCCGCGAACCACGAGGACCCCACCATGATGCGAACGACCCTCTTCCTCGCCCTGGTCCCCCTGTTCCTGGGCGCGGGCCTGGCGCCGGAAGCCTCGGCGCAGTCCGTCAGCTTCTCGATCGGCAAGCAGACCCGCCGCGGCGGCTTCGCGCTGCACGTGGGCACCGAGGGCTTCGGCGCGAGCTACGCCCGCAGCCGCGGCCGCAGCTGCACGCCGCCGCGCTTCTCGCGCACCGGCCACCCCGGCTACAGCCGGCGGGTCGTCGCGCCGCAGCGGCCCTACCCGGTGCACCGCACCTGGGTGCCGGCCCACTGCCACCGCCGCTGGGAGCCGGCGCGCTACGAGACGCGCTACGACCCCTGCGGCCGCTCCTACCGGGTGCTCGTGCGCGAGGGTCGCTGGGTGACCACCTGCCGGCACGGCAGCTGGAGCCGCTGACCCGCCCACCACCGTCCGACCTTCGGGGATGTCTCTGGCGCCCCGCGGCCCCCCTGGCACACGGGGTCGCGGGGCGCTCTCGTGCCGGGCCCGGGGCGTCAGGGCGCCGGCGCGGTCCCGGCGACCGGGTCGGGGCTCCCGGCCTCGCGGGCGAGGGCGCGACGGACCGCGGCGAGCACCTCCGGCACCGCCAGGACGTCGACGTAACGCCCCGTCCGCGAGAGCCCGACGCGGGCGCGGACCCCGGAGCGCGGCGACTCCATGGCCTCCTCGAGCTGCCCCGGCGCGGCCCAGTCGACCAGGACGTCGGCGAGCTCGTCGGCCAGCCGCGCGGCGAGGGCCCGGAGCTCGTCCTCGCCCCAGGCGTGGAGGTACGCGTCGCGCCAGGCGGCGGGGTCCGCGTCCAGCCCCGCGGTCCGCGCGAGCTCGCGCCAGTCGAGGCCCTCCCCCGCGGGCGCGCCCTCCGCCAGCGCGTACAGGCCGCGGTAGCCGGTCCGCGCGAGCACGCGGTCGACGAGCAGGAAGCCCACGCCGCGCAGGTGCAGGCGATCGGGGCGCTCGTCGAGGCGCGCCAGCTCGAGCGCGGAGAGCGCGAAGGCCTGCTCGAACGTCCAGTCGCGCGCCAGCTCCTCCACCTGCACCACGAGGTCGCCGGCGACGCGCCGCGGCAGCCTGGCGCCGCGGTCGGGGGAGGCCTCGACGAGCTGGACCCGCAGGTCGAGCCGCGCCCAGTCGGACTGGACGGCGAACAGGCGCGCCATGCGCACCGCGGGCGCGTCCGCGGGCGACAGCTCGAGGCCGACGTGGTCGGCCAGCCCCTCCTCGACGATCCCCGGCAGCGCCCGCCACGAGCGCTCGATCAGCGCGTGCACGAGCTCGTGGCCCAGGGTGAAGTCGAACAGCAGGTTCTCGCGGTGGATGTGGATGCGGCGCTGGCGCACCCAGGTGTACGCCTCGCGCTGGGGGTCGCGATCGGCGTCGAACCGGTCCAGGACCCAGAGCTCGATCGGCTCGTCGGTCAGCTCCGGCAGCAGCGCCCGGACGCGCGGCGCCAGCGCGACCAGGCGGTCGGCCCCGGCCTCCGCGTCGGCGCGGGTCGCGGCCCGCACCGGCCCGAACTCCGTCGCCACGGCCTCCGGCGGCGCCGACGCACAGCCCGCGGCGAGCAGCAGCAGCCCCGGGAGGACGGAACGGGGAAGGGACATCGACCGGCGCGGGCGCCCGGGGAATCGCGCCGCGGACCTGTGCGGCCCCGCGCCCGGACGTACAGTCGCGCCGTGGACATCGTAGCCGTGATCGGGGCCGGGGAGTGCGACGCGGAGACCGCCGAGCGCGCGCGCGCCGTCGGGCGGGGGCTCGCCGAGGCGGGGTGCACCGTCGTGACCGGCGGCCTGGGCGGGGTGATGGAGGCGGCCTCCCGCGGCGCGGCCGAGGCCGGGGGCCTGGTCGTCGGCATCCTGCCGAGCTCCCGTACGGAGGACGCCAACCCCTGGGTGCGCGTGCCCGTCGCCACGGGGCTGGGCGACGCGCGCAACGCGGTGCTCGCCGACACCGCCGACGCCTTCGTGGCCGTGGCGGGCTCGTGGGGCACGCTGTCGGAGATCGCCTTCGCGCTGAAGCGCGGCAAGCGCGTCGTCGGCCTCGGCACCTGGGAGCTCGAGCTGCCGCTGGTGCGCGCGGCGACGCCCGCCGAGGCCGTGCGGCTCGTCCTGGAGTAGCCGCGCCCCGGCTCACCAGCCGGGGGGCAGGCCGAGCTCTTCCGCCAGCGCCGCCATCCGCCCGCGCAGCCGCTCGAGCTGCGCCTCCTGCCCGGGATCGTCCGACAGGTCGACGACCTCGTCGGGGTCGCTCGCGAGGTCGAACAGCCTCTCCGCGACGTGCTCGGAGGACGCCACCCGCACGTACTTCCAGCGCGCGTCGCGCACGGCCACCTCGCGCAGCTCGGGGTCCTCGCGCGTCCACGGCGCGACGTACAGGAAGTCGCTGCGCCAGGGCTCCGCGCCGCCGCGCCAGCGGCCGAGCAGGCTGCGGCCGCGCTGGCCCTCGAGGGGCTCGGCGCGCCCCAGCTCCAGCACGGTCGCCGTCAGGTCGACGTTCAGCACGAGCTCCGGCCGCACCGACGCCGCCGGCACGAGCGGCGGGTAGCGCACCAGCAGGGGCACGCGGATCGACGGCTCGTAGGAGAGCTGCTTCTGCGTCAGGCCGTGCTCGCCGAGCATGTAGCCGTTGTCCCCCGTGAACACGACCATGGTGCGGTCCAGCGTCCCGGCTTCCTCGAGCGCCGCCAGCACGCGCCCGACGCCCTCGTCGACGCTGGGCAGCAGCTCCCAGTAGGCGCGCACCACCTCGAGGTAGTCGTCGGGGTGGGCGTGCGGCGCGCGGTTGCGGTTCGAGAGCCGCGCCGCGCGCGCGGTCGGGGTCAGCTCGTCGGGGTCCTGGCGAAAGCTCGCGGGCCACTCGACCTGCGCGTCCGCGAGCATCCCGCGGTGGCGCGCGGGCGGGACGAAGGGCAGGTGGCAGTTCTTGAAGGAGAGCAGCAGGAAGAACGGCTGCTCGCGCGGCTGCGCGAGCCAGCGCATCGCGTGGTCCACCAGCACGTCGGCGCTGTGTCCGCGCGTCTCGACGCGCTCGCCGTCGACGTCGAGCTCCTGGTCGAGGTACTCGCCCTGGTCCTCGAACCCGACCCAGTGGTCGAACCCCGGGCGCGGCCCGCCGCCCTCGCGCGGGATGTGCCACTTGCCCACGCAGGCCGTCGCGTAGCCCGCGGCCTGCAGGCGCTCGGGCAGGGTCGTGAAGCGCTCGTGGAGCTCCTCGCCGGCCCGGTTGGAGTGCACGCCGTGCTCGTGCACGTACAGGCCCGTCAGCAGGCTCGCCCGGCTCGGGCAGCACATGGACGTCGTGACGAAGGCCCGCTCGAAGCGCGCCCCCTCGGCGGCGAGCCGGTCGAGGTGCGGGGTGTCCAGCGCGACGGGGCGGTCGGGGCCGACGGCGTCCCAGCGCAGGTCGTCGACGAGCACGAGGACGACGTTCGGCGGCCCGTCGCCGTTCCCGGGGGCCTGGCCGGCGGTCGCGGCGCCCGCGAGCACCGCACCCAGGACCGCGGCCGCGAGCGCGACCGCCCTCACGGGTACGTCTCCTCGCCGTACTCGCCGCCCTCCCCCGGAGAGGGCACGATCTGGACCTGCACGGGGTGCAGCGAGTCGAGGTGCACGTCGCGCTGCGGGAAGGCGATCGTGATGCCGCCCTCGCGCAGGAGCCGCTCCACCCGGAAGCGCATGTCGCTCTCGATGCGCTTGCGATCCATCAGGCGCCGGATGCGCGTCCAGAAGTGCAGCTCGAAGAGCAGCGCGTTGTCTCCGAAGTCCTTGAACAGCACGAACGGCGCGGGGTTGCGCAGGACCTTGCCGTGCTCCTCCGTCGCCTTGATGAGCAGCTTCTGCACCTCGCGCACGGGCGACCCGTAGGCCACGCCGACCGTGACGTGCACGCGGACGGTGTCGTCGCCCAGCGTCCAGTTGACGACGTCCTTCTCCAGGAACCGGGAGTTCGGGACGATGATGTCCAGGTTGTCGCCGGTCCGGACGGACGTGCTGCGCGCGCCGATGTTCAGCACGTTGCCGTAGAGCCCGCCCACCTCGACCAGGTCGCCCACGCGGACGGGGCGCTCGATCAGCAGGATCAGGCCGCTCAGGAAGTTGTTCACCAGGTTCTGGCTGCCGAAGCCGACGCCGATCGCCAGCGCGCCGCCGAGCAGGGTGAACACGGTCAGCGGGATCTCGACGACGCGCAGGGCGAACAGCCCGAAGGTGAGGGCCAGGGCGTAGAACGCGAGCGAGCGGATCGCGGCGGCGGCGCCCTCGGCCATGCCCAGGCGCTCGAGCAGGCTCTGGAACAGCACCGTGCTGAGCAGGCGCGAGACCCAGACGCCCAGCACCAGCAGCAGGATCCCCGTGACGACCGTGCGCACGCGGAGGGACTGGCCCTGCACCTCGTGGATCTCGTAGTTCCAGACGCCCCGCAGCGCGTCGACGATCCAGTCGAGGGCCTCGCCCGGGTCGAGGGTGACCGTCTCGGCGCGCAGCTCGTCGGCGAAGCGCTCGACGATCAGCCGGGTGCGCGCCATGCGGTCCAGGTCGGCCTCGTAGACGTCCTGGAGCTCGTCGAGGGCGTCGACGCGGACGCGCAGCGCCGCCGTCGCGACGGGGTCGCCCGGGTCGGCCTCGGCGACGTCCGCCAGCGCTTCCTGCCGCTGCGCGCGCA
>JAUIDW010000498.1 GCA_030428395.1 bacterium | reverse complement strand
GGCTGACCTTCGATCCCGACGCGGCGGGCCTCTGCATGAACAACCTCTCGGAGGCGAGCTGCCAGCAGTTCACCGATCGCGTCCCCATCGAGGCCTGCGAGGACTACCTGGTCGGCAACCAGGCCTTCGGCGAGCCCTGCCGCGACAGGACCGAGTGCGCGGACGAAGGCGCGACGTGCGCCTTCGAGCCGGCGCTGGAGGAGGCCATCTGCTCGCCGCCGAACGACTTCGGCGGGGGGTGCACCTTCGACTCCGACTGCGCCGACGGGCTCGTGTGCGCCTACGACGGCAGCGAGAGCGACGTCTGGGGCGACCCCGACAACTGGACCCCGGCTGGCGTGCCGACCCAGACCACCGACGTGTTCGTCTGCGGCACGCGGCCCAACCAGCCCGTGCTCGGTGGCAACAGCAACGTCCGGGACATCTGGGTGGACTACGGGGCGACCGTCGACACGAACGGGCAGGTGCTGTTCGCGGACCGGAACGTCGTTGCTCACGCGATCGTGGGGACCGGCAACCTCAACATGCGCGGCAGCGGCAGCGTGCGCTCGCTGTGGCTCGGCACGCGCGAGTTCCAGTGGAACCCGAAGCTGAAGCAGGGCTTCGAGGCGGCGCTGGCGGCGACGCTCGCGGCCGAGGGCGACGGCGTGCGCCGGCGGCGCGCGGCCGACCGCGCGCGGGCGCTCGAGCGGGGATGGCGCGCCGGCGTCGCGCTGCTGCCGCCGCCGCTCGCCTCCGAGAGCGGGGCGGCGGACCCGCGGCGCGCCGCGGTCGACTACGGCTCGCGCGCGGCCCGCGCCAGCCTCGCGGCGGCGAGCGACCTGGGGGCGGACGCGTTCTCGCTGGAGCTCCACGGCTACGTCGAGCCGGGCCTGCCGGACCGCGCCGGGACGCGGCCCCCGGCGCGCTCGGTGGACGACGTCCAGCTCGCCGCGACCGTCGTGGACGGCCGCAGCCTGGGGCTGGGCGCCATGCTGAAGCTGCACCTCGTGCAGGAGCGCTCGGGCAACTGGGCGGGCTACCGCGGCATGGCCGACGACGAGTGGGAGCCGTACTTCGACGCGTACGAGCACCTCGTGGTCCACGGCGCGCTCACGGCGGAGCTCGCGGGCGCCGAGCTGCTCTGCCTGGGCTCCGGCGTGCCGCTGGTGACGACGACCCGGGTGCGCGGCGACGACGGCCTCGACCCCGACGTGCTGGCCGGCAAGCGCGCGCGCTGGGACCGGCTGATCGCGCGGGCGCGCGGCGCCTTCGCGGGCGCGTTGACCTACGGGGCGAGCTGGGCCGACCAGGCGTACTCGATCGACTTCTGGCCGCAGCTCGACTACGTCGGGGCGCAGGTGTTCCACCCCGTGCGCGACGCGACGCGGCCGTGGGTGCGCCGGCCCGACGTCGAGATGGTGGCGATGATGCGCAAGAACCTGGCCGACCTCGCCGAGCTGGCCGAGCGCGTCGGGAAGCCGCTGCTGGTCACCGAGGTCGGCTTCCCCGCGACGCGCTACGCCTGGCAGGAGCCCGCGGCGGCCAAGGGTCCGCCGGACGCGGCGGCGCAGGCGACGATGCTCGAGCTGTGGGGGCAGTCGCTGGCCGAGGCGCGCGCGCGCCGGCCGGAGCTCGCCGGGTTCTACCTGTGGAGCTGGCCCGTGGACCCGGGCGCCCCCCCCGGCGCCGCGGGGCTCTTCTCGCCGCGCGGCCGTCCCGGCGAGGCGGCGGCCGGCCGGCTGCTCGGAGCGCGGTGAGCGCGGCGCCGTCGCTCGACGACCCCGCCACGGCCCTGGCCGGGGTGGGACCCGCGCGCGCCGAGCGGCTGGCGCGCCTCGGGGTCGAGCGCGTGCGCGACCTGCTGCTGCTCGTGCCGCGGCGGCTCGAGGAGGAGGCCGAGCGGGCGCGGCTCGGCGAGCTCGCGGGCCGCGAGGGCGAGACGGTGCTCGTCCGCGGCGAGGTGCGCCGCACGCGCTTCTCGCGCTTCGGACGCCGCTCGACCCTGCGCGTGCGCGTGGTGGACGAGTCCGGCGAGGCCGACGTGCTGGTCTACAACCAGCCCTGGCTGCGCGAGCGCTTCGCCGAGGGCACGCCGCTCGAGGTGCGCGGCCGCGTCGTCGACGGGCCGCACGTGCAGATGCAGCGCCTCTCGAGCGAGACGCGGCCGCTGGCCGCGGGCGTTCCCGAGCCGGTCTACCCGGCGACCGACGGCCTCTCGCAGACGTTCCTGCGCGATCTCTGCCGCGCGGCGCTGGCGGAGGCCGCGGCCGACCTGACCGCCGAGCTGCGCGAGCGCCTTTCGCCCGCGAACCTCGCCGCGCTCGACCTGCCGGACCTGGCCGCGGCCGTGCGCGGGCTGCACGTTCCGCGGGACCGCGGCGCGTTCGAGCGCGCGCGTGGTGCGCGCGTACGCGTCCGGCCGCATGGTGGCCATAATGCGCGGCGCGTACGCGCGGCGCGCCGCGTCCACGCTGAGCGTTTCGCGCGCTGCGAGGTCGATCGCCGTGAGCAGCGTGGCGG
>JAUIDW010000115.1 GCA_030428395.1 bacterium | reverse complement strand
GAGCGCACGGCGGACGACCGGCGCGCGGCGGTGGAGGCGGAGCGCGCGCGCGCCGACCAGGCCGAGGCGGCGCGCGCGGCGAGCGCCGAGGAGCTGGACTGGCGCGCGCGCAACCAGGCGTCGCTGGAGGCGGAGCTCGCCTGGCGCGCCGAGGCGCAGGCCGCGCTCGAGCAGGAGCTCGAGTGGCTGCGCTCGAACGACGCGGCGCGCGAGCAGGAGCTCGCCTGGCGCGGCCAGGTGCAGGCGGCGCTGGAGGAGGAGCTCGAGTGGCTGCGCTCGAACGACGCCGCGCGCGAGGCGGAGCGCGGGTGGCTGGCGGAGCGCGCGTCGGCGGCGGAGGCCGAGCGCGACGAGCTGCTCCGGAGGTCCGAGGCCGCCCAGGAGGAGCTGGCCTGGCGGCGCGGCGTGCTCGAGGCGCGCGAGCACGAGCTCGCCTGGCGCCGCCGGACGACGGCGGCCGTCGAGCGCGAGCGGGACCACGTCGCCGCGCGGGCCGACGCGGCCGAGGCCGAGCGCGACGCGCTGCGCGGCGAGCGCGACGCGCTGCGCGGCGAGCTCGACGCGCTCGCGGCGGAGGCGTCCTGGCGGCACGGGAACGAGGAGGAGGTCGCCGCGGAGCGCGACTGGCTGCGCTCGCTGCTGGAGGCGCGCGACGCGGAGCTGGCCTGGCGCGGGGAGCAGCTCGAGGAGCTCGAGCGCGAGCTCGCCTGGCTGCGCGAGAGCCGCGCGGGCCTCGAGCGCCAGGCCGAGGCCGACCGCGCGGAGCGCGCGCACCTGGTCGGGCGGCTGGAGCAGCTCGAGCACGAGCTCGACGGGCGGCGGGCCGAGATGGAGGCCGCGGTGAACGACCTCGTCGAGCGCGGCGCGCTGACGCGGAGGCTGCTCGCGCGCACCGCCGTGGGCCGGCGCCTGCTGGGCTGGCGCGGGGAGGAGGGGCCGTGACCGCCGTCAGCTGCGTCGTCCCGGCCCTGGCGGACCTGGACCTCCTGGCGGCGCACCTGCCGCCGCTGCTGGACGAGCTGGCCGCGGCCGACGGCGAGGTGGTCCTCGTCGACGACACCGGGACGGGCTTCCTCGCCGGCTGGTGCGAGCCGCGCTTCCCCGGCGTGCGCGTCGTCGCGCGCGAGCACAACGGCGGGTTCGCGCGCGCGCTGGCCGACGGCGTCGCCGCGGCGCGCGGCGCGCTCGTCTTCGCCATGAACCCCGACCTGCGCGTGCGTACGGGCTTCCTGGGGCCGCTGGTCGAGGCGCTCAGCGACCCCGCGGTGTTCGCCGCGACGCCCCGCGTGCTGCTGCCCGACGGCGGCGTCGAGTCCGCCGCGCCGCTGGAGCTCCGCGCGGGCCTGTGGCGCCTGGCCGCGCCGCCGGCCGCGTCCGACGTGCCCGTCGACCCCGTCGAGGTGCCCGTGCCGTTCGCCCTGGGCGGCGCGATGCTCGCGCGGCGCGACGAGCTGCTGGCGGCCGGCTTCGACGCCCTGTTCGAGCCGTTCTACGTCGAGGACGTCGACCTCGCCTGGCGCGCCTGGGGCGAGGGCCGCCGGGTCGTGCTGCGCAACGACAGCGTGGTCGAGCACCGCAACCGCGGCACGATCGCGCGCCACGTCCCCGCGGCGCTCGTGCGCGCGACGATCGAGCGCAACTGGCTGCTGTTCCAGTGGAAGCACCTCGACGGCGCGGAGCTCGAGGAGCACCTGCGCACCCTGCGCGCGCGGGCGACCGAGGCGCTGGTGCTGGGGCGGCGCGAGGAGCTCGAGTGGTTCGCGCTCGCGCTCGAGAGCGCCGGCGAGGCGCTGGCCGGGCGCGCGGAGTCGCCCGCGACGCCGTTCCGCGACCTGCTGCGCACCGCCGGCGGCGGCGCGGCGCGCCCGCGGCCCTAGGGGCGCGCGGCGGCGGTCGCGAGCACGTGCTCGAGGCGCGCGGCGTGGGCCGCGCGCGAGTAGCGCTCGGCGGCGACCTCGCGGCCGCGGGCGCCGAGGCGGGCGGACAGCTCCGCGTCGGACAGCAGGCGCTCGAGCGCGGCGGCCAGCGCGTCGGCATCGCGGCGCGGGGCCAGCAGGCCGGTCTCGCCGTCGGCGAGCCACTCGGGCACGCCGCCCACGTCGAAGGCGACCACCGGCAGGCCGTGGGCCATGGCCTCGAGGCCGACCAGCCCGAAGGGCTCGTTCCAGACCGAGGGGAACGCGACGCAGCGCGCGCGGGCGTACAGCGCCTCGATCGCCGGCGCGTCGAGCCAGCCGGCGAAGTGGACGCGCTCGCCGAGGCCCTCGTCGCGTGCCTTCGCGCGCAGCCAGTCCTCGGCCGGGCCGCTGCCCGCGATCACGGCGCGGAAGGGCGCGGCCACCTTGCCGAGCGCCGTCAGCAGGTAGTCCACGCCCTTGTCCGGCAGCGTCAGGCGCGCGGGCGTGGCGACGACCGGCTCGTCGCCCGCGTCGAGGAAGGCGCGCACGCCGGCGGGCAGCTCGCCGGCGGGCTCGGCCCCGGAGTTCGAGTCGGTGAAGTACGGCAGGTGCGTGACGCGCTCGGGCTGGAAGCCCACCTGCAGGAGCTCGCCGCGCATGTACAGCGAGTTGACGAGCAGGTGCGCGGCGCGGCGGTGCAGCGCGAGGTCGCGCTCGCGTCCGAGCAGCCGCGCCAGCGGGTTCTTCAGCTTGCGCGGGAAGGCCGCCGGCTTGAAGCCGGTGCAGCCGTCGGCGAGGAAGTAGCGCCGCAGGCACTCGAGGCCGAGCGGCGACGTGCAGGCCGTGCCGTCCTCGTGGAGCTTGTTCATCCCCGGGCAGAACAGCGTGTGGTCCTGGACGTAGCGCACGAGCGGCGCGTGCTCGAGCAGCTCCTCCAGCACGCCGCGGTTGCGCGCGGTGAGCGCGAACACGACGTCGGCGGGCGCCTCCGCGAGGCGTGCGCGCAGGCGCGCGCGGCCGGCGCGGTCGAGCCCCTCGCCGGCGGCCTCGGGGACCTCGCACAGCGCCACGCCGTCGGGCGGCGGGTCGAGCGCGGCGCCGCACAGGACGCGGACGTCGTGGCCCGCGTCGCGCAGGAGCGGCGCCGCGACGCGCGCGTAGCGCTCGGTGCCCCCGACCAGGCCCCAGGTGTCGATCGCGATCGTGAGCCGCAACGCGGTGGGGCCGGCGGGGGGAGCGTCAGCTCCCGATGGTCATCAGGAACTCGCCGTTGACCTGCGTCTTGCGCATCTTCTGGACGAGCATCTCCATCGCCTCGACGGGGTCCAGCTCGTTCAGCACCTTGCGCAGCATCCAGACGCGGCGGATCTCCTCCTCGGTGAAGAGCAGCTCCTCCTTGCGCGTGCCGGAGCGGTTGATGTCGATGGCGGGGAAGATGCGGCGGTCGGAGAGGCGCCGGTCGAGCACGAGCTCCATGTTGCCGGTGCCCTTGAACTCCTCGAAGATCACCTCGTCCATCTTCGAGCCGGTCTCGATCAGCGCCGTGCCGAGGATGGTCAGCGAGCCGCCGCCCTCGATGTTGCGGGCGGCGCCGAAGAAGCGCTTCGGGAACTGCAGCGCGGTGGCCTCCATGCCGCCCGACAGCAGCTTGCCGTTGCTGGGCGCCTCGACGTTGCAGGCCCGCGCCAGGCGGGTGATCGAGTCCAGCAGGATGACGACGTCCTCGCCGGCCTCGACCAGGGACTTGGCCTTGTGGATGACCATGTCCGCCACCTGGATGTGGCGCGAGGCGGGCTCGTCGAAGGTCGAGGCGACGACCTCGCGGCTGCCCTCGGGGATCATGCGCTGGAAGTCGGTGACCTCCTCGGGGCGCTCGTCGATCAGCAGGATGATGAGGTGCGCGTCGGGCGCGTTCTGGACGATCGAGCGCGCCAGCATCTGCAGCAGGATGGTCTTGCCCGTGCGCGGCGGGGCCACGATCAGGCCGCGCTGGCCGCGGCCGATGGGCGTGATCAGGTCCACGATGCGCATCTCGAGCGGGTTCTCGTCGGTGCCCTCGAGCAGGATGCGCTCCTCGGGGTACAGCGGGACGAGCTCCTTGAACGGCGCGCGGGTGCCGGCCTCCTCGGGCTCGTGCAGGTCGATGCGCTCGACGTCGGCGAGGGCCAGGTAGCGCTCGCCCTCCTGCGCCGGGCGCAGCGAGCCGGAGAGCGTCATGCCCTTGACCAGCCCGTGGCGGCGGATGAGCGAGGGCGGCACGAACACGTCGTCGCCGGCGGGCATGTAGGCGCGGCGCGGCGTGCGCAGGAAGGCGTGGCCGTCGGGGTTCAGGTCCAGGACGCCCTCGGCCAGGACCGGGACCCGGTTGCGCAGGCGGTGGGCGGCGATCTCGAAGACGAGGTCCTCGCGCTTGACGTTGCCGACGTCCTCGAGCTTCTCCTCCTCGGCGACCTCGTGCAGCTCGGCCAGGGTCAGGGCCTGCAGCGCGTCGTGGCGGGTCGGGTCGGCCTTCTTGCGCTTCTTCGGCAGGGCCTTGACCAGCTCGTCGATCTGCTCCTCGTCGAGGTCGGCGGGCAGCTTGTCGTAGTCGATCCAGACCTGGTCGTTGCCGAACTGGCCGCCCCGCTGGAACTTGGGGCCGTGCTTCTTGAACCGGGCGCGCTTGGGGCGCTTGTAGACGTTTTGAGCCATGGGGGGGTGGGGTCACCGGGCCGCGTGAGCGGGGGGTGTCGGGCGAGGGCAGGACGGTCTCTTCAGCCGTCGGACTGCGGAACCAGGACCCGGAGCAGCTCCCGCGCGGAGCGCTCGAGCTCCTCCAGGGAGCCCCGGTTGGTGAGGACGTGGTCCGCGCGGCGCCGCTTCTCCTCGAGGGGGATCTGCGTCGCCTCGCGGCGGGCCACCTCGCCGGTCTCCCACCCGCGGGAGGCCACGGCGCGCCGGTCGCGGTCGGCGAGGTCGCTGTCCACGAAGACCAGCGCGTCGCACTCCGCCACCAGGTGGTGGTGTTCGTCGTTTTCGAGGAGCAGGGGGACGTCGAGGACGACGGGGCTGGCGCCCCGAGAGCGCGCCTCGGCGAGCTCGGCGAAGATCATGTCACGCACGGGGGGGTGAATCCAGCCCTCCAGGCGGCGGCGCTCCCCGGGGTCCGCGAAGACCCGCGCGGCGAGGACGGCGCGGTCGGGCCGACCGTCCGGTCCGACGGCCTCCTCCCCGAAGTGGGCGCGGATGCGCTCGACGACCGCCGGGGAGGCCAGGACCGCCGCGGCGCAGCGGTCGGCGTCGATCACCCGGCCGCGCGCTCCGGCCAGCAGCTCGGCCACGCGCGACTTGCCCGAGGCGATGCCCCCCAGGACGCCGAGGACGAGGCTCCGCGCGGCCGGTCGGGGGGTGGGGGACGGGGTCGAGGGCGGCATCCTGGGGCCCGGGAGAGGCCTGCGGGGGGGCCGTTACCGCGTCCCCGCGCGGGGGTAGGCGACGCGGCCCGGGGCCCCTCGCCGCCGGCAGCGTAGCCGGGGAAGGGGGGCCGTCAAGCGGGCCGCGGCCCCGCACAAAGACCTTGCCGGGCCGAGGCCCGGTCGGGTAAGTAAAGCCCCCCTGCGTCCCTGTCCGCCCCCGCGCGAGGCCCTCTGCGGCCGCCCGCGCCCGAACGCGTGCCCTAGCGCTCGAGAGACACCCCCACGGGGTGCCACCCACGAGGATCCTGCATGAAGCGCAACCTGCGAGGAGCCGCCCGCGTCAGCCTCGTCTGGCTGATCGCCGCCGTCGTCGTGATCATCGCGGCCCTGTTCATGGTGTTCGTCGCCTACGACGACAAGGCCAAGTCCGACCAGGCGCTCCAGGACGCGCTCGCGGAGGCCGACCTGGCCGACGAGCGCCAGGCCGAGGCCTCCGAGGGCTGGACCGGGCTGTCCGAGGCCGTGGGCTGGTACGACGCCGCCGCGGCCACCCCGCGCACCAACGTCGACGCCCTGAAGACCGGGTTCGACAACCTGAAGGCGTCCTTCCCCGACCTGGGCGACGACGTCAAGGACCTCGCCGCCGCGCTGCCCGCCGTCGAGTCGGCGTACAAGGCCCGCGGGCGCGAGATCCAGCAGCTCAAGGACGACCTGGCCCGCGTCGACGCGGAGAAGAAGGCCCTGGAGCAGTCCCTGCGGGACGCCAGCTCGCAGAAGGACACGCAGATCGCCGACCTGAACCGGCAGATCCAGGACGAGGCGGACAACGCCACGCAGAAGCAGAGCGAGCTCGAGGACCGCATCACGAACCTGCGCGACCAGAGCAGCGAGCTGGACTCCGAGGTCCGCCAGCTGCGCGCGGAGCTCGAGAACGTGGCCCGCATGCACGAGGAGGAGCGCCAGCTCTGGGCGGCGCGCTTCAACGAGATGAAGAAGACCCTGGAGCTGCCCAACGAGCCCGAGCAGGCCGACGGCAGCGTCCTGCAGGTCGCCGCCGACAACTCCGCCGGCTGGATCGACCTGGGCCGCAAGCACCGCCTGGCGCCGGGCATGCGCTTCCGCGTGACCGACGGCGACCGCGCCGGCCGCCTCAAGGGCTGGGCCGAGGTGACCGACGTCCAGACCGACATGGCCCGGGTGTCCTTCTTCAACCTGGTGGACCGCTTCGACCCGGTCGTCCAGGGCGACGAGCTGTACAACCCCGTCTTCGACCCGCGCGCGGTGCGCCAGGCCGTGCTCGTGGGCCGCTTCTCGGGCCGCTACAACGAGCGCGAGCTCAGCGCGCTGCTCGCCGGCATCGGCATCCAGGTGCAGGCCGACCTCGACCTCACCACGGACTACCTGATCGTCGGCTCGGAGCTCTACACCGACGAGGAGGGCGAGCCCTACGAGGACCCGCTCAAGCCCACCGACCTGCCGATCTACAAGAACGCCGAGGCGCAGGGCGTGCAGATCGTCGCGCTCCAGGACCTGTACAACTACTTCCGGTACTAGGCCCCGCGCCCCCACGAACGCGAGCCGCCGGCGCCCCTGGGTGCCGGCGGCTCTCTTCTTGGGCTCGGTCCCACACGGCGCCCGCGCGGGCGTGACCCCCGTTCCCGCGCGACGTTAGGATGCGCCCATGGCCGCGGAACAGGACCCGTTCGAGTCCACCCGCATGTCCCTCGGGGACCACCTCGCGGAGCTCCGCAAGCGGGTGCTGCGCGGGGCCGTCGTGATCGTGGTCGCCTTCTTCGTCGGCTGGGGCTTCCACGAGCGCATCGACGACGTCGTGCGCCGGCCGCTGGTGCAGGTGCTGGACTGGATCGACCACGACCAGGTCGAGAAGTACGAGGCGCGCCTGCGCGACGAGCCGGGCACCGAACGGGCCACCTACTTCCAGAGCAACGACCCCGACGACCGCAACCTGCGGCCGGAGTACACCGTGACGCGCCGCGTGGCCGTCATGGCGTTCCCCGAGTACTTCGTCTACGCGCTGAAGATCTCGCTCTTCTTCGCGCTCGTGGTGGGGGCGCCGGTGCTGCTCTACCAGCTGTGGAGGTTCATCGCGGCGGGCCTCTACCCGCGCGAGCAGCGCATCGTCATGGGCGTGCTGCCGGCCTCCATCGGCCTGTTCGTGGCCGGGGCCGTGTTCGGCTACTTCGTGCTGATCCCCTACGGCATGTACTTCCTGGCCTCGGCCTCGCCGATCGAGCAGTTCGAGTTCATGCCGCGGCTCTCGGAGTACCTGACGTTCCTCTCCGGGCTGGTCCTGGCGCTGGGATTCGTGTTCCAGCTGCCGCTGGTCGTCACGACGCTCGTCCGCGTCGACCTCGTGCGCCGCAGCACGTTCGCCCGGTACCGCCCGCACTTCATCGTCGCCGCCTTCGTGGCGGGCGCGGTGCTGACGCCCCCCGACCCGATCACCCAGCTGCTGATGGCGGGGCCCATGGTGCTGCTCTTCGAGCTGGGGCTCTGGGCCGCGCGCTTCTTCGAGAAGGAGCCGATCGTCGAGGAGCCGGCGCGCGAGGGGGCCGCGACGTGATCCCCGAGCGCCGCCGGGCCGCGGTGGTCGCCATCGGCGACGAGCTCCTGACCGGCGTCACGACCGACCGCAACTCGGCCGAGATCGCCGGCCGGCTGCTCGAGCTCGGCATCGAGACCGAGCGCATCGCCGTCGTGGGCGACGACGAGGGGCAGCTCGAGACGCTCTTCTACGAGCTCTGCCGCGACTTCCCGATCGTCGTGTCGACCGGCGGGCTGGGCCCGACGCTCGACGACGTGACGCGCAGCGCGGCCGCGCGCGCCGGCGGGGTGCCGCTGGTGCGCTCCGAGGAGGCCGAGGCGGCCGTGCGGGCCTACTTCGACGCGCGCGGTCGCGACATGCCCGCGGCCAACCTGCGCCAGGCCGACTTCCCCGCCGGCGCGCAGGTGATCCCCAACCGCGTCGGCACCGCGCCCGGGTTCCGGGTGTGGATCGACGGCGGCATGCTGGCGTGCCTGCCGGGGCCGCCGCGCGAGATGCGCGTGCTGCTCGACGAGGAGCTGCTCCCGTGGCTCGAGCGCACGTGCGGGCGCGTCGAGGCCATCTCCGTGCACCGCTTCCACCTCATGGGCCTCGGCGAGAGCGACTTCGGCGAGCGCGCCGGCGAGTGGATGCGCCGCGACGCCGTCCCGCGCATGGGCGTCACGTCGCACACCGGCATCCTGACGGTCACGCTGACCGCGCGGGCGGGGACCCGCGAGGGCGCGGACGCCGGGCTGCGCGCGCGCGTCGAGGAGTTCCGCGCGCGCTTCGCCGACCACGTCTACAGCGAGACCGACGCGCGGCCGGAGGTCGCCGTCGCCGCGGCGCTGCGGGCGGCCGGGCGCACCGTCGCCACGGCCGAGTCGTGCACCGGCGGGCTCGTGGCGGAGATGCTGACGCGCGTCCCCGGGGTCAGCGCGAGCTTCCTCGGCGGCTGGGTGACGTACGCCAACTCCATGAAGGAGGGTCAGCTCGGCGTCGAGCCCGCCCTGCTCGAGCGCTTCGGGGCCGTCTCCGAGCCCGTGGCGGCCGCCATGGCCGCGGGCGCGGCGGCGCGCAGCGGCGCGGACCTGGCCGTCTCGACGACCGGCGTGGCGGGCCCGGAAGGGGGCACCGAGGCGAAGCCCGTGGGCACGGTCTGCTTCGGCCTGTGGGACCGCGGGGAGGTCGTCACCCGGGCGCTGCGCTTCCCGCCCGTCGACCGGGACTCCGTGCGGCTCTTCGCCGCCCACGCCGCCCTGGACCTCGTCCGGAGGCACCTCCCGGCTCCGCCCCCGGCGGACGATTGACCTCGGCGGGCGGCGCGCTAACCTTCTCGTTCGCGTCCCGCGGCAAGCCCGCCGGGACGTCCGGTTACCCCGTGGTGTAATTGGCAACACAACTGGTTTTGGTCCAGTCATTCAAGGTTCGAGTCCTTGCGGGGTAGCCACTTCTCCCACCACCCCCCCTGCCACCCGGCGCGACTTCTCGCGCCGCGCGCCGGCTAGTAGCCCAGCGCCTGCAGGGCGCGCAGCGTGTCGGGGTCCACGCGCTCGAGGCGCTCGCGCCGGCGCTGCAGCTCGGCCCCGAGCTCGGCGAAGCGCGCGTCGGCGGCGACGAAGCGATCCAGCTCCTGCTGCAGCTCGTCCCACGGGGCGTCCGGCGGGACCGCGGCGCCCAGGTCGACGCGCTCGCCGGGGTCCGCGCGCAGGTCGTAGAGCTCGTCGGCGGCCCGGGCGAGCTGCTTCTTGCCCAGCTCCTGGGGCGACACGAACAGCTCGAAGCGGCGGTGCAGCTTCCAGTCGCCGAGGCGCACCGCCTTCGTCTCCAGCGCGCGCGCCTCCTCCGAGCGCTCGAGCGTCTCGCAGAACACCGCCCGGCCGCGCCGGGGGGGCTCGCCGCCGAGCATCTGCTCCGCGCGCGACACGCCGACGACGCGCGAGCGCCCGAGCGTCGAGCGCAGCGGGCGCAGCCCGGCCAGCTCGAGCACCGTGGGCGCGAGGTCCGCCAGCGAGACGGGCGCGTCGCGCACGCCCGTCCGCGCCTCCGCCGGCGCGTCCAGCGTGTCCGGCAGCGCCACGACCAGCGGGACGCGGCACGTGGCGTCGTAAGTGTCCTCGCCGTGGTCGAACCAGGTGCCGTGCTCGCCCAGGCTCTCGCCGTGGTCCGCGGTGACCACCACCAGCGTGCCCGCCAGCAGGTCCGCGTCGCGCAGCGCGTCCAGCAGCCGGCCGAGCTGCGCGTCGACGTGGCGGACCTCGCCGTCGTACAGGGCGCGCGCGTGGGCCGCGTCGATGCGCCCGTCGGCGAGCCGCGCGCCGTGGGCGTTCCACGGCGCGATCGACGGCGCGCGGTCCCCGGGGTCGGTCGAGCCGGGCGAGGGCTCGAGGGGCTCGGCGGCGTCCGGCTCGACGACGTGCTCGGGCGGCGGCTCGTAGGGGCCGTGCGGGTCGGCGTAGTGCAGCCACAGGAACCAGGGCCGGTCGCGGCGCACGAACGGCCGGGTGGGCCCGGCTCCGTCCGCGGAGCGCCCCGTCGCCAGGCCCAGCGCCCGCAGGGCCCCGTCGGTCAGCGAGCGCGCGCCGCGCTCGCGCACCTCCAGCGGCGCGACGCCCCGGACCTCCGGCAGGTCCTCGACCCACGCGTCGAACCCGCGCGCGAGGCCCGCCTGGTCGGTGCGCAGCGCGAAGCTGCCCACGATCGCCGCGGTGCGGTACCCGTCCCGCCGGAACGACTCCGCGAGCAGCGGGACGCCGCGGTTCAGCGGCATGGCCAGGTCGCGCACGCCGTGGTCGTGGGGGTACAGGCCGGTGTGCAGGGAGGCCAGGGCCGGCGTGGTCTTCGCGCGCGGCGTGACGGCGGCGGTGAACAGCAGGCCCTCGGCGGCGAGCGCGTCGAGGTGCGGCGTGGTCGCGCGGCCCGGCGAGGCCACGCGGTCGGCCCGCAGGCTGTCGATCGTGACGATCAGGACGTTGGGGCGCTCGGGCAGGCGCGCGCAGCTCGCCAGGAGCAGCGCCGCCGCGAGCGCGGACGTCGCGACGAGCCGGCGGGAGAGCGGGGGGAGGGGGACCACGGGCGCCACCGGCGGAGTCTATCTGAGCTGACTGGCTTCCGTGTGGACTCGCGGGAGGGGGTCCCTGATCGTAGTCCCTTCCGAATCCAGCCTAGGACATCCCCGATGGACGCGAAGTGCCCGCCCCCTGCCAGCACGGGTGCAGACTCCGACCCAGCCAGTCCTGCCGCCATGTCAGCAGCTGCCCCCACCCCAGCCGCCGCGACGCCAGCCCCAGCATTTGAGCCGGCGAGACCGCGTCCCAGTTGAACCGCCGCCGCACGAAGTTGCGGTACGCCATGAACACCGCGAGCCCCAGGTTCAGGTAGCGCTTCTTCTTGCTCACGAGCCACGACTCGCGTCGCAGCCGGCCGACCAGGTCCCGGGCCATGGCCTCGGTGTGGTTGATCGGGAAGAGCGGATTCCAGGTCATCCGCGCGAGCTTGCTGCTGGTCGTCTCGTGGACCAGCCGGTGCCTCCCGAAAGCCCTCTGAGCCATGCCGACGTAGCTCGTCTTCTCGTCGGTCTGCAGCACCACGGTCTCGAGTCCAGTAGCGAACTCGGCCGCCCTCCTGAAAGCCCGCTTCACGCTCTTGCGCGAGCGGTCGATCCGCTTCCCGAGCCGTTCCTCGTCCTCCTGGAGGGCCTTCAGCCGTGCCGGGGTCATCTTCCCGCGCGGCCGGATCGTGGCCGACTCCGCCCACACGATGAAGCGCGACTCGGCCTCGATCACGACGGGGACGCTGAGCGGGCGCGTCCGCCGGCGACACTCGTAGGTCTCGAGCTCGTCGAGTTGCAGGCGGGAGCCTGGCGGGAGGGGCGCTCGCAGGTTCAGGTTGAGGCGCCAGAGGTGTCGGGCGAGCTTGCGGAACTTGAGCTCGGTACAGCGCAGGCTGAGGCCGAGCAGGCGCGACGACTGTCGGATGCCGAGGCCCGAGGCGAGCAGGCGGAAGAGGTGTGGATTGAGGTGCGGACGGTGGTCGCGGTAGTCCATCCGGAAGGACTGCCGCGAGAACGTCCGGCGGCAGGTGCGACATCGGAAGCGCGGTACCGAGCGCGGCCGGCACCTGGGGTGATAGGACCCGTGTCGGTGGTGGAAGTGGGGCCGAGGGTCGAGGTGTCGGGGGCAAGAGCGGTACGGGCAGCGCGGGGGCTCGAACACGGGCAATCACCTTCACCGAGGGGGTGAAGGGGCCCTCGGCGGGGAGGTGACTGCTCCAAGCGCCGGCGGTTGCAGGGGATCCGGCGGGAACCGAGATCCGGCTTCCACACGGAAGCCAGTCAGGTCACGGGATTCACCTTGTCGGCGAGACCCCACCGGGTGGAGAATGCCCCGCCCTCCAGCCCCCCCGCCACCGCCGGGGCCCGCAGGAGTGCGGGGCTCCCGGCAGGAAGAACGCATGCAGATCCAGATCAACGATCCCCAGAAGCAGATCTCCGACGAGCTCTTCGCGCAGATCGAGGACAGCGTCGCCGACGCCCTCCGGTCGCACGCCGAGCGCCTGACGCGCGTCGAGGTCCACGTCCAGGACCTCAACGCGCAGAAGGGTGGCGTCGACAAGCGCTGCATGATCGAGGCGCGTCCGCGCGGGCTGGATCCGGTGGCCGCGGACCACTCGGACGAGGGCGTGCGGGACGCGTTCCGGGGGGCCCTGGAGAAGATCCAGCGCGTGCTCGAGCGCCGCTTCGGCAAGCTCTCCTCACGCCGCGAGGCCGCGGAGTAGGCGCCGGCCCGGCGCGGCTCGACCGGACCGGGCGCGTCGCGCAGCACCTCGTCGCGGCACGGCCGAACCCGTCGCGGCACGGCCGAACCCGTCGCGGCACGGCCGAACCCGTCGCGGCACGGCCGAACCCGTCGCGGCACGGCCGAACCCGTCGCGGCACGACCGAACCCGTCGCGGCACGGCCGGACCCGACTCGCCCCGCCGCGCGCCGTTCGGGTCGGTGCGTCAGAGATCCTTGCGCATCGCCGTGCGGTGCAGGTGGACGCCCGCGCGGGTCACGGTCTGGTCCTCGACGGGGAGGAAGCCCTGGCGCTCGAAGAAGGGGCGTGCGGCGTCGCTGGCCTCGGTCGTGATGGTGCGGGCGCCCTGGACGGCCAGGGCCGCCTCGGCGGCGACGTAGAGCCGGGTCGCGACGCCGCGGCGTGCGCGGTGGGGTGCGACGAAGAGGAGCTCGAGCCGGCCGGCGGGCGCGGTGGCGACGAAGCCGGCGAGACCCTCGTCGTCCTGCGCGACCAGGACGTCCAGGGGCTCGAGGCGGGTCCGCCAGGCGGCCAGGTCGGGCGGTCGGGGGGCCCAGGCCTCGCGCTGGGCGGCGTCGTAGTGCGCCCCGGTCAGGGCGTGGACGGCGGAGGTGAAGAGCCCGGCGACGGCCGCGAGGTCGGTGGGATCGTAGGGGCGCAGGAGCACGGCCGTGCGGGCCGGGGGGCGGCCCGGGGGTCACGATAGCCCGGGTCGCGCTGGCGGTCGAAGCTCGTCCGCCGGCCCCCCGTCGATCGCCCCCCCCGGCCTACGCACTATCGCCCTTGGCGACTGCGCCAGCGTCCGCCTACGGTGTGCGCGGCTCCAGGGACCCAGGGAGCGCGGAGATGCCGATGCTGAGAAGTGCAGCGAGCGGGTCGCCGGAAGGCGGCGAGGGAGAACTCTCGATCGAGGGCACCATCACCTGCGACGGCTGCGGCGCCGTCCAGCCCGAGTCCACCCCGGTCTGCGAGGAGTGCGGCTACGAGCTCCCCGCGGCCGTCGGCGGGGAGGGCGACGAGGACTGGCTGCGCCACTCCGCCAACCGCGAGCTGAAGCAGGCCTACAAGCGCATCAACGCGGTCGCGTTGCTGTACCGCTTCGGCGCCGTCGGCTACGGCCTGGCCGCCCTGCTGGCGGTCGCGGCCCTGGCGCGTCCGGAGGTGCCCCGCACGGGCGGCGTGGTGGTGGTCGTCCTGACGACCGCGCTGGGCGCGCTCATGCTGATGGGCGCCATCCAGATCCTGTTCCACCCGTTCGCGTGGACCGTGGCCATCGCCGCCATGGCGACGGTGGCCGCCCTGGTGCACCTCGTCGGGCCCAACCCGTTCGGGCTGGCGTTCCTCGTCGCCGGCGTCCTGGCGGTGCTCGCGTGGAGCGCGGTGCTGCCGACGTTCCGGTTCCACCAGCTGATCGAGGCGCACAAGGACCGCTACATCCTGCACCACGCGAGCGCGCGGACGCGGCGCTCGTTGCACAACCGGACGCCGGCCCAGCGCCACCGCCGCCTGCTCGGCGCCATGCACCGCGCGGCGCTGCGCGCCTGGAAGATCTCGGCGGTCGGCGCCGGCATCCTCGTCCTGGCCAGCGCCCTGGGCACCACGCACGTCCTGAAGCAGGTGCGCCCGCAGGTCCTGTCGGACGCCGTGGCGGAGTTCGAGTCCGCCTGGAACTCCTCCAGTCTCGTGGGCGTCCGCAAGGCCTTCGACGAGCGCGTCCGCACCGCCTACTCGCGTCGCCTCCAGGGGCGCCTGGCCGGCCACGGCTGGGAGGGTCACTGGCCGCCGATCGCGGACGGGAAGCGGCGCGAGGGGGGCGACCGCACCTGGGTCGACTACGACCTCGCCGGCATGCCCATGTCCGTCGCCTGGCACCGCGAGGGCCAGCGCTGGACCGTGCTCGACGTGAAGCTACCCGTCCCGCCGTTCGAGCCCACCCTGGACCGGTTCCTCGCCGCCTGGGGCGCGTCGGACGTCCGCCAGCTGTCCTCCTTCTTCACCGACGACAGCCGCCAGCGGATGTACGACTCGATCCGCGCGGCCGCCGAGAAGCGCGGGTGGAACCCGTTCCCCACCATCGTCGACACCCAGGTCGACG